>DATFRD010000032.1:0-2890 GCA_035263645.1 Candidatus Dormiibacterota bacterium | reverse complement strand
CAGGTCCACGAGACCGTCGCTGTAGACCAGCAGCCTGTCCCCGGGCTCCAGCCGGACCGCGCCCTCCTGGAAGACCTCGCCGAGGCCCAGCCCCAGCGGCAGCGAACGGCCTCCCAGCCTGGCGATCTCCCCGTCGCCGCGGATCACGACGCAGTAGCCGTGGCCGGCGTCCACGTAGTGGAGGGTCCCGGAAGCCGGGTGCAGGCGGGCCTGGAACAGCGTGGCGAAGCCGCCGCTGGAGCTCGTTGTGAACGTCAGCGCCCGGTCCGCGACCGTCACCCGGGCGGCCGGGCTCAGCTCCTGGGGGGCGGTCGCCAGCGCGGTCTGGAGCCTGGCCATGACCAGGGCGGCGCCCATGCCCTTGCCCATCACGTCGGCCAGGGTCAGGTCCAGGTGCCCGTCCTCCGTCAGCCCCCAGTCGTAGAGGTCGCCCGCCACGTCCTGGGCGGGCAGGCAGGCGCCGGCCACCTCGTAGTCGGCGAGCCGCGGGGCCTGCCTGGGGAGCAGCTGGCGCTGGAACGCGGCCGCCTGCTCCATCTCCAGCTTCCGGGCGCTGACGTCGCGCAGGATGAGGACGTGGCCGTCCGGAGGGCCGTCCTTCAGGCGCATCGGGGCGACGGTGACCGAGCACCACAGCGGCGTGCCGTCGGACTTCCGCAGCCGGCCGTCGAACGTCGTGCGGTCGGAGCGGCCGCTGAACACGGCGTCGCGGTGGGCCCGCGCCACCCCCAGGTCCTCCGGGTAGACGAGCTCCATCAGGTCGCGCCCCTCGAGCTCGCCCGGCCCGTAGCCGAGCAGCTCGTGGCCCACGAAGTTGACGCTCACCAGCCGGCTGGCCCCGTCCACCCTGTAGATCCCGATCGGGGCCCGCTCGAGGACGATCTGGCGGATGGCGGCGGCGTCCTGCCAGCCCTGCAGCGCGCCGGCCAGGTCGCCGATCTGGTCGGTGCGGCCCAGGTGGGGGACCCGGGCCCTCCCCTCGCGGGCGATCCGGTCCGCGGTCCTGGCCACGTCCAGCAGCGGGGCGACGGTGAGCCGCGTCGCGTACAGCACGACAAGGGCGGCCAGGACCAGCACGGGGACGCTGGCCAGCAGGGGCAGCGTGATCGCCTGCGCGACGGCGGCGGACCCGATGGCGCCCGGCGGAAAGGCCGCGGTCGACACCTTCCACTCGACGTAGGCTGCCCCCACCAGCAGGCCGTTCAGGACGAGGCCTCCGCCGACGCCGAGCATGAGGAAGCGCCGCAGCACCGTCGGGCCGCGGCCGTCGGACCCCGCCGGCCCGCCGGCGAGTGAGCCCTGTCCCATGGCACCCACCTCCATGACCGTCTGCGCGACGTACCTGCGACGGCCGTCCGCATCGTTCCATGGGAGGATCCCACATTCAGTGGGGCTCCCGACGCGGGCCGTGCCCACAGGCATCGCCGGCTGTGGCCGTCTGACGAGGGCGCTACCTGGCCGCGCCCACGCCAGCCTACCGTTACGACTCGGCGCTGATGCAGGTATAGGCGCCGTAGATGTGGCCACGGAACCTGGTGGCCACGATCTCGAACCCCGCCGCGGCGAGCATGGGCTCGAGGAGCCACCGGAAGGTGCTGAACTCGGTGCGGATGTGCTCGGCGAAGTCATCGCGTGTGTAGCCCTGTGACGGGTCCTCGGCCGCTCCGGCCAGCCAACGATCGAGGATGCCCTCGACCTCGGCCGGCTGGCAGTCAAAGATCAGGTCATGCAGACGCAAGACGGCGCCGGGCCGCATGAGCGTCGCTATCCGGTCCAGCGCGACGGCCTTCCAGAAATCGGGCAGATGGTGCAGGGCGTTGCGGGTGTAGACGGCATCCGCAGGCGGACCGGTGTGTTCATATGAGAGAAAGCCGGCCTGCACGCACTCGACATTCGACAGCCCGGTCCTGGCCACCGCATCCAGCAGGCGGCTCTGCATGGCGGGGGAGATGTCGACGGCCACCACGCGGCGCACGATTGGCCCAGCTGCCAGCACCAGTCGTCCTGTGCCGGCCCCGAAATCCACCAGAGTGCTCGTCTGGTCCAGGCCATGGTCGAGGAGGATGGCCAGATCCTCGGCCGGGTCCGGGTATCCCTGCTTGTGGTCGTAGGCGGCGACGAGGTCCGAATCGAGATGTTCGGGACCAGCGTGCGCCAACTCGTCGATCATCCAGGGTTTGGTCATCTTCGTATCCTGGCATCGCGCTCCAGGTGTGTGTGTGTGTGTGTGTTCTACACCCGGCACGATCAAACCATATCCCCGCGGAGTACCAGCGGTGACCACCGAAGTGGCGAGCGTCTTGCAGAATGTGCCATGGTCGATTAAGTGGCATACACGTTCATAGACTACTTTCCGGCCTTCCCGTCGCCGTTGCTCAGGCCGGCCTGGGCCGCCCAGGCTGCCACCTGCGCCCGCGACCGGTAGCCGAGCTTGGTGCGCACCTGCTCGACGTGGTATTCCGCTGTTCGCACCGAGATTCTGAGCTGCGATCCGATCTGCCGGTTGGTGAGTCCGCCGGCGATCATTGCCGCCACCTCGCGCTCGCGGGCTGTCAGTCCGCTCGCACTGCCAGCCCTCTCGGCCGCGCGGTCGTCAGTCTCCAGCTCGGACTCGCGGAGGGCATAGGCGATCGCGTGCTCGGGGCGAGCGCGGGCGCCCTCATGCGACGCCCGAGCCGCGCCCGAGCCGAGCGCCCTTCTTGCGATCGCGAGGCCTGGCGCCACCGCTGATGCCAGCGATGGAGGCTGGCGGGCTCCGATCGACTCCCGGATCGCCGCGGCCGAGCCCGCCAGGCGGAGTGTCCGCCGGGGCTCGCCCTCCATCACCGCGAGCCAGCCGAAGAGGTCGAGCAGGATTGCGACCTCCCAGCGGTCGTGCAGCCCACGAAAC
>DATFRD010000031.1:0-15532 GCA_035263645.1 Candidatus Dormiibacterota bacterium | reverse complement strand
CGTTGTTCACCAGCACGTCGACCTCACCGACCTGTTCGGCCAGGCGTCGCACAGATGCGATGTCGTTCAGGTCGGCGGCGATGAACTCGGCGCGTCCACCCTCGGCCTCGATCGCCGCGACGGTCTGCGCTCCTCGTGCGGCGTCGCGCCCGGTGATGACCACTGTCGCGCCGCGGCGGGCGAACAGCATGGCGGTTTCCCGGCCTATTCCGGTGGTTGCGCCGGTCACCAGCACCCGCTGGTCTTGTAGTTGCATGACACGCTCTCACCCGCGCGCCAAATAACGGCCGAAATGGGCGCCAACCGCGCCCACGCCCAATGACACCTACGCGCATGTGTCCTTCGTCGGCCCGCCACGCGGATCCTGCGACGCTTATGCACGTTACCCGTCTGCCTGCGCGAAGTCATATCGCATATGACAGAATCCGCTCCCACATTGCGCCAGCGTCCAGGCCGGCATCGCAGCCGCGGCTGCTCGTCTCCTCTACGGCCCACCCCCTCCAGCACGTGGACCTTAAGATCGTCTCGATCGCCGACCTCGGGCGACTCGAAGACGAGCTCGAGCTCCTTGAGGAGCTCAATGTAGGCGGTGGTGGCGGCCTTCAGCCGCTGGAGCGCCGGCAGCGCACTGGTATCGTCCATTTCGAACCTCCGGGTTCCCCTCGCGGTACCACTGTGCTGGCTGGCCGCGGGGGTCACTTGCCAGGAGGAGGCCCGCGAGGCGCAGGCCAACATCCTCGGCGCGGTCCTCGGCAATACCTAGGCTAGACGTCAGGACGCCCCGGCTGGCCCTCGGCGGGCGGGCCGGGGCGTTTTCGTATTCGGATCCTGGTGCCGAGAGCGGGAGTCGAACCCGCACGCCCTTGCGGGCAACGGTTTTTGAGACCGTCGCGTCTGCCTGTTCCGCCATCCCGGCGCGGCCACCGACGATAGCACCGGCCCGACCGTGACTGGTGTCGGCGAGAGGACTCGAACCTCCATGCCCTCGCGGGCACCGGGGCCTAAGCCCGGCGCGTCTGCCTGTTCCGCCACGCCGACGCCGGGGTCATTATTCCTTCAAGGATGACTCCACCGTCGCCTCGGGTCGACCTCTTCCCGGCCCCCGAGCTCGGCAACACCACCTTCCTGGTCTCGGACCCCGACGCCGGGGTAGCGGTCGCGATCGATCCTCTGCGCGACGTGGCCCAGTACCTGGACCGCGCGGACCAGCTCGGCGTCCGCATAACCCACGCCGTGGAGACCCACGTCCACAACGACTTCGTCTCGGGGGCGCGCGAGCTCGCGGCCGAGGCGGGGGCCGCGGTGGGCGCGGCCGAGGACAGCGGGCTCGAGTTTCGGTTCACCCCGCTGCGCGAGGGCAGCCAGGTCCCCGTCGGCCGCTGGCGTCTCCAGACCAGGCGCAGCCCCGGTCACACCCCCAACCACGTCTGCTACGTGCTGGCCGGCGAGGACTCGGAGCAGCTGGCGCTGTTCTCAGGGGGCGCGCTGATGGTCGGCGCCATCGCGCGCACCGACCTCTTCGGCCCCCACCTCGCGACCCACCTGGCGCTCGAGGCCTTCCGCACTCTGCACGTTCGCCTCCGCAACCTCCCGGACCACGTCGTCGTCTATCCGACCCACGGAGGCGGGTCGTTCTGCGCGGCCTCTGCCAGCTCCGAACCCAGCAGCACCATGGCGCGGGAGCGTGCCACCAACCCGTTCCTCATGACCACCGACCTCATGCCCTTCATCGCGCGGGCCCTGCACCAGGGCCCCTACCCGACCTACTACCGGTCCATGGCGCCCATCAACCGGGCCGGAGCCAACCTGCTCGGCCGCACGCTCAAGTCGCTGCCGCGCCTGACCGCCGACATGACCGACTACCACCTGAAGCTGGGGGCGGCGATGGTCGACGTGCGCAGCGGCCGTGACTTCGACCGCGGCCACGTGCCCGGCAGCTACAACGTCGGGCTGGAGGGGCCGTTCAGCGCCTGGGTCGGCTGGGTCGTCGAGCGCGGCCGCCCGCTCGTGCTCGCCGGCGGCACGGAGCAGCAGCACGCCGATGCGCATCGTCAGCTGCTCCGCATCGGCTGGGACAGCGTCGTCGGCCAGCTCGACGGAGGGATCGACGCCTGGACGGCCAGCGGTCGTGACCTGACGACCTTCGAGACGGCGGAGGTCGCTGACCTCGCGTCGTGGATCCTGAGCGCCGAGCCGATGACGGTCATCGACGCCCGCAGCGAGGACGAATGGGTGCACGGCCATGTGCCGGGCGCTGTCCGCCTCCCGGTGCCCGACATCCCGCACCACGCCCACGAGCTGCCTCGCGATGCCCCGGTTGCGGTCCACTGCGGGGTGGGCTACCGGGCGGCGATCGCGGCCAGCCTGCTGGAGCAGGCCGGCTTTCGCCGCATCGTCCACGTCATCGGCCCCTACTCGGACTGGGACCGCCTGCACCTGGCGGCCACGATTCCCGGCTGAGCCGGCAGGCGGGCCGCGGCCGCCGGGCCGCGGCCGCCGGGCCGCCCCTCACCCCACGGACGCCAGCGGTCCGCAGCGAGAACGAAAAGGGTTACAGCCTGCCCCCTCCTGCCCGTCTCATGCTCGGGTGACCTCGACGCGCGTGCCGAAGAAGTCGCCGCCCCCACCCAGGTCGGCCAGGCCGTCCGAGGTCAGGTCGTTGGGCGCTCCACCCGTCCGCGATCGCCACCAGCCGTGCGGGATCGCGACCACCCCCGGCCGGACGCCGTCACCCACCCGAGCCGTCAGGACCAGCTCGCCGCGCCAGTTGTGCACGCGCACCCGGTCGCCGTCGCCGATCCCCCGGGGTCGGGCGTCCGCCACGTCCATCTGGACCTGGGGCTCGCCCTCCGCTCGCACGTGCCGGGGCAGGTGGCCATAGCTCGTATTGAGGAAGTGGAGCGCCGTCTTGGCGCTCACCATGATCAGCGGGAACTCGTCGGCCGGCGGCGGGACGTGGTCCGGCACCGGGTCGGCGAAGAGCTCGCACCGCCCCGAGGCGGTCGGGAACCCGCCCTGTGCGAACGGCACGCGACGCTCGGCCGGCAGCCGGAGCGGCGCCCAGCCGTCGGCGAGGAGCCGCTCGTACGTGATCCCCGCCAGGTAGGGGTGGTCGCTCGTCAGGGCCGTCCGGATCAGCTCCTCGTCCGTGGCCTGGAAGGCGGGATCGCCGCCCCAGCCCATGGCGGCGGCCAGCCGGCGGAACAGGTCGGTGTTGCACACGGCCTCTCCCCTCGGCGCGATCGCCGGCTGGTTGAGCGTCACGTACGTGTGGCCCCAGGGGAGGAGCAGGTCCAGGTGCTCGATGAAGCTCGTCGCGGGCAGGACGAAGTCCGCGTAGCGCGCCGTGTCCGTCAGGAACAGGTCGTGCACCACCGTAAAGAGGTCCTCCCGGGCGAGACCCCGCCGGACCAGGTTCGAGTTGGGGGCGATCGACGCCGGGTTGCTGTCGTAGACGAAGAGCGCCCTGATCGGCGGCTGGAGCGCAGGGTCGGTCAGCGCCCGTCCGATGCGGACCATGTTGATCACGCGGGTGCTGGGCCCGCGGGGCACCAGGGAGCGCGAGTTCGTGGCCTCGGCGAACAGGCTCCGGGTCCAGTGCAGCAGGCCGCCGCCCAGGTCGCGCCAGGCCCCCACCACGGCGGGCAGGCAGGCGATGGTGCGGAACGCGCGGCCGCCGTTGGCGTGCTTCTCGGGGCCCACCATCGTGCGGATCAGTGCCGGCCGGGTGGTGGCGTACGCCTGCGCCAGGCGCTCGATCTCCGACGCCGGCACGCCGGTCAGCTCGGCCGCCCGCGTCGGTGGGTAGTCAGCCAGGCGGGCGCGCAGCTCGGGCCAGCCGTTGCAGTAGCGATCCAGGTAGTCCTGGTCGTGCAGGCCCCGGGCTACGATCGCGTGCATCAGCCCCAGCGCCAGGGCCGCGTCGCTGCCGGGCAGCGGCTGCACGTGCCAGTCGGCCTCCCTGGCCGTGCGCGTCCGCACGGGGTCGACGACGACCACGGTGGCGCCCGCCTCGCGGGCGCGGCGCACGAACGGCCAGAGGTGCAGGTTCGTGACCAGCGTGTTCGCGCCCCACAGGACGATGAAGCGGGAGTGCACGATGTCCTCGGGGAGGCAGCCCGTCTGGGTGCCCAGGGCGGTGACCACGCCGGCATTGGCGGTGTCGCCGCAGATCGTCCTGGCCAGCCGGCTGGCGCCCAGCCGGGCGAAGAAGCGGCGGTCCATCGTCCCGTACTGGACCAGGCCCATGTTGCCGGCGTAGCTGTAGGGCAGGATCGCCTCGGGGCCGTCCGCGTGGGCGATTGCCTGGAGCCTCTCTGCGATCCCGGCCAGGGCGTCATCCCAGGAGACCGGCTCGAAGCGGCCGGCGCCCCTGGGACCCGCGCGGCGCAGCGGCTGGAGCACGCGGTCCGGGCTGTAGACGCGGTCCAGGTACCTGTTGACCTTGGCGCAGAGCGCGCCGTTCGTGTACGGGTGGCCGGCGGCTGCCGCCAGCCCGGTGGCCCGGCCTTCCTCCACGGTCACCTCCCAGGCGCACGTATCGGGGCAGTCGTGGGCGCAGCCGCCGCGTACCAGCATCTCCCGAGAGCGTAACCCGCTTCGCCCACCCGGCCCGCACCGGTTAGCCTTCGAGGCGATGGATGGCCCGCTGCGCGGCATTCGCGTCCTCGACCTGACCCGTGTCCTCGCAGGCCCGTTTGCCACGATGCTGCTCGCCGACCTGGGCGCCGACGTGATCAAGGTCGAGCGCCCCGGGGACGGTGACGAGACGCGCCACCTCCCGCCGCTGCAGGCCGGCGAGAGCCACTACTTCATGAGCGTCAACCGCAACAAGCGCGGCGTCGTGGTGGACCTGAAGCAGCCGGCGGGCCGTGACCTGGCCCTGCGGCTGGCCGCGGTCTCCGACGTCCTGGTCGAGAACTTCCGGCCCGGGGTCACGGCGCGCCTGGGCCTCGACTACGACACCGTGAAGCGGGTGCGGCCCGAGATCGTCTACTGCTCGATATCAGCCTTCGGCCAGACCGGGCCGCTGAGCGAGCGCAGCGCTTTCGACGTGGCCATGCAGGCCATGGGCGGCGGCATGAGCCTGACCGGGGAGCCCGGTGGCAGGCCGCTGCGCAGCGGTCTGCCGCTCGCCGACCTGGGCACCGGGCTGTTCGCGGCTATCGGCGTGCTGGCCGCGGTCGTGGAGCGGCAGCGGACCGGCCGCGGCCAGCTCGTCGACGTGGCGATGTTCGACGCCATGGCCGGCCTCCTCACCCAGTACGCCGGCCGGTACTTCATGACTGGGGAGAGCGCGCGGCCCGTCGGCAACGGCCATCCGGCGGTCAGCCCGTACGGGGCCTACCGGGCGAGCGACGGCGACATCGTGATCGCCAACCTGGGCGAGGCGTTCTGGCCCAAGATCGCAAGGGCCATCGGTCGCCCCGAGCTGACGCAGGACGCCCGGTTCCGGACCAACGCTGACCGGGTGCGTCACCGCGATGAGCTCGACGCGATCGTCAACGCCCAGACCGGCCAGCACACCGTGGCCGAGTGGCAGGAGGTCTTCGAGGCCAATGACGTCCCCCACGCGCCGGTCCTCAGCGTGGCGCAGGTGCTGGAGCACCCGCAGGCAGCGGCGCGCGGGCTGGTCACCGAGGTCGAGCACGCCACGCTGGGCCGGGTGCGAGCCACCGGCCGGCCGATCATGCTGCCCGCCCACCCCGACGCCACGTCCAGGGCGGCGCCCGTGCTCGGCCAGCACACCGACGAGGTGCTCGGCGAGCTGCTGGGCTGCGGCCCTGACGAGCTGCGGACCCTGAGGGACGCCGGTGTCATCGCCTGAGGAGACCAAGCGACTGTCGAGGGAGCGCTTCGGCGCCGCTGCCGAACGGTACGTCCGCGACCGCATCCACGTCGAGGGCGACGAGCTCGACCGGATGACCGGGGTGGCAGCCCTCTCCGGGGGCGAGCGCGTCCTGGACGTGGCCACGGGCGGCGGCCACACCGCCCTGGCGTTCGCGCCGCTCGCGCGCGAGGTCTGGGCCCTGGACCTGACGCCCGCGATGCTGGTGGCGGCCGAGCAGTACGTGACCGGCTGCGGGGCCGGCAACGTCACGTTCCGCCTGGGCGACGCCGAGGCCATCCCCTTCTCGGACGCCGAGTTCGACGTGGTGGCGGCCCGCTTCGCGCCCCACCACTTCCCGAAGCCGGAGCGGTTCCTCGCCGAGGCCGCTCGCGTCCTCGCGCCCGGCGGCCGCCTGGTGATCTTCGACAACATGGTGCCCGAGGACGACGAGCTGGACGCGTTCATGAATCGCTTCGAGGCCTGGCGCGACCCCAGTCACGTGCGCTCCCACCGGCTCTCGGAGTGGGCCGCCATGCTGCAGGCGGCCGGCTTCGACCTCATCGCCTCGGACCCCCTGGTCCGCAAGCGCTACGACTTCGACGACTGGACGGCCAAGCAGTCGATGCCGCGGGACGAGCGAGACGCGCTCGAGTGCTGGCTGCTCGCTGCGCCCGCCCGCTGCCGCGAGTTCCTGCGCATCACGGCCGCAGACGGGCGGCTGCAGTGGCTCGAGGCGACGTTCGGGCTGATCGCGGGCCGGCGGACCGAGGCGTAGGGTCAGGGACGATGGATCGCGACTTCGACGTGATCTGCATCGGCGCCGGTCCCTGCGGCGAGGCCGTGGCGACCGAGCTCGCCGGCTCCGGGCTGACCCTGGCCGTGATCGAGCGGGGACTGGTCGGCGGCGAGTGTCCGTACTGGGGCTGCATTCCCAGCAAGACGCTGATCCGCTCCGCCGAAGTCCTGAAGGAGGCCGCGCGGGCGCGCACGCTGGCGGCCAGCCGGGTCGAGGTGGAGGTCGACTTCGACCGGATCGCCAGGCGAACCGCCTGGATGGCGCGCGACCTGGACGACACGCGGCCGGCCCAGGCGATCCAGCGGGGCGCCACGCTGCTGCGCGGCCACGGCGTGCTCACCCGCCCGGGCCGCGTCGACGTGGATGGGGTGTCGCTCACCGCGCGGCGGGGCGTGGTGGTGTGCACCGGGACGCTGCCCGCAGAGCCTCCCATCCCCGGCCTGGACGCGGTCGCGCACTGGACCAACCGGGAGGCGGTCCTGGCCAGGGAGCTGCCGGGCAGCCTGGCGGTGCTGGGCGGCGGCGCGATCGGGGTCGAGCTGGCCCAGGCGTTCGCCCGCTTCGGCGCCAGCGTGACCGTCGTCGAGGGCGCTCCCCGGTTGCTCGCCGCCGAGGAGCCAGAGGTCGGCGAGCTGCTGCTCGGGCACCTCCAGGCCGAAGGCATCCGCGTCCTCACCGGCGCCAGGGTGACCGGGGTCTCCGCCGCCGCGGATGGGGTGCGGCTGGCCCTGGCGGCGGGCGAGCCGGTGACGGCCGAGCGGCTGCTGGTAGCCACGGGGCGCCGGCCCAACCTGGACGGCTTCGACCTGGCAGCGGCGGGGGTGACGACGGGCCCCCGCGGCTGGATCCAGGTGGACCGTCAGAGCCTGGTCGCGGGCGACGGGATCTGGGCCGGCGGCGACGTCAACGGCATCGGCGGCTTCACGCACCTGGCCCACTACCACGGCACCCTGATCGGCCGGAGCCTGCGCGGCCGGGGTGACCGGCCCGCGCACCACCTGGCGGTGCCACGGGTGACGTTCACCGACCCGGAGATCGCGGCGGTGGGCGAGGTCGAGGCGACGGCGCGCGCGCGGGACATGGACGTCCGGGTGGTGAGCGTCGACGCCGCCGACACCGCGCGAGGCTTCATCCACGACTTCCACGGCGGGCTGGTCAAGCTGGTGGTGGACGCGGGCCGGAACGTGCTGGCGGGCGCGACGGTTGTGAGCCCGCGGGCCGGCGAGATCATCGGCGAGCTGACGCTGGCGGTCCGGGCGGGCGTGCCGCTGCCGGTGCTGGCGGATACTATCCACGGCTTCCCCACCTTCTCGCGGGTCCTGCAGGGCCTGTTCGACGAGGTGGCCGGGTAGCGCAGTCGGACCGACGCCGGCGCCGCACCGGGCTTCTCAGCGAACCGTAAGGCTCGTCTCACATCGGCTTCAGGTCTCCACCCGAGCATGGGGACCGTGACGAACGCCAGTGGACCGGGTGGACAGGGGAAGTTGACACTGCCGGTCTGCGTATCAGTGTTGTGAGGCTTGAGAATGTCGGAACAGAGTCCTGACCCGACCGGAACCGGCGCTCCCGAGACCCGCCCCGCGGGCCCGCCTCAGCCCGGCGGGTACTGGCCGCCTCCCCCGCCCACCCAGCAGCCCCAGCAGCCGTCCGAACCGCCCGGCCACTGGGCGGGAGGCTGGGGCCCGCCGCCGAGCTCGCCTCCGCCGCCGGGCGCCGGCTGGCAGGGTGAGTGGCAGCCGGCCTGGGGCCAGCCGCCTGTCCCGCCGGCGCCGGCGCGCCGTCCCGGCCGCGGCTGGGCTGCCCTGCTGGCGGGTGTGGCGGCGCTGGCGCTGCTGGTGGGGGGCGCCGGCCTGGCGGTGGGGTTGGCGCTCGGCAGGGACATCCTCCACGGCTCCTCGATCTCGGACACCAACCCGATCCACCTGGCTCCCCAGATCGGCTCGGGCAGCCAGAGCAGCGGGCCCATCGACGCGCAGGCGATCGCCAGCAGGGTGGACCCAGCGGTGGTCGACATCAACACCGTCGTCGCCGGGCTGCGCGGCAGCGCCAGGGCGGCCGGCACGGGCATGATCCTGACGCCGTCGGGCGAGGTGCTGACCAACAATCACGTCGTCGATCAGGCGACGAGCATCCAGGTGTCGATCCAGGGCCGCTCCGGCACGTACACGGCTACCGCGATCGGCGTCGACCCGGCGCAGGACGTGGCCCTGCTCCAGATCCAGAACGTCTCCGGCCTGCCGACCGTGACGCTCGCCGACTCGTCGCGGGTGACCGAGGGCCAGAGCGTCGTGGCCATCGGCAACGCGCTCGGCGAGGGCGGCACCCCCACCGCGACGCAGGGCAGCGTAACTGCGCTCGACCAGGCCATCACCGCCAGCGACGGCGGCGCCTCCGCGGAGAACCTGACCGGCCTCATCCAGATCGACGCCCCGATCAGCCCCGGCGACTCGGGCGGTCCGGTGGTCAACTCCGCCGGCCAGGTGATCGGCATGATCACCGCGGGCCAGACCACCGGCTTCCGTCAGAGCACGTCCACGACCGGGTTCGCGATCCCCTCCAGCACGGCGCTGGAGGTCGTCAACCAGATCCGGGCCGGCCGCGCCGGCAACGGCGTGATCATCGGGCAGTCCGGCCACCTGGGCGTCGGCGTCCAGAACCTCGACCCGGCCACGGCAGCCCAGCTCGGCCTGCACGTCAGCTCGGGCGTGCTGGTGACCGGGGTGACCGCGGGCGGCCCGGCCGAGCGGGCCGGGATCGGCGCCAACTCGGTGATCACAGCGATCAACGGCAGCGCGGTCTCGTCGACCACGGATCTCGGGACGGCCATCCAGTCGCACAAGCCGGGCGAGCAGATCCAGGTCACCTGGGTCGACCAGTCCGGCACGCACAGCGCCACGGTCACGCTGACGACCGGCCCCGTCGCGTAGCCGGGATCCGAGACTCCTCCCCCACCCTCCCCCTGGCGGCCGGCGCCGCCAGGGGCCCCCGCTCAGGCGGGGCGGAAGCTCAACGCCGAGTACATCGCGCCCAGCCAGGGGCTCGGCCGGCGGGCCAGCAGGCTGGTATCCACGAAGCCTGCCGCCGCCGCCACGCCCTCCCAGGTGGCGTAGGAGAACGGGTGCGGCACCCAGAGGTTGCCCCGGTCAGCGTCGTACTCCACGACGACGAGTCTGCCGCCGGGCACCAGGGCCCGCCGGACCAGGTCCAGGACAGGCTCCCGGCGCCGGACGAAGTGCAGCGAGTTCGCCATGACCACGCCGTCCAGGGCGGGCAGCTCCAGCCCCCGGGTGAAGTCGGCCTTCACGTACTTCACCGCCGCCTCGGGAAACCGCGCCTGCATCGACTGGCGCTGGCGGCTCAGCGCCCGCCCATCGCGGTCGACGGAGAGGATGCGCGCGCCGGCGCCGAGCAGGTCGGCCAGCGCGAGGGTGAAGGCGCCGTCACCCGAGCCGAGGTCGGCCCACCTCCCGGGCACGACCCCGTCCCGGATCAGCGCCACGAGGTCGGCGTGGTCCATAGAAGCCGCGCCCGGCTCAGGCCGGCGCCGCCGGCGGCGGCTGCAGGCGGATCAGCCCCTCCTGGACGACCGACGCGACGAGCAGGCCGTCGCGCCGGAAGATCGTGCCCTGGGCCAGCCCGCGGGCTCCGGACGCGGCCGGCGAGCGCTGGACGTACAGCAGCCACTCGTCGGCCCGGAACGGCCAGTGGAACCACATCGCGTGGTCGAGGCTGGCCGCGCTCAGGCGGCCGTCCTCCCAGCTGAGCTCGTGGCCCAGCGTCACCGAGTCCAGCAGGGTCATGTCGCTGGCGTAGGCGACGGCGCAGACGTGCAGCAGCGGGTCGTCGGGCAGCATGTCGCGGGCCCGCATCCAGACCATCCGGCGCAGCTCGCCCGGCTCGCCCGAGACGCCGGCGGGCCGGATCTCGACCGGCCGGGGCGGCGGCGGGTCGGAGCCGGGTTCGGCCTCTGGGCCGGAGCGCTCCGGCCAGTCAGTCAGGAGCTCGGGCGCCGGGGCGTCCGGCATGGCCTCCTGGTGCTCGAGACCCTCCTCCTGGCGGTGGAACGACGCCGACAGCGTGAAGATCGCCCGGCCGTGCTGGATCGCGGTCACCCGGCGCGTCGTGAACGAGCGCCCGTCGCGAACGCGGTCGACCGTGTAGACGATCGGCACTTCCGGATCGCCGGGCCGGATGAAGTAGGCGTGCAGCGAGTGGACCGCCCGGTCGGGCGTGACGGTCCGACCGGCGGCGACCAGCGCCTGGCCGGCCACCTGGCCGCCGAAGACGCGCTGCCACCGCCCCCGAGGACTTCTGCCGCGGAAGATGTCCTCCTCGATCCGCTCCAGATCGAGTATGTCGACCAGCACCGTGGGCCTGCTCGGCGGGCCGCTCGTCACTGCACGGGCGGGCGGGTGCACCCCATGGCGGCCATCATAGGCGCGGCCGGCCGGCGCCCCCGGCCTGGCGGGCCACCCGCGTGGGAAGGGCTACACCAGGGCCTGGTGCACGAGCTGGGCAATCTGGCCGCGGAAGTTGAAGGTGCCCGACGGCATGAGCTGCGTCATGAAGATCACAACCAACTGCTCGACCGGGTCGACCCAGAAGATCGTGCTGGCCGCGCCGCCCCAGTAGAAGTCACCGCGCGAGCCCACGGTCTGCGTCTCGACGGGGTCGAGCGAGACGGCGAAGCCAAGGCCGAAGCCGACGCCGTCGAAGCCCGTCTCGCCGAAGCCGCCGAGGGCGAGGCCGCGCAGGGACGCGCCGCCGGGCAGGTGGTTCCGGGTCATGTAGCGGACCGTGTTCCGCCCGAGCACGCGCACCCCGTCCAGCTCCCCGCCCCGCCGCAGCATCTCGGCGAACCTGAGGTAGTCGGCGGTCGTCGAGACCAGCCCGCCGCCGCCGGAGCACAGCGGCGGCTGGGTCAGGTACGGCCTCGCCGCCGAGTCGTCGATCCGCTCCAGCTGCTTCTGAGGGCTGCGCCGGTAGTTGGCGGCGAACCGATCCCTGGCGCTTTCGGGGACGACGAAGCCGGTGTCGGTCATGCCGAGCGGCTCGAAGATCGCCTCCCGCAGGTACTGGTCGAAGGGCCGCCCGGCGATGATCTCGACCAGCCGCCCGCACACGTCGGTCGCGAAGGAGTACTGCCACCGGGTCCCGGGCTGAAACCTGAGCGGGAGCTCGCCGAGCCGCCGGACCAGCTCATCCAGCGTCACCTCCGGGCCCCACAGGCCGGCCTCGACGTAGAGGCGGTCCACCGGGTCCGCGGGGTCGCGGCCGTACGTGAGGCCGGACGTGTGGGTGAGGAGGTCGCGCACGGTGACCGGCCGGTCCGGCTCCACCAGGCGCCCGGCGCCGTCTGCTCCCGCCTCGCAGACCTTCTGGTTCCTCCACTCCGGTATGAACCGCCGCACCGGGTCGCCGAGCTGGAAGCGCGCCTGTTCGTACAGCGTCATCAGGGCCACCGAGGTGATCGGCTTGGTCATCGAGTAGATGCGCCAGACCGTGTCCTCGCGGACCGGCCTTTTGCGCTCGATGTCCGCGTGACCGAACGACCGGAAGTACGCGACCCGGCCCATCCGGGCCACCAGTGCCTGGCAGCCAGCGATCTTGCCGGGCTCCACGTACCGCCCGGCCAGGTGCTCGGTGATGCGCTCCAGGCGACCCTCGTCGAACCCCGCAGCCTCGATCTTCATGGGGACAACCTAGCGGCGCCTCGCCACCCGCACCAGCCGCCCTCTCGGTGAGCCCTGCAGGTGGCCGGCGCCCGGAGCCGTCGGGCGTCCTGTAGAGTGCGGCGAGATGCAGCCCGACCCCGGCCTCCCGCTCGGCGACGTGCGCGTCATCGACCTGACAGTGGCCCGGGCCGGCCCGACCTGCGTCCGCCAGCTGGCCGACTGGGGCGCCGACGTGATCCGCGTGGAGCCGCCCTCCGGCGCCGGCGGCGCCGGGCAGGTGGACGACCGCCGGCACACCGCCGACTTCCAGAACCTGCACCGCAACAAGCGGTCCGTGACCATCGACCTCAAGTCTCCGGAGGGGCGAGAGCTCCTGCTCCGGCTGGTCGACACGGCCGACGTCCTGGTCGAGAACATGCGGCCGCCGGTCAAGCGGCGGCTGGGATTCGACTACGAGACGCTCAGCGCCCGCAACCCCCGCCTGGTGTATGGCTCGATCTCCGGCTTCGGCCAGACGGGCCCATACGCCGGGCGCGGCGGCGTCGACCAGATCGCGCAGGGCATGGGCGGGCTGATGAGCGTGACCGGGCCGCCGGGAGGCGGGCCGCTTCGCGTCGGCATCCCGGTCTCCGACCTGGCCGGCGGGCTGTACCTCGCCGTCGGCATCCTGGTGGCGCTCCACCAGCGGGTCCGGACCGGCGAGGGCCGGTGGGTGCAGACCTCGCTGCTGGAGGCGATGATCGCGATGATGGACTTCCAGGCCGCGCGCTGGACCGTCTCCGGCGAGGTGCCGGCCCAGGAGGGCAACGACCACCCCACGATGACCCCGATGGGCTGCTTTCCGACGGCGGACGGGCACGTCAACGTCGCCGGCGCGGGCGGCCGGCTGTGGCGCTCGCTCTGCGAGGTTGTGGGGCTCCCGGAGCTGCTCGCCGACCCGCGCTTCGAGACGACGGCGGGCCGCACGGCCCATCGCGCGGAGCTCAACGCGCTGGTGGGCGGCCGGCTGCGCACCCGCACGACGGCCGAGTGGACGGCCGCGCTCAACGAGGCGGGGGTGCCGGCCGGCCCCGTCTACCGGGTGGACGAGGTGTTCGACGACCCGCAGGTGCGCCACCTCGACCTGGTGACGACCGTGGAGCACCCCGTGCTCGGGCCCCTCGGCCTGGTGCGCAACGCGGTCTCGACGGACCGGCCGGTCGCCACGGTGCGGGACCCGAGCCCGGAGCCGGGCCAGCACACGGCCGAGGTCCTCGCCGAGGTCGGCGTCTCGTCCGCGCAGCTCCAGGAGCTCCGCCGGCGAGGGGTGGTATGACGCCGGGCGCGGCCTCCCTCGAGGCCCGCGACTCCGGCACGGAACGGCTCCTGGTAGCCGTGGGCGGCGGCGTGGCCAGGATCACGTTCAACAACCCCGAGAAGCACAACGCGCTCACCGCCGACATGCGGGCCGCCCTGCCGGGCGTGCTCGCGAGGCTCGGGGAGGACCCCGGGGTCCGCGTGATCGTGCTGACCGGGGCTGGAGAGCGGGCCTTCGTCTCCGGCGCGGACATCTCGGAGTTCGACGGCCAGCGGGACACGCCCGAGGCCAGGTCCGCGTACGACCGGGGCTGGGCGGCGGTGGCCGAGGCCTGGGCGGCGGTGGAGCGGCCGGTCCTGGCGATGATCCGCGGCTACTGCATCGGGGGCGGGCTTATGACGGCCATGCAGGCGGACATCCGGGTCGCCGCGGAGGGGAGCCAGTTCGGCATCCCGGCCGCGCGCCTGGGTCTCGGCTATGGCTACGGCGGGGTCAGGGCCCTCGTCGACCTGGTCGGCCCGGCCTGGGCCGCGGAGATCCTGTTCTCGGCACGCCGCCTGTCCGCGGAGGAGGCGCTCCGGATCGGTCTCGTCAACCGGGTCGTCCCGGCGGCGCGGCTGGAGGAGGAGGTCATGGACCTGGCCGGCTCCATCGCCGCCAACGCCCCGCTCACGGTGGCCGCGTGCAAGGCGGCCATCCGCGAGGCAATGCGGGACCCAGGCCGACGCGACGAGGCCAGGGTGTCGCGCATGGTGGAGGCGTGCTTCCGCTCGGAGGACTACGTCGAGGGGCGGCGCGCGTTCCGGGAGCGGCGGCCGCCGAGCTTCAGCGGCCGCTGACCCCCGAAGGCCAGGTACAGTGGGGCCCGACGTGGCCAACCCCACCGAGCCGGCGAGCTCTCAGGGCGACGTCGCCTACCTGCTGCCCCGGCACCCGGCCGAGGTCGACCGCCTGGACGTCCAGCACCACGCGCTGCGCGAGGCTCGCGGCGGGAACTTCCTGGCTCCTGTCGAGAGTCCGGCGCTGGTCGTCGATGTCGGCACCGGCACGGCGCAGTGGGCCCACGAGGTCTGCCAGCAGTTTCCGGATGCCCTGGTGATCGGCCTGGACCTGGTGCCGGGCAAGCCGGGGGGGCCGGCCAACTACCGGGGCGTCCGGGGCAACGTGCTCCAGGGGCTGCCCATCAGGGACGGCTGCGCGGACTTCGTCCACCAGCGGCTCCTCTTCTCGGGGGTGCCGGTGCGGTCGTGGCAGGCCGAGGTGGCGGAGCTCGTCCGCGTCGTGCGGCCGGGCGGCTGGGTCGAGCTGGTCGAGGCGGCGACCGAGTTCCTGCCCGCCAGCCCGGCCATGGAGCGCCTCAGCGAGATGCTCCGGCGCCTCAACCGGACCCGCGGGCTCGACTCGACCAGCATCGTCTTCCGCTCCATCGACAGCTACCTGACCGCCGCGGGATTAGCGCGGGTCGAGAGGCAGACGCTGGTGCTGCCGGTTGGTGAGTGGGGCGGCCGGATCGGCTCGCTCATGGCCTCGGACGTCCGAGCCCTGTTCCTGCGCCTGTGCGACGTCTTCCAGGGTGCGTTCGGCGTGCCGCTGGCCGAGTGCCACGAGCTCGTCCGGACCGCGCAGGCGGAGTGGGAGCAGTACCACACCACGTACAGCTTCGCCGTGGCCCGCGGCCGCAAGCCGGGCTGAGCCCGGCCCTTCCGCGTCAGCGTGGCCGCCGCGCCCGCGCGTACAGCACGTCCGAGGTGATGGTGGTCACCCGCTCCCGCCGCATTCGGTCGAAGACGCCGGCCCGCACGCGCGCGACCGCCTCCCCGCTCATCCAGTCCAGCGGCAGCCGGTGGCCGGAGCCGAGCACGATCGTCCAGAAGGCCTCCGGGGCGATCGGCTGGATCATCGTCTCCGACAGGATGTCCGGCGCGGGCGCGCCG
>DATFRD010000030.1:0-8482 GCA_035263645.1 Candidatus Dormiibacterota bacterium | reverse complement strand
TGGTCTGGCAGCGCGTTCACGTCGACCTTGAGGCCGACGCTCAGCGCGGTCCTGGGACTGACCCCGGGGCCGACTCCGCCCAGGTTCTGGCCCTCGATCGCCCTGTGGAGCTGGAGCGTGTCACCCCAGAAGGCCTGGTCGTCGAAGGTGTCGAAGCGGAAGGTCTGCCGGCCCTGCTCCAGCATGCTCTGCGAGTTCTGGGCGATGGTCGCGTCGAAGGACGCCTGCCTTAAGGCCAGCCGCACCGTCATCGCCGAAGAGCCAGCGCCGACCGCGGCCATGGCGCCGGCCGCCAGCACGGCCGTCAGCAGGGTCCTCCGCGAGACCGGTGGTCTCCATCTCATCGATCCCCTCCCGTCGAATCCGCCGGTCTATTAAGAATGACCATTGATTAAATTAGCCCTCTTCTACACCCCGGCGCCGGGCGCTGTCAAGCCTGCCGAGCGATGCCGCGCTGTGCCCCGGTCAGTCTTCGAGCAGGTGACCGAAGAGCAGGGCGCCCGCAGAGAGGAAGACGACGTCGAAGACGAGGAGGAGCCCCAGCCAGGAGGCCGCGTCCTCGGGGTGGCCGGCCTGGACCAGGGCCGTGGCCCTGACCCCCGCGACGAGGACCGGCGTGGTCAATGGCAGGATCAGCAGCGGGAAGACCGCCTCCCTCGCGCGCGCGGCCTCGGTGAGCACGCCGAAGAGGCTACCCAGCGCCGCCAACCCCACGGTCCCCAGCGTCATGGCCGCGACCAGCTCGAGGGCGGCCGCCAGCCCTACCGCGCCGCCGGCCGAGACGACGCCGAAGAGGACCGCGGTCAGCATCACGACGACGACCTCGAGCGCGAGCAGCTGGACCACGACCGCGGCAGCCTTGCCCACGAAGACCGCGGCCTTGTCCACCGACGCCAGCAGCAGCCCCTCCAGCGCGCCGTCCTCGCCCTCCGCCTCGTAGGCGCCGCGGAACGCCAGCACCGCGGCGAAGAGCACCGCGAGCCAGAGCAGCGCAGGGGCAGTGGCCTGGAGCAGCGTGCGGCCGGGCCCGAGGGAGAGCCCGAAGGCGATCAGCTGGGTGCAGGCGAACGGCAGCACCACCCCTGCCGCGTACCGGCCGCGGAGCTCGATCCGGAGATCCTTGGCGGCGACGGCCAGGGCCTGTTGGAGGAAGCTCATGCGCGCCTGACAAGCGCCACCTCCGCCGGGGTGGCGGAGTGGAGGCGTCCCCCGCGCATCACCACAGCCCGGCTGGCCAGGTCGGCGCGCGTGCCCCCGTGCGTCACGACCACGACGGTCCGGCCCTCGCTCCGCGCCCCGGTCACCAGGTCGTCCACGAGCTCCTGGGCCTCGCGGTCCAGCCCGGCGTAGGGCTCGTCCAGGAGCAGCAGCTCCGGTCGGCGCAGCACCGCCCTCGCCAGGGCGAGCCGCTGGCGCATGCCCTGCGAGAACCCGCGCACCCTCTCGCGGGCCACGTGCGCGAGGCCCACCCGCTCGAGCGCGTCGGGAGCGCGGCCAGGGTCGACGCCATGGATGGCCGCGGCGAAGCGCAGGTTCTCCAGGGCGGTGAGGTCCTCGTACAGGCGCGTGCGATGGCTCACGAGCTCGGTCCGGCGCCGGATCTCGTCCCTTTCCGACAGGAGGTCGAAGCCGAGGACCTGCCCGGCCCCCGCGGTCGGCGACAGGGCGGTCGCGACGATGCGCAGCAGCGTGCTCTTGCCGGCTCCGTTGGGACCCCGGATGAGGACGACCTCGCCCGCCGCCACGTCGAGGTCCACCCGCCTCACCGCCGGCACCAGGTCGAACGCTCGCGACACCCCCCGGAGGCGGATGGCAGCGCCTCCTTTATAGACAATTGTCATTAATTTTAGAGGAGTCTGATCGACTGCCGAACGGATGTCAAGCCGCGCCCGCCCGGGCAGGCATCGGACGGGGGCTGCGGCACCGTCCCGCCGTCAGTCCAGGCGCTTCAGCGACGGCCACGCCTGCCACAGCGGCCGCCGGGGCGACCGGCATACGAAGATCGGCATCCCCGCCTCGTGGTTGTCGACGCCGTACGAGTTGCTGATCGTGCCCACCCGGGTGACGTCGGCGAAGAGCGGCTCCAGGTCCTGCCGCTGGTAGCCGACCGCGATCACGACGTCGGGGCTCATCCGGGCCGGCGCCCAGTAGTAGTAGGTCAGGTGGGGGCTGACCACGGGGGGCAGGCCGAGGCCGGGGCCGTAGAGGTCGAGCACGCCGGCCTCTCCGTAGTTCGACGCCAGGACCATTGCCCCCTGTCGGTCGGACGGGGGCAGCGAGGCGTAGGCGGCGGCCACCTGGTGCGCCAGGTCCGGCCAGCCGTACATGTCGGCCGTGACCGAGGTCAGCGCCCCGGACCGCGCCATGACGTCGGCCGGCAGGACGGGCAGCAGCACCGGGAGCAGGACCAGGCCGGCGACGGCGGTGGCCGTCGCCCAGGCCCGCCGCAGCAGCCGCGAGCCGACCGATCGCTCCAGCCAGACCGCGCCGGCCGCGTAGAGCAGCGGGTAGACGGGCGCCGGGTAGTAGGACTTGCCCCCGGCCAGGAAGAACAGGAGCTCGACCAGGATGCCGGTCCAGGCCAGCGCCCGGAACGTCCCCGACCGCCAGAGCCACACCGCCCCGGCCACCACGAGGGGGAGGAGCAGCGGCTGGACCAGGACGAGCGCCTGCTGGAGCCAGTAGGCGACAGGCCCGTCGGTGGCGCCCCGGTGGTGGAGGGTGTAGGCGACGCTGTCCCAGCCGTGGCCCGCCTGCCACCAGAGGTTGGGCACCAGCAGGACCACCGCCAGGGCGGCCCCCAGCCAGGGCCACCGCGTGGCCAGGTGCCGGCGGGCGGGCGTGAGCAGCAGGCCCGCGGCGAGCGCCACCGCCAGCCCGATGACGGTGTACTTGGTCTCCAGGCCGATGCCGAGCACGAGGCCGGCCAGGAGCCACAGCCGCCGGTCGCCGCCGGCCAGCACGCGGGCCACGAGCCACAGGAGCAGCGCCCACACCACCTGGTCGAAGCTGACCGTCTCGAAGATGAAATTGCCGCCGAGGAACAGCGGCGAGATCACGACCGCCAGCGCAGCCAGCACCTGAGCGCGCCGGCCGCCGCCCAGCTCGCGGGCGATCAGCGCGGCGAGCACGACAACCACTGCCCCGGCGAGGACGCTGGCGAACTTGAGGGCGACCACCGAGTCGGGCGCGACCACCTGGACCAGCCGGGCGATCATCGGGGCGACCGGCGGGTAGTCGACGTACCCGAGCGCCGGGTGGCGCGCGCTGGCCAGGTAGTAGAGCTCGTCCCGGTGCCACCCGTACCGGCCGGCGAAGACCATGGACACGGCCACCTTGACCGCCGCCAGCCCCACCACGGGCAGCCATGGCACGGCGGATGCGTGGTCGGCCCGGGTCCTCGCCGGCAGGCTCACGGATGGATCGGTGGTGCTCATCGGGCGACCTCGCTTCCGCAGATCAACTGGGTGTCCGAGCCGTCGGTCGGGGGTCACGACCGCTCCCTCTTCAGCCGCTGGTCTCGATCAGCCTTTCGGACTGCCTCCAGCAGCAGGAACTCGATCTGCGCGTTCACGCTCCGCAGCTCGTCGGCCGCCCACTTCTCGAGGACCCCGTAGAGCTCCGGGCTGATCCGCAGCAGGAAGTTCTTGCGCTCTGCCAAGGCCTACTGGTACAGGGTCCCGGTGTTGACGACGGGCTGCGTGCGCTGCTCGCCGCAGAGCACCACCAGGAGGTTGGAGACCATCGCCGCCTTCCGCTCCTCGTCGAGCTCCACGATCCGCTGCTCCGACAGCTGGTTCAGCGCCAGCTCGACCATGCTGACGGCGCCGGCGACGATACGGGTACGCGCGGCCACGACCGCCTCCGCCTGCTGCCTGCGCAGCATGTCCGCGGCGATCTCGGGGGCATAGGCGAGCCGCCGGAGCTGGGTCCGCACGACCTCGACGCCGGCCTGCTCCAGCTGGCCCTGGAGCTCCCGGTGCAGGCTCGCCATGACCTCGTCGGCGTTGGCCCGCAGCGAGCGCTGCTCGGGCTCGTAGCTGTCGTAGGGGTAGAGGCTTGCCACATGCCTGACGGCCGTTTCGGTCTGGAGGCGCACGAACTCCTCGTATTTCTCGACGCTGAACACGGCGCGGGCGGTGTCCACGACCTGCCAGACGATCACCGCCGCGATCTCGACGGGGTTGCCGGCGGCGTCGTTGACCTTGATCACCGAGCTCTCGAAGTTCCGGACCCGGAGCGAGACCATGGGCTTCCTGGTCAGCGGCCACGTCCAGATCCAGCCGTTGCGCCGGACGCTGCCCAGGTAGCGCCCGAACAGCGTCACGACCCGGGACTGGTTCGGCTGCACGATGGCGAAGCCGCTCAGCGCGACGGCGAAGACCGCGATGGGCAGGGCGATCACCAGGCCGGGGACGTTCACGTACGCGCCCGACCAGAAGAGCAGGGCCAGGCCGCCGGCGTAGACGAGGAGGATCGCGGCCACCGCCCACCCGGACAGCGCAAGCGTGGGACGCTCGTTCATGTGAAATCCCTCCAATATGTTTTTGATATCACCATCATATCATGTCGCCTGGAGGCGTGGCGAGGCATTCGGGAAGCGGCTCCCCGACCCGGGGTCGGGGCCGCCCTCGGGGAGCAGGCCCCGAGGCTACCCCACTGGCCCGGAGTCAGCCGGCGCTCGGCTTCGTCAGCCCCGGCTCGAGGCCGCGCCGGAAACGCAGCGCGGTCCAGTGGTCGTCGACGGCGACCTGGGCGACGGGGACGTATCCGGTCTCCCCGGTGATCTCGCCCAGCACGTCGCGGCGGTGCCACCAGGGAGTGGCCGGGAGGTCGGTCTGGCCGCGAGTCCTGCCGCCCTTGGGGTAGGTGATCCACAGGAGGCCGTCGGGACGGACCGAGCGGATGGCCGCCGGGCCAAGCGAGCGGAGCTCCGCAGCGCTGCTCACGAAGAGCTGCACGAAGTCGAGGTCCGCGAGCTCAGTGTCGCCTGCAACGCCCAGGGCTTCGGCGTAGCCCGCCGGCCCGTTGACGACGACCGCACGGCTGGCCGGGACGCGCAGCTTCTGGGCCAGGCTGGTCATATGTCCGAAAGAGGGTAATCACCCCGGCGCGGGGCAGGCTATCGTGCGACCTATCCAGAACGATGCATCCGATCCAGTCCGCGTCGGCACCGCCCCCACGGCGACCGACGTGCTGCTCGCGCTGCAGCTCGTCCGGCGGCACCTGGCGCCGACCCCATTGACGGAGGCGCCGGCGCTCGGTCGCCGCCTTGGCCGCCCCGTCCAGGTGAAGTGCGAGAACCGCGCGCCCACGCGGTCGTTCAAGGTGCGGGGGGCCCTGGCCGGGCTGTCGCAGCCCGAGGCCGTGCGCGGCGCGGTCACCGCGTCCACCGGCAACCACGGCGCGGCCATGGCGTACGCCGGCCGGCAGCTGGGGCGCCCCGTCCACGTGGTCGTGCCTGTGAACGCCCCCGAGAACAAGGTGGCGCTGATCCGCTCGCTGGGCGGTGAGGTCGTGGTCGAGGGGGCCGATGTCGACGCATCGGCCGACCGGGGCCGCGAGCTGGCCGACCATTTGGGCCTGCCGTACCTCCAGGACGGCGAGGACCCCGCGTTCATGGCCGGGGCGGCGACACTGGCCTGGGAGGTCTTCCACGAGCTGCCGGAGGCGGAGACCATCGTCGTCCCGGTGGGTGGTGGCAACCTGCTGGCCGCCGTCGCGCTGGTCGCCACGATCCTCGCCCCACGCTGCCGGGTCATCGGCGTCCAGTCGGAGCAGGCCCCTGCTGTCGCCCACTCCTTTCGGGCGGGGCACCCGGTGACGGCCCCGATCGGGACGGTGGCGAGCGGGCTGGCCACGGGTCGGCCGGCCGACCTGGCGTTCGCGGTGATCAGATCGACGGTCCACGACGTGCTGACCGTGCCGGACGACGCGTTCTTCCCGGCCATGTCGACGGCGCTGGAGGCCGTTGGCGAGATGGCGGAGCCGTCCGGTGCGGCGCCCTTTGCGGCACTGGACCAGCTGCCGCCCGGCACCGGGCCGGTCGTCCTCGTGCTGAGCGGCGGGAACGTCCGGCGGTCCGAGCTCCTGGCTGCGCTCGACGGATAGCCCGACGGCGCCGAGGCTGTCGGCCAGCGGAAGCCGGAGCCGGGGCCAACGCCGGCGCTCCGCGGCCATCGACCATCAGCTCCGGCGCCGCAGCTCGGTCAGCCAGGCCGCGATCGCTGCGCCGATCTCCGTGGGCGAGTCTTCCTGCAGGAAGTGCAGGCCCGATACCGTGACCTCGTGCTGCGCCGGCCACAGCCGGCAGAGCTCCCGGGGCCGACCGGTGAGGGCGGCCCCCGGCTCGCCGTTGACGAACAGCTTGGGCACCCTGCTGGCGGCGAGCCAATCCGAGTAGGCCTGCACGATCCGCGCGACATCGCCCGGCTCGCCGTCGACGGGAATCTGGCGCGGCCATGTCAGCGTGGGGCGGCGCCCCTCGCCCGGCTCGACGAATGGGCGCCGGTACTCCGTGATCTCTTCGTCCGAGAGCCGCCGCAGCATGCCGCCCGGCAGGATCTGTTCTACGAACACGTTGCCCTCGAGCACCATGTCGTCGCCGGCCCGTGAGCGGAGCGCGGTGAACAGCTCGCGGACCGGCTCCGGCCAGTCGTCCCTGGTGAGGGGAGCGACGAGGGCCTCCAGGTACGCGATGGCGCTGACGGCGTCGCGGTGGCGGTTGGCCCAGTCGAATCCGAGTGCCGACCCCCAGTCGTGGAGGACGAGGGTGACGCGGTCTCGGACGTCCAGGCGCTCGAGCAGCTCGTCCAGGTAGCGGCGGTGCTCGACGAACGTGTACGAGGACGGCACGCTGTCCGGGAGCTTGTCGGAGTCGCCCATGCCGATCAGGTCGGGGGCGATGCAGCGGCCCAGGGGCGCGAGATGAGGGATGACGTTGCGCCAGACGTACGAGGAGGTCGGGTTGCCGTGCAGGAGCACGATCGGGTCCCCTTCACCCACCTCCAGATAGGCCATCTGGCGGCCGTGCACGTCGAGCCGGTGCTTCTCGTAGGTCATCGTCGGTTCCTCCTATCCCATGCGCGGCCTGATCTGCCTCCACGACGAATCAGGCGACCGGAAATGGACAGCTGCGCGACGGGTGTCCGGGGTCGCCAGCGGAACGAGGTAGGCCGCCCGAAGGTTCGACGATCCAGTTCGACCCGAGCGTGACGGCAGAGGAGGGAGTACTCTCTCCTCCTCCATGGCGTCCCGTGTGCACCGCCGCGACCTGGCTGGCCAGCGCGCTGTGCTCGGGTCCGGGCCGGCGCGCACGCAGAGGAGATGAAGATGAGCACCTCCGGCATCCTTCCCACGATGAGCGCGTCAGCCCGGGCAGGCCGGGTCACCGCTCGTCCGGACCTCGACCGGGCCGTCGACGAGGTCCGCGCCAGGGCCGACGCGTTCGCCCGGCTGGCACCTGCGGCCAGGGCCGCCCTCCTGCGCGCCTGCATGGCGGGTGTCGCGAGCGTGGCGGAGGACTGGGCGCGCGCGGCCGCCCGCGTGAAGGGCCTGACCTGGGGCACGCCCGCCGGCGCCGAGGACTATCTGAGCGGTCCGCTCCTGACGATCCGGGCGGCGAGGCTGCTGGCCGGAACGCTGGAGGCGATCGCAGATCATGGCCGCCCCCCGCTGGGCCGCGGGACCAGGATCCGCCACGACGGCCGGCTGGAGGTGGACGTGTTCCCGACCAGCGCGATCGAAGCCGCCACCTACATGGGCTACCGCGGCGCCGCGCTCATGCAGGAGGGCGTCGACGCGGCAGCGGCCTGGCGGCGTCAGGCCCAGCAGTACCGGGGGGAGGGCGCCGCCCGCTCCGTGTGCGCCGTCCTCGGCGCCGGCAACGTGAGCTCGATCCCACCCACCGACGTCTTCCACAAGCTCTTCGCCGAAGGACGCGTGTGCGTGCTGAAGATGAACCCGGTAAATGAGTACGTCGGCCCGTTCCTGGAGCGCGGCCTGGCCCGGCTGATCGAGGACGGCTTCCTGCGCATCGTGTACGGCGGCGGTGCCGAGGGAGCGTACCTGGTCGGCCACCCGGGGGTGGACGACGTCCACATCACCGGCAGCGCCAACACGTTCGACCAGATCGTCTGGGGCCCGCCCGGACCGGAGCGCGAGCGCCGCAAGCGCGAGGACGACCCGGTGCTGCGCAAGAGCATCACGTCCGAGCTGGGCAACGTCAGCCCCGTGATCGTCGTGCCCGGTCCGTACTCCGATCGGGAGCTGCGCTTCCAGGCCCGAGCGGTGGCCAGCGCGACCGTCAACAACGCGTCCTTCAACTGCAACGCCGCCAAGATGCTGGTCGTCGCCCGGGACTGGCCGCAGCGCGAGCGGTTCGCCGAGCTGCTGCAGCAGGCGCTGGGCGAGGCGGCGCCCCGGCGCGCCTACTACCCCGGCGCGCTGGAGCGGTACGAAGAGCTGCTGGCTGGCCGGGTCG
>DATFRD010000029.1:0-2540 GCA_035263645.1 Candidatus Dormiibacterota bacterium | reverse complement strand
GCGTTTATGGTCATGGAGCGGGCCCCCGGCGCGCCCCTCCTGGGCGGGCTGTCCGCGACGGCCGTCATCGTGCACCTGCCGCGGCTGGCTCGCCGCCTCCCGATGCTGCTCGCAGATGCGACCGCCGGACTGCATGCCATCGACCCCGCGCCGGTCCGCCACCGGCTCGCCGCCGTCGCGCCCACGACGGCGACTCGCGTGTCCGAGCTGCTTCGGACGCTCACCGCGACCGCCGAGGACCTCGGCCGCCCCGACCTCGCCGGCGCCGGCCGCCGCCTGGCGGAGCTTCGCCCAGCGCCCGGCGACGAGGTGGTCTGCCACGGTGACCTGCACCCGTTCAACGTGCTCGTCGACGGCGACCGCGTCACGGTCATCGACTGGACGGCGGCGCGCATCGCCGAACCGGCCTACGACCTGGCCTTCACCTGGCTGCTGCTGGCCGATCCACCGCTCGACCTGCCGGGCGCGCTGCGCCCTCCGATCCACGTCGCAGCCGCGATCGCCGCCCGCGGCTCCTGCGCCGCTACCGCCACCGAACGCGCACCGCGATCCCTGACGCCTCACTGCGCTGGCACGTGGGCCTGCACTGTCTGCGCGCGCTCGTCGAGGTCGCCGGCTGGATCCGGGCGGGGGAGCTGGGCACGCACCTCGGCCATCCCTGGCTGACCAGCGGCAGGGCATTCGCCAGCCGGCTCCACCGACTCACCGGGATCGGCATCACGCCACCCCGGCTTGCTCCCGGCGAACGCTGAGCGGGTGAGCGAGCGCCGCGCCCGGCGGCGACGGAATGGATGGACCCAGCTGGAGTGCGTCGACTGGGGCGATGCCTCGGACGTGCTGACCCGCCAGGCGGAGGCCGTTCTGCAATCCGTCAGGTGATGTGCGCCAGCCACATACCGTCACTGGTGGCGCTGCGCGTGTACTCCCCCAGCACCCAGACCGTCTGGTCGGCCGGGTCGACCGTGGCGTCGAAGAAGTCGCCGTAGCGGTTGTTGGGGCCGCTCAGCACCTGGGCAGCCAGGCCGGCCTTCACGAGCGTCGGCGAGCGCAGGCTGGCGGGTGGGTCGCCAGGCAGCCGGCCGCTGAAGTAGATCGAGGGCGGTTCGGCCGAGCTCGAGCGGGCGAAGACGACCACGACCGCGCCTCCCGCTCCGATCGTGAGGGCCGGGAAGAAGGCCCAGCTCTGGGGAGCGCCCAGCAGAGACTCCTGGACCAGCGCTGGCGCGCCCGGCCAGCGCCCGACGTCCAGCTCACCCCAATGGATCGCAGCCACCGGCCCGCCGCTGGCGACAGAGCGTGCGAACCACAAGCGGCCATCGCGGAAGAACGGCCGGCTGCTGAGGCCGTAGCCGCCGGTGTCCAGCGCCTTGGCCCCTCCAGGCTGGCCCGCCTTCGGTGGGGAGGCACAGCCAAGACGCGAGCCGACCGATCTCGCCGTCAGGGCGGGTGCAGTCAACGTTCCGCCCAGGGCAGCGACTATGACCCGGCACGACCCGCCCTCGGGCGGGGACACCCCGGCCAGGAACATCGGAGTGGCGGCGGAGACGCCGTCCATGACGGCCGGCTGCAGGCTCAGGATCTCGGTTCCCGAGTCGTCCTGAGGGTGATCTACGTCCGCCCATCCGGGCGCCGAGGTGCCGTTCAGGGCCGCCGCCTTGTCAATCACGCGTACGCGCACGGTGGTCGGCAGCGTCCCAGGTTGCGGCGACATCTGGACCACGTTCACGGTCATGACGATCGCGTCGCGACTGACGCTGAAGTCGGGAAAGTCGAGGTAGGCGCCCGCCGGCGCCGCGCCCGGGGCCCAGCCGGGCAGCAGCCACGCACGCCAGCTTTGACCGCTCAGGTCGGCCGGCGCGGAGGACGTGGACACCGCCAGGAGCGTCCCGGTCGGGCACGCCGACCGGACACAGTTGACCGCCGGGTAGACCGTGGTCACGACCAGGAAGCGGCCGCTGTCGGTGTCGTAGACCGCCCGCGGATCGGTCTGCAGCTCGGCGGGGCTCAGGTGGGCCGGCCCGAAGAGGTCGCGCAGGGTGCTCTTCGCGATCGGGTTGCCGGCCCGGTCCTGCAGCCGGACCTCGGCGTTGTCCGCCGTCAGGATCGCGGTCGGCCCGACGGCGACCGCGGCGTCCGGCGGCGCCGGGCTGAGACCTGGGCTGACATCGAAGCCGGCGGCCAGGGCCAGTGCCAGTGGGGGCCGAGCGGAGGGCGACCGCGCCGGGTGGGCAGAGGAGGTCGGCGCCGGCGCCGACCCCAGGCTGCAGCCGGCGGCCACAAGGGCCGCCGCCGCCACCACGACGACCGCCCTCATGCCCCGCCCGCTACCTGCCGGTGATCCGGTTGCGCAGGCAGCAGAGGCCCTCCCTAGGGCTGCGGCCGAAAACCCAGCCGGATCTTTTGGGCCCCATGCACCCCATCTCCGGCGTTGCCTCCTGCGGTGCTCAGTCACGCCCTGGAGGGCGCTCCTTCCGCTCCTCGTCGGCGCCACCGGATCTGGGGCACCTGGAACCCAAATCTCTCGGCCAGGTTTCCGGCCG
>DATFRD010000028.1:0-3839 GCA_035263645.1 Candidatus Dormiibacterota bacterium | reverse complement strand
CGTCGCTCCTGACCACGCAGAACGGCGGCGTCACCTGGCGCCCGGTGTCGCTCCCTCCCCCACCCGCGGACTACCAATCCGGCGCCGGTGTTGCCGGCAGCGCTGAATGAACACCGAATGGCAGGGCTCGATGGGGACGATTCGGCAGCACTGGATGTTGATGAGCACGAGGTGGGGTGAGGACGCGAAGCGCCGCGTCTTGAGATGACGCGGCGCTTCAGCATGCCGGTGGGGAACTACGTGGTCGTGTTCGACAGGTTGAGCAGCTCGCTGACGAGCACGACCTGGTCGCACTCGGGGCAGGCGCCGCCGAGTCCGAGGTTGCGGCCGAACAGGTTGCAGTCGGGGCAGCGCCGTTCGCCGAGGAAGCGCTCGCCGCACGCGGAGCACTCGTAGACGGTGGCAGCGGCGTCGGCGGTGAAGAGGACGTGGTGCTGCGGGACGCGGCTCATTCCTTGGTGAGCTCGGCGACCGCCTTCTTGGCGCAGGCATCGTCGACCAGGGCCTTGCCCTCGCCGGCGGCCGCGATGAGGGCGGCGATGGCGACGTTGTTGAGCGCGCGGGGCAGGCCAGAGGCGGCGCGGTGGAGGCGGGAGATGGCGTCGTCGGCGAACAGGGGGTCGGTGCGACCGGCGAGCGCGAGGTGGTGCTGGAGGTAGCTGGCGGACTCGGCGAGGTCCATGGGGTGGAGCGCGAAGCGGGTGGAGATGCGCTGGTCGAGGGCGGCGAAGACGCCCATGCGGAGTTGGCGGGCGAGTGTGGGCTGGCCGATCAGGAGCATGGCGAGCGGGCTCTTGGAGTCCATCTCGGAGTTGGTGAGGAGGCGGAGCTCCTCGAGCTGGGCAGGGCTGAGGAGGTGCGCCTCGTCGACGATGAGGACGACGCGGCGGTGGCGCTCCTGCTCTTCGGCGGCGAGCAGGGTCTGGGCCTGTGCCATGAGCTCGGCCCTGGTCCAGCGTGGCGGAGCGCCGAGGGCAGAGACGATGGTGAGGTAGAGGCCGCGGGTGCCGAAGGCGGGGTTGGCGACGTAGATGACCTGGTGGCTGGAGGGGTCCAGGGTGGCAGTGGCGGCGCGGACGGCGACCGTCTTGCCGATGCCGACGTCGCCGGTGATGACGCCGAGTGCGGCCTCGGCGATGCAGAAGCGGATGCGGGCGACGGCCTCGTTGAGGGAGTCGCGGGCGAACAGGTGGTTGGCGGAGATGGACTTGCCGAACGGCGTCCTGGTGAAGCCGAAGTGGGTGACCCAGGCGGCACGGATGGTCACTGGTCCTCCTCCTGGCAGGTGAAGTCGAGCTGGCGGTAGGAGACGCCCTCGCGGGTGGCCTCCTCGAAGGAGCCCAGGACCATGCCCAGGTAGTCGACGCCGGTGGGTTCGACGAGCGGCCGCTCGGCCTGGGGGACCTGGGGATGGACGTGCCGGCCGAGGCGGAAGGGGATGGCCTCACCGACCGGCATGCCCTGGAAGTGGACGGTGATCCGGCTGAGGTCCTCGGGGTCGTAGCGGAGCTCGACCTGACGACCGACCAGGGAGGCATCGACCTGGTAGCGGTTGCCGAGCAGGCTGACGCAGGCGGTCCGGTTCACCCGGCGTGTGCAGGACCAGCGGAACGCCTCGTGCAGGAGCTGGGGGTCGACGCCCGGCGGCGAGCCCAGGGTCTGGAAGCGGGAGATCGGGGTCTGGCCGGTCTCGGAGTGGACGCGGCAGTTGAGGTAGGACTCGGCCCAGGCGGTGAAGCGGTCGTTGAGCTGGTCCATGTCGGGGATGCCGGCGAGCTCGGCCTCGAGCAGGAAGCGCTCGCGGATGACGCGGTTCAGGCGCTCCTGCTTGCCGCGCCCCTCGGGCGAGTACGGCCTGGAGTGGACGAGGCGGACGCCGAGCACGGCGCAGGTGCGCTCCAGCACCGCGTTGGCGAACGGGGCGCCGTTGTCGAAGTAGATCTGCTCAGGCAGGCCGCGGCGCTGGATGGCGGCGCGCAGCACCTGCTGGCCGGCGCGCGTGTTCTCGTTGGTGCACCAGCTGCCGTGCACGAGCAGCCGGCTGTGGTCGTCCACGAGCAGGAACAGGCGCGCCCGCCGGCTGCCGGCCTGTCGGGGATGCGGGACCCAGGGCCCGACCAGCACGTCGCCGATCCAGCGTTCGTTGGGCCGCTCGGCCTCGTAGCGGCCCAGGACACGCATCTCCACCCCCAGCCTGGCCCGGTCCAGACCCCGCTTGTGCAACTGGTCACTGACGGTGCGCGGGGACAGCCGGATGCCGTGCCGAGCGTACAGGATGTCGGCGATGTGAGCCGCGCTGCGGGCCGGGTGCTCCCGGCGCAGGGCGGCTGCCTCGTCGAAGAGCTCGGGATGCCGGCGCACCACGCCCGTGTCCACGCGGGGCACCGGCTTGAGGCCCTCGAACCCCCTGGCCTGGTACCAGCGCAGCCAGCGGTCCAGCGTGTTCCGGCTGACCACCCACTGGCTGCCGTCCGGGTGCCCGTGGACGCGTGCGGCGACCTCGCGCACCAACCGGCCCCTCTCCCGGGGCGTCAGGCGCGGGTTCACCGCCTCGGCTATCAGTGCGTACCGACGCAGGGCGATGGCTTCTGCCGAATCGAGGGTCATGTGCGGCTCCTCAGCGACGGGCTGACTGGGACGGGGGGCATCAAAGCCGCTCCTCCCAGCCCTGCCCAGGGCGGGCTCGCGGTGGTCCCCAGCAGTTCCCCGCCGGTGACCAGGCTGGCGAACTCCAAGACCTCCGCCACGCTCTCTCCGAGCCGCCGCCGGGCCTGCGTCCAGGCCATCGCCAGTGCCTCCAGCCCCGCTCGTTCCGGCTCGCCCGACAGCTCGGTCACCACCGCGCCCAGACCCACCGCCAACGCCGTGAAGCCCGCCGCCAGGGTCGGCGCCCGTGCCCGGTACCGCCGCCGCCACCCCCGCACCGTCTCGTGCGGCACCCCCAGCGCGCTCGCCACCGGCCTCATCCCCCGACCGCTCGCCAGCGCCGCCAGAGCGCCCCCGATCACGCTCACCGCGTCCAGCCGCCGCACCAGCAGGAACGACGGCAGCAGCGTCCGGCTCAACTCGCACTTCGGACACCGGGCGCGCTTCACCCAGATCCGGACCCCAGATCCTCGCCCGAACCGCCAGCTCCCCGACCAGAACCACATCGGCCTCCCGCAGCACGGGCAGCTCGGCCTCGGGACCTCCACGTCACGGCCGGCCGCCGCGTACGCCTCCGCGTCCAGCCGGCAGGCCCATACGATGGGCAACGGTGGCCAACTCCACCAACCGACCCTCCTGGGGTGCCAGCCCCGGGAGGGTCACCGTCTTCTGTGGCGCCTATCCTGCCGCCTGCGCCCGCCTGCCCGCCTCGTCCCCATCCACGCGGCTGCGCTGACCACGGCCCGCGACAACGTGTTCAAAGAGCGTTGCCAATTCCCGCCACCTCGTCCCCACCGAGCACTGCCGGCAACAGGTGCACGCAGAGCGCCGGCAGGTCCTCGGCCAGGCTGGCGGCCGCGCTCGGATACGAGCGCTCCAGTTCGGTGACGAGCCGGCGCAGCCTCGCCTCCGCGTCCGCCGGCGAGGTGGCCTCGTCGAGCGCGGCCCAGTAGGCCGCCTCGATCCGGGCACGCAGCTCGGCATCCTTCTTCGGCAGCTTCCCGACGAGGTTTCTCAGGCGATGCACGGTGCATCTTTGGCGGTCGCTGTCCGGCCACAGCTCCTCCATCGCCCGGATCAGCCCCGGCGCCCCGTCGGTGACCACCAGCATCGGCGCCCGCAGGCCGCGACGGACCAGGCCACGTCCCATCTCCAGCCAGTCCTCGAAGCGCTCCCGCTGGCCGAGCACGACG
>DATFRD010000027.1:0-8314 GCA_035263645.1 Candidatus Dormiibacterota bacterium | reverse complement strand
CCAGCTCGCGGACGGTCTGCAGGGCGGCGTCGAAGTTGCCCCGGAGCGCGACCACCTTGGCGCCGTAGAGCAGGGCCTGCGACAGCTTGCCCATGGCGATCTCCCCGGCCGGCACGACCACGATCGCCCGCAGCCGCTGGCTCGCCGCGTACGCTGCCGCCGACGCCGACGTGTTCCCCGTCGACGCGCAGACGAGGACGCGGGCGCCTTCCTCCAGCGCCTTCGCGACCGCCACCACCATGCCGCGGTCCTTGAACGAACCGCTCGGGTTCAGGCCCTCGTACTTGAAGTACAGGCGCCGGAGCCCCAGCGCGGGACCGATGCTCCGGCTGGGGAGCAGCGGGGTGGAGCCCTCCTGCAGGCTGACCTGCGGGGTCGCCGGGCCGACCGGCAGCCAGTCCGCGTAGCGCTCCAGCACGCCGGCGCCGGTCATGGCCGCCCGGCCTCGAATCCGTAGCGGAACCCGTTCTGGACGATCTCGGAGGCGGCCGCCTCCGAAAGGCCGTGACTGGCGGTCAGCGCGGCAATCTCCTGGCCGAGGGTGACGCCGAACATGGTTGGATCGTCGGAGTTTACGGTGACGGGCACGCCCGCTTCGTGCAGCCGGCGCAGCGGGTGCGCGGCCAGCGAGGGGAAGACCCCGAGACGGACGTTGCTGGTCGGGCAGACGTCCAGCGCGATGCGCCGCTCGGCCAGGTGGGCGAGCAGGGCCGGGTCCTCGATCGCCCGCACGCCGTGGGCTATGCGCTCGGCGCCGAGGGCCCGGATGGCGCCCCATACGCTCTCCGGACCGGCGTGCTCCCCGGCGTGCGGGACGCTGTGCAGGCCGGCGCCCAGCGCCGGTTCGAACCAGGGCGCGAACGGCTCCGGCGGCCAGCCCGCCTCCGAGCCGGAGAGGCCCAGCGCGACGACCCCGGCGTCGCGGCCCGCGATGGCTGCCTCCGTCGTCTGGTCGGCCCAGTAGGCTCGCTCCCGGCCCGGCGGGAGCGTCCGCTCCAGCTCCAGGATCCAGCGCAGCTCCAGCCCGAGCTCGGCGGCCGCCCACGCCCGCGCCCGGCCCAGCGCGTCGAGCACCTGGGGCGGCCGCATGCCGCGGTTTCGCTCCATCTCCCCCGGCGCCAGCATGACCTCGGCGTAGCGGACATCCTGGCTGCGGAGCTCGCGCGCGAAGTCCCTGGCCACCAGCTCCGCGTCCTCCACGCCCGCGACGCAGGCTCCGACCGCGTGCATCGCCTCCTGGAAGTGGGCGAAGTCGCGGAACCGGAGCCACTCGCGCAGGCCCTCCGGCGTGGTGGCCGGCAGGGTCACACGATTGCGGCGTGCCAGCTCGCGCAGCGTGGCCGGCGGAATGGCGCCGTACAGGTGGACGTGGAGCTCGGCCCGGCCGTCGTGGCCGGGCTGGGCGGCAGCCGGAGGGTCGGCCACGGTCAGAGAACGCGGAGGAACGTGTTGACCGCGCTCACGACGTCGAGCTCGGCCACCCGCGCCCGCGTGCGCTGCAGCGCCGCGTCGGGCGAGGGGTGGGTCGTCACGACGAACTCGGCCGTGACGTCGTCGGATTCCTTCTGGATCGCGCTGGCGATGCTCACGCTCTCCTCGCCGAAGACTCGGCAGATGGCGGCCAGGACGCCGGGCCGGTCGGCGACCCGGCAGCGGAAGTAGGCGCGCGAGCACACCTCCTCCATCGCCAGCACCCGGACCTCGGGGTCGAAGTCGAAGGCTGCCCGGTCCTGCACTCGGCGTCGGATGGAGCGGGCCAGGTCGATGACGTCGCCCACAACGCTGGACGCCGTCGGCCGGCCGCCGGCGCCGAGGCCCTCGAGCAGGACCTGGCCCACGAGGTCGCCCTCGATGTACACGGCGTTGGCCGCGCCCTCCACCGCGGCCAGCGGGTGGCCGTGAGGCACCAGGACCGGGTGGACGCGCGCCTCGACCCGGCCGTCCGCCTCGTGCCTGGCGGCGTACGCCAGCAGCTTGACCTCGTAGCCGAGCTCGCGCGCGTACCGGAAGTCCACGGGCTCGATCCCCTCGATACCCTCCCGATAGACCCGGTCCGGGTGGACCCGCGCGCCGAAGCCGATGGAGGCCATGATCGCCAGCTTGTACGCGGCGTCGTGGCCGCCCACGTCGTCGGTGGGGTCGGCCTCCGCGTAGCCCGCGGCCTGCGCCTCGCGGACGGCCTCCGGCAGCGCCAGGCCGCGGTCGGCCATACGCCCCAGGACGTAGTTGGTCGTGCCGTTGATGACGGCCATGATCCGCTGGATGTCGTTGGCCACCAGGTCGACCCGGAACGTGCTGATGAGCGGGATCCCGCCGCCCACGGCGGCCTCGAAGTAGACGTCCACGTTCATCTCGCCCGCCAGCTCCAGCAGCTCCGGCCCGTGCTTGGCCATCACCAGCTTGTTCGCGGTGACCACGTGCTTTCCGCCCCGGATGGCGCGCTCGAGGTACGTGCGGGCCGGCTCCTCCCCGCCTGCCACCTCGACCACCACGTCTACCTCCGGGTCGTCCAGCACGGCCGACGGGTCGGTGGTCAGCAGGCCGGCCGGCACCGCGACGGCGCGCGGACGGTCCGGGTCGCGGACAAGGACCCTGGCCAGCCGGAGGTCGACGCCTGCCCGCCGGGTCAGCGTCTCGCGGCGGTCGAGGAGGCGGCCCGCGACCTGGGAGCCGACGGTTCCCAGCCCGATCAGTCCGATGTTCAGCGCAGCCCTCTGCATCCTCGCTATTGTCGCGACCGCGCAGGAGCGCCGCCGCCGGCCGTCCGGGCCGCTGCGGTCGCGCTGGACAGCGCTGGGGCCGCCCCTCAGCGGCTGAGGAGCCGGTAGACCAGGCCGTCGCTGCCCGGGAAGGTGGGGTGCGCGAGCAGCAGCAGGGTCGAGAGGAGCAGCATGACCGCCAGCACCGCCGCGCCGAAGCCCGACGCCAGCATGACGGGCCGCCCCCAGTGGGGCCGCGCCCCGGTCAGGTCCGCGAGGTTCGGCATTCGCCTCGGTGTCCAGCCCGCCGCTTCGGCGCGGAGCGCTGCCACCACCTCGCTCTCGGTCAGTTGTCCATCCACCGCTACAACCTCGAACGGGCGGAGCCCGCGTTCTGGTCGCCCAGGGGCGCCACCGGCCCGGCCGGCTGGACCATGGCGCGGCGCATCACGACCATGGCCTTGGCGATTCGCGAGGCGACCGTGCCGCTCGGGATGCCCAGCGCGTGGCCGATCTCCTCGCGCGAGTAGCCGAGGAAGAAGTGCAGGTAGACCGCTGCTCGCAGCTTGGGGCTGAGCCGGGCCAGCCCAGCCTCGACCATCGTGCGCGCCTCGCTCCGTGCGTAGTCCCGGTCGTCGGGGGGCTGGTAGAGCCGCATGGGCAGGATCCGGGCGAGCTTCTGCCGGCGGAGGTGGGAGATTGCCGTGTTGACCGCGATGCGGTGCATCCAGGCCCCGGCCGGCGCCGTCGGCCGGTAGCGCAGCCGCGCCCGGTAGGCACGCGTGAACGCCTCCTGGGTCAGGTCTTCGGCCTCGGCATCGTTCAGGACCATCGCCCGGATCGTCCTGTACACGCTCAGGTACTCGCGCTCGAACAGCAGCGGGAACTGCGTGGCCGGGTCGAGGTCACGGGCCGCGCGCTGGCCGTCCTCAGCCGCCATCACGGTCCATTGTTTCACGGCCCGCCGGTTATCATCTGACTGGGAGCCAGGGAGTCGGGGAGCCGCGCTGTGTGCGAGGCTGACCCGCTGACCCGTGGGCGCAGCCTCCGAGGAGGAGCGGGTGGGCGACGACCTGGTCTCGCTGGGGTGGACCGACGACTCACTGCCCCTGCACCGGCACGTGTGCTTCTACTACGCGGACGAGCGAACGATGCGGCGCAGCCTATCGTTCATCCGCGTCGGCCTGGAGATCCCCGGCGACTTCTGCATGATCCTGTCCGATTCGAGCCGGCATCCTGTGCTGCTCGACCTGCTGCGTGACGGATACCCCGGCGACATCGACGAGCACCTGCGCACGGGGAAGCTCGAGCTGGTGGACGGCGCTCTGACCACCGGCGAGCTGGCCGCCGCGGTCGGCGCCAGCTTCGACCGGGCGCTCGCCCGCGGGCAGCGGCGGATCCGGGCGCTGGTCTTTCTCGCCTGGGGCTGGCCGGGCTGGCCCGACGCGATGGCGCTGAGGCAGTTCGAGGCGGCCGTGAACGAGCTCGTCGTGCGGTACCCGGCTGTGATCGTGTGCACGTACTGCGTGCCCAACCTGCCGGGCGAGGTCCTCCTCGAGAGCGGCCTCGGCAACCATCCGATCGTGATGATCGACGACCTGATCGTCGCGGACAGCCCGTTCTACCGAAGGCACCTCTAAGGAGCGCGGCCGGGCGGGGTCACTCGCTCTTCTGCCAGCGGGCGCTCCGCAGGTTGTGCACGTGCACGAGGCAGCCGCTGGGGACCGGCCGACGCGTGAGGCCGATCGGCTGCCGGTACTCCAGCACGAACGCGCCCTCGGGCAGGTCTGTGAGCGCCACCTTGTGGCCCAGGGGGACGGCCTCTGTGACCTCGATCTCGACCTCGCGGTCGGTGTCCAGGTAGACCGCCCGACGGCGGCCGGGCTCCACGTCCTGCACCGCCACGCCCACGTGGTCGCCCTCGTCGTGGACCAGGAAGTGCGGTGCCCCGTCGGGGCTCGGCGGCTCGTGCATCGTGGCGCAAAGCGTAACCGCCCGCGCTCCTAGGGCCGCACCCCTAGTCGAGGTGAGCCGCGCGACCCCGTCGTCAGACGAGACCGCACGGCTCGGAGGGAGGAACTGCCACGGGAAGTCCCCCCCACTGTTCTCGAAGGACCCGCCTCTTGTCAAGCTCTGAGGCCACTTGACCGCCGACGGCCGACCGCCCGCCGTCACGTCTCGGCCACAATGTCCCCTGACGTCCCGCATTCGGCCCGCGGCGGGCCGGGAGGAGAACGCATGCCGCTCGATCCGCAGGTGGAGACCGTGCTCGAGATCATGTCGGCGGCCGGCGTGAGCTTCGCCGACCTGGAGGTCAGCCAGGCGCGCGAGCTCATGGAGCAGCTCGCCGCGGCGGCGCCGCCCGGAGAGCCGGTGGCCTCGGTCGAGGACCGGTCCGTGCCGGGACCCGGCGGCGCGATCCCGGTGCGGGTCTACCGGCCGGCCGGCGACGTGCCCCCGCCGGTCGTGGTGTTCTTCCACGGCGGCGGCTGGACGATCGACAGCATCCAGGGCCACGACGCGACCTGCCGGGCGCTCGCCAACCGGAGCGGCTGCATCGTGGTGTCGGTCGGCTACCGCCTGGGGCCCGAGCACCGGTTCCCGGCCGCGGTCGAGGACGCGGACGCCGCCACCCGGTGGGTCGCCCAGCACGCAGCCGAGCTCGGCGGCAGGACGGGCCCCATCGGCGTTGCCGGCGACAGCGCCGGCGGCAACCTGGCCGCGGTCGTGAGCCTGCTGGCCAGAGACCGGGGCGTCCCGGCGATCGGCCATCAGCTCCTGGTCTACCCGGCGACCGACGCCCGCGACGACTGGCCCTCCTACCGGGAGAACGGCGAGGGCTACTTCCTCACCCTGCGCGACATGCAGTGGTTCGTGAGTCACTACCTGAACGACGACGCGGAGCGCGACGACTTCCGCATGTCCCCGCTGCGGGCCGAGAGCCACGCCGGTCTCCCGCCGGCGTTCGTGGTCACCGCCGAGTTCGACCCCCTTCGGGACGAGGGGAACGCTTACGCCGAGCGGCTGCGCGCCGCCGGGGTGCCCGCGACGCTGCGCTGCTACCAGGGCATGATCCACGGCTTCTGGAGCATGGCCGCCATGCTCGACCGGGGCCGCGAGGCGATGGACGACGCGGCGGCGGAGGTGCGTCGGGCGCTGGCCTGAGCCCGGGCGCGGCCGCCGAGGATGACTCAGATCCCGTCCGTCCAGCAGCGCGAGGTCCCGACGGTCAGCCACCTGGCGGCCCAGCTGCGGCGGGACCCGGTGCGCTGGGCGGCCGCCGCGACGGCGGCAGCCGCCGTCCCGCCCGCGGCCGACTGGCAGTCCATCCTCGAGGCGCTGGGCCACCGGGTCGAGCGACGCCCCGACGGCACCGGTCTGCTGCTGCGGGGAGGCCGGGTGGCCGTGGTCCGCACCGCCGACGGGCCCGCCCGGCTCGACCGGCTCGCCCCGGACGGGCGGCCGCTGCCGGGCGTGCTCCTGGGCGACTGCGCACGGGAGGGGGCGCGCTTCGGGCTCCTGGCCCGGGGCGGTCGCCTCCGTCTCTACGACGCGGCGCCGGCCGCCGGGTCGGCCGCAGCCTGCCGCCTGGACATCGACCACAGCCGCCTCGCCGCGGCGGACCGTCCGCTGCTGGCCCTGCTCGGCCCGCCGTATCTCGCCGACGGCGGCCTCGACGACCTGGCCCGGGCGGCCGCCGTCCAGCGCGCCGCGGCCCGGCGCCGGCTGGACGAGGCCGTCCGGGACGCGGTCCTCCCCGCCATCGCCAGGGCGCTCGGCGCGTGGGCCGGCGGCCAAGGCCTGGACCCCGCGTCCGAGGCCGTGCGGACCGAGCTCGAGCGGGCGGCCATACTCCTCCTGCTCCGGCTGCTGTTCCTGCTCCACGCTGAGGGTGCGAAGCGCGCACCGGCCGGCGGCGCCACCGGCGGGCCCGCCCTGTCGCGGCTGCTCCACGCCTCGGCGGTGGCGGCGGGCCGGGGGGAGCCGGCGCCCGCCGGGCTCTGGGCCCGGTTCACCCGCCTCGTGCGCCGCGTCCGCCGGGCTGGGCCGGCATGGGGCCTGCCCGCGGCCGGCGGGGCGCTGTTCGCGCCGGACCGCCTGGACGGCGCGTCGCTGCTGGAGCGCGCCGCCATCGCCGACGCCGATTTCGCCGACGTGCTGGCCGGCCTGGCCGGGCCTGCCCCGAGCGGAGGCCGGATCGAGCACGCGCTCCTCGAGGCCGGGGACCTCGGCCGGATCCACGAGGGCCTGCTGGGCCTCGCGCTGACCCCTTCGGGTCCCGCCCCCGGCGACCTGGTGTGGACGGCGGACGCGGGCGGCCGCAAGGGCGGGGGCGTGTACTACACGAGGCCGGAGCTGGTCCGCCACCTCGTACGGCAGGCGATCGGGCCGGGGTTCGAGCGGCACCTGGCGGAGGTCCGGCGGCTCGGCGACCGGGACCCGGCGCTGGCCGGCCGGCGCCTCCTGGACTTCGCGGTCGTGGACCCGGCCTGCGGGAGCGGCCACTTCCTCGTCGGGGCCCTCGACCACCTGCTGGACATGGTCGTGCGCTTCCTGGCCGTCACGCCGCTGCCGGGGTTCGCCGAGGAGGTCGGTCGCCTCCGCGCAGGCATGGCCCCGGGTGCCGACGTGGACGACGTGGACCTGATCCGGAGGCTGGTCCTGGAGCGCTGCATCCACGGCGTCGACCTGAGCCCCCTGGCCGCCGAGGCGGCGCGGATCTCCCTGCGCGCGTCCGCGTCGGTGCCCGGCCTGGACCCTGCGCGGCTGGACGGGAATGTGCGAGCGGGGAACGCCCTGGTGGGGGTGGCCCGGCCCGAGCTGGTCGGCTGGACCGAGCAGGTGGTCGACCCTAGAGGTGCGGCCCTTCACTGGCCGCTCGCGTTCCCGGCCGTCTTCTCGCGGCCGCGCCCCGGCTTCGACGCCGTCGTCGGCAACCCTCCCTGGGACGAGGTGACCGTCGAGACGCTCGCGTTCCTGGCCCGGTTCTGGCCCGGGCTCAGGCGCCTGCCCGAGGCCGACCGCGAGCGGGCGGTCGCCGGGCTCCTGGGCGCGCGACCCGAGCTCGGCGACCGGCTGAACGGGGAGCGGGAGCGGGCCCGACGCGAGCGGGCGCACCTGGCGGCGGCGGACTACGAGCCGGCGCCGGGCGACCCCGACGTGTACAAGCTCTTCTGCCAGCGCTACCGGACACTGGTCCGGGACGGCGGCCGGCTCGCGGTGGTGCTGCCGCGGGGAGCCCTCCTGGCGGAGGGCTCGGCCCGGTTCCGGGCCTGGCTGTTCGGGGAGCTGACGTGCGACCGGATCGACTTCCTCGTCAACAGGGGTCGCTGGGCCTTCGACGCCGAGCCTCGCTACACGATCGCGCTGGTGGCGGCGGGTCACGGCCGGCCGCCGCCCGGCCACCGGGTCCGGGTCCTGGGCACCGCGTCGTCCGCCGCCGAGTGGGCCACCCAGGCGAGCGCCGAGGGCGTGCCCGTCGAGCCGGCAGCTCTCGGCGCCGGCTTCCGCGTGCCGCTGCTCCGGGACCGGCGGGAGGCCGAGCTGCTGGCCCGTCTCCGCTCCGGCACGCCGTTCCCGCTGGGCGCCGGCAGCCGCTGGCGGTGCTTTCCGGT
>DATFRD010000026.1:0-15036 GCA_035263645.1 Candidatus Dormiibacterota bacterium | reverse complement strand
GAGCAGCTGCGCCGGCTTCAGGACTTCGCTGACCGGGTCCGGCGACTGGAGCCGGGTCCGGCGGACGAGGCAGGCCTGTTCCAGGACGTGCTCGACGCGCGGGACGCCTACCGGGAGGCCCTCGACGACGACCTCAACCTGCCGCGGGGTCTTGGCCACGTGTTCGAGCTGGTCAGGACGGCCAACGCAGCCATGGACGCGGGCCGGCTCGGCACCGCCGGGCGGGAGGCGCTGCTTGTCCTCCTAGCCGACGTGGACGCCCACCTGGACGTGCTCACGCCCGAGCAGGCGTCCCTCGACACGGCGGTGGAGCGCCTGATCGCCGAGCGCGAGGAGGCCAGGAGGGCGCGCGACTTCGCCGCCGCAGACCGGATCCGCGAGCGCCTGCGCGAGCAGGGCGTGCAGCTCGAGGACTCCCGCGAGGGCGTCCGCTGGCGGCTGGTGCGACCATGAGCGGCTCCCGCCCCCGCGACGAGCGGCCGCAGCCACGGTCCCGCCGGCCGCGGACCCCTGAGGCTCCGGCGCGGGCGCCGGAGGCACGGCGGCCGCGGGACGATCGGGGAGCGCCGGTACGGCCGCCGACCCCCCGGCCGGTGGCCGACCGGCCGGCGCGCACACCCCGAGGCATGGGCCCCCTGCCGCCGCCGGGGCGGCCCGCGCGGACGCCGGACGAGACGGCGCGGAGGCCGCCGAGCGCGGGCCCGCCGACCCCGGCCGCCCGGCGGCAGGCGCGCGAGCGGCCGGCGGCCGACCGGCCGGTGCCGGAGCGGCGCGCGCCGGCGCCGCGCCGGAGGGACGACGTGATCTTCGGCCGCAACGCCGTCCTGGAGGCGGCCAGGGCCGGACGCGTCCGCCGCGTGCTCGTGGCCGCCGGCCTCGGGCCGGACCCGCGCCTCGATGAGCTCAGGTCCCTCGTCCCGGTCCAGGAGGCGGCGCCGGCCAGGGTCGAGGCCATGGCCCAGGGCGCCCACCAGGGAGTGGTGGCCGAGCTGCTGCCCCGGACCTTCCTGACCCTCCGGCAGCTCCTGGACGGCTCGCCCACGCTGCTCCTGGCGCTGGACAGCATCGAGGACCCCCAGAACCTGGGGGCGATCCTGCGCAGCGCCGAGGCGGCCGGAGTCGACGGGGTGGTGCTGCCCGAGCGGCGCTCGGCGCCGCTCAGCGGCGCCGCCGTCAAGGCCAGCTCGGGGGCGAGCGAGCACCTGCGCATCTGTCGGGTGCCGGGCCTGCCCTCGGCCGTGGCCGACGTTCGCCGCGCCGGTCTCTGGTGCGTGGCCCTGGACCCCCGCGGCGAGGCGCTGCCCTGGGAGTTCGACCTGCGGCTGCCGGTCTGCATCGTGGTGGGCGGCGAGGGCGCCGGCGTGCACCGCCTGGTCAAGGAGCGGTGCGACGCGCGCCTGCGTCTGCCCATGGCCGGCCGGGTGGCCAGCCTCAATGCCTCGGCGGCGGCGTCCGCGCTGCTGTACGAGGTGGCCCGACAGCGGTCTCGCTGAGCGCCCAGGACCGTGGTGGAGGATCCGAACTCGTGAAGGCCGCACGCCGGACCCGGATCGTCTGCACGCTCGGCCCCTCGAGCGTGCGGCCCGCGGTCGTCCGCCGCCTGGTCGCGGCCGGCATGGACGTCGCTCGCCTCAACTTCTCACACGGGGATGCCGACACCCACCGGGCCGCCGCCAGGGTGGTTCGGGAGGCGGCGGCCGCCGGCGGCCGGCACGTGGCGCTGCTGCAGGACCTGCAGGGGCCCAAGGTGAGGACCGGGTCGTTCGAGCCGCCGCTGGTCCGGCTCCAGCGCGGCGGGCAGGTCACGGTGACCTCCCGGGCCGTCACGGGCGGCCCCCAGATGGTGCCGCTGAGCCACCGGGAGCTCGTCGACGCCCTGCGGCCGCGAGACCGGGTGCTGCTGGCGGACGGCCAGATCGAGCTGCGGGTCCGCGAGGTGGCCGGGCCCGACGTCCGCTGCACGGTCGTGCGCGGCGGCCTGCTGGAGGCTCGCAGGGGGGTCATCGCGCCCGGTCGCCCCGTTGCCCTGCCGGCCCTGACCGACAAGGACCTGGCGGACCTCGATCTCGGGCGAGAGCTCGACTTCGACTACGTGGCGCTGTCGTTCGTGCGCGGCGTCGAGGACGTGCGCGCCTGCCGGGCGGCCCTGAAGGCCCGCGGCCTCCGCACGCCGGTGGTGGCCAAGCTGGAGCGGGGGGAGGCCATCCGCCACCTGGGCGACATCCTGGGCTGCGTGGACGGCGTGATGGTGGCCCGCGGCGACCTCGGGGTCGAGCTCTCGCTGGCCGAGGTGCCGGCGATCCAGAAGGACGTGATCGAGCGCAGCAACCGCGCCGGAGTGCCCGTCATCACGGCCACGGAGATGCTCGAGTCGATGGTGACGTCGAACCGGCCCACGAGGGCGGAGGCGTCGGACGTGGCGAACGCCATCTGGGACGGCACGGATGCCGTCATGCTGTCCCAGGAGACGTCGGTGGGCGCCCACCCGGTCGAGGCCGTGCGCGCGATGGCCGGCATCTGCCTGGCCGCCGAGAGCCACGCGGCCTACCTGCGCGGACGCCGCGCCTGGTACGAGCCGGGCTCGACCGGGGCCGCCATCGCCCGCGCCGCGGCCTCGGTCGCCGAGGAGGTCGGCGCCCGCGCCATCGTGGCCTTCACGGAGTCGGGGATGACCGCCCGCCGGGTCAGCAAGGCCCGGCCGGCCGTCCCGGTGATCGCGGCCAGCCCGCACCCCGGTGTGCTCCGGCGGACGGCCCTGTACGCTGGCGTCGTGCCGCTGGAGGTGGAGCAGGGTCACGACACCGACGACATGATCGGCAAGGGCACGCGGGCCGCGCTGGAACGGGGCCTGGTCAGGCCCGGGGACCGCATCGCCTGCGTGGCCGGAGTGCCCGTCGGCGCGCCCGGCCAGACCAACCTGGTGAAGGTGGAGGTGGTCAGGTGATCGGCCCGGATCCCTGCCTGGAGGCCCTGCGGGTGCTCGGCCACGAGCTGCGCCGGCCGCTGACGGTGCTGAGGGGCGCGGCCACCCTGCTGATCGACGACGGGGGCGCGCTGCCGGAGGCCGGCCGGCGGCAGATGCTGACCCTGATCGACCGCGGCGCCAGCGAGATGGCCGACCTCATCGACGACCTGCTGACCGCGGTCCACCTCGAGCAGCGGGACATCGAGTACCGGTCCGAGCGGATCCCGCTGGCCGGGCTCGTCCAGGAGGCGGTGCACGCCGCCTTGAGGCTCGACCCCGAGCGGGCGATCGCCGTGAGCGGCGTCGCCGGTTTCGAGGTGGTTGCCGACCCGGAGCAGGCGGCCAGGGCGCTGCGGGCGGTCGTCGTGAACGCCGTGCAGCACTCGCCGGCGGCGGCGCCGGTCGAGGTGGTCGCCGCGACCGAGGCCGACGTGGTGCGGGTCGAGGTGCGGGACCGCGGTCCCGGCATCCCGGCGGACCGCCGCGAGCGCGCGTTCGAGAAGTTCGCGCGGCTGGAGGGGACGGCGGCGGGAGCAGGCCTGGGGCTGTTCCTCGCCCGCGGGCTGGCCAGGGCAATGGGGGGCGACGTGGAGCTCTCCGGCCGGGAAGACGGAGGCACGGTCGTCTGTTTTACTCTCAGACGCCGTGGCTGAAGAAGACAAGAACGGTCGATACGAGCGGGTCCTGGTCGTCGCTGCCCATCCGGACGACCCCGAGTTCGGCTTCGGCGCGAGCGTCGCGAAGCTGGCGGGCGAGGGCTCGGACGTCTTCTACGTGATCTGCACGGACGGCTCCCAGGGCGGCGAGGACCCCTCGGTCCCGGACGCGGAGCTCACCGCCACCCGGTACGCCGAGCAGCGGGCCGCGGCGGAGGTGCTTGGGGTCAGAGACGTGGTCTTTCTCGGCTTCCGCGACGGCCACCTCGTGCCCAGCGTTGAGCTGCGCAAGGCCATCTCGCGCGAGATCCGGAGGTTCCGGCCGGACCTGGTCCTGACGCACACCCCGGTCCGCTCGCTGGGCGTCGGCATCGGCGCCTCGCACCCGGACCACCTGGCCGTGGGCGAGGCGACGCTCAGCGCGGTGTACCCCGACGCCCGCAACCCGCGCGCCTACCCGGAGCTGCTGGAGGAGGGCCTGCAGGCCCACCGGGTGCGGGAGGTGTGGCTGCCGGGCTTCGACGGCGCCGATCACTTCGTGGACGCAACTGGCCTGATGGACAAGAAGATCGAGGCCATCCTGTGCCACCGCAGCCAGTTCCAGAAGCCCGGCGTCCCCGAGGACGGCCCCGGCAAGTGGATCCGCGAGCGGATGAGGCAGACGGGCGAGAAAGCCGGCTTCGAGTACGCGGAGGCGTTCAAGAAGCTGCAGACGGGCTAGGGCGCTTGCCCCTCCCCCCTCGCGGGGGAGGTGGCCCGGAGGCCGGAGGGGGGTACCGGTAGATCGTCCCCCCGCCCAACCTGCCCTCGGACGGGGGAGGGGCAATGCCGGCCGCAGGGGCGTAGAACCAGAAGACATGCTCTGGGTCGGCACCTCCGGCTGGCAGTACGGCGACTGGCGGGGCAGCTTCTACCCGGACGCGCTCCCCCAGCGCGGGTGGCTGGCCCACTATGCCGAGCGCTTCCGGACAGTGGAGCTGAACAACTCCTTCTACCGCCTGCCGGAGGCCTCCGGCTTCCGGCGCTGGCGGGACGAGGTCCCCGAAGACTTCGTGGTCGCCGTCAAGATGAGCCGCTTCCTCACCCACCTGAGGCGGCTGCGCGAACCGGCCCAGCCGGTGGCGCTGTTCATGGAGCGGGCGCGCGAGCTGGGCCCGAAGCTGGGGCCGGTCCTGCTCCAGCTGCCGCCCACGATGCGGGTCGAGCCGGAGCGCCTGGCGGACGCGCTGGACCAGTTCCCGGGGGAAGTTCGCGTGGCGGTCGAGCCCCGACACGAGTCGTGGTTCTGCGAGCCCGTGCGGTCGCTGCTGGAGGACCGCGGTGCCGCGCTCTGCCTGGCCGACGCGCCGGGGCGCCGCTGGCCGGCCTGGCGCACCGCCGACTGGGGCTTCGTCCGCTTCCACGCGGGCCTGGCCCACCCGCATCCCTGCTACGGCGAGCGGGCGCTGACCACCTGGGCTGAGCGGATCGCGTCCCTGTGGCCGCCGGCCGCCGACGTGCACTGCTACTTCAACAACGACATGCTGGCCTGCGCGGTCCGGGACGCGACCGTGTTCGCGCGCCTGGCGGCCGGGGCCGGGCTGCAGCCCACCCGGGTGCCGCGTACCTCCGAGGTCAGCCTGGCGGTCTGAGCTGACCGGGGTGTGTGGGGAGGGACCCGCGGGAGTTCCGGGGGAACTCGGCCATCATGTGGTACGCTTGACGAGGCCTGGGACGCCTAGGCTCGTTTTTTTCTTCCCCAGCCAGAGAAAGCTCACCTATGGAAACGATCATCACGCTCCAGTGCGGCGAGTGCAAGCGCCGCAACTACACGACGGTCAAGAACAAGAAGAACGACCCCGACCGTCTCGAGCTCAAGAAGTACTGCCGGTGGTGCCGGCGGCACACGTCCCACCGGGAGACGCGTTAGCCGTGGCCATCTCCGCACGCCGGACCGCCCGTGCCGAGCAGCAGGGGGGCGTCGTCCGCTTCCTGCGGGAGACGTTCGACGAGCTCCGCAAGGTCGTATGGCCGACCCCGCAGGAGCTCTACCGGTACACGCTGGTGGTGCTGGTCACCGTCACCGTGATCGGGGCGTTCATCTTCGCGGTGGACCAGACCCTCCACCTGCTGAGCAGCCGGTACATCTACACGGGGACGAGTCACTAGCGCAATGGCAACCGAGAGAGCCGACATCGCCTCGGTCGGCGCGGACGCCCAGTGGTACGTGATCCACGCGTACTCGGGCCACGAAGAGAAGGTCAAGAAGAACCTCGAGAAGCGGATCGAGTCCATGGACATGCAGGACAGCATCCTCGAGGTGTTCGTCCCGATGGAGGACGAGATCGAGATCAAGGACGGCAAGCGCCGGCACGTCCAGAAGCGGATCTTCCCCGGCTACGTCCTGGTCAAGATGATCATGTCCGACGAGTCCTGGTACGTCGTTCGCAACACACCCGGCGTGACGAGCTTCGTGGGCTCGGGGAACAAGCCGGTCCCGCTCCAGGAGAACGAGCTGCGCTCGATCCTGAAGCAGGTCAAGCAGGAGCCGCAGATCCGGGTCGAGTTCCAGATCGGCGAGAGCGTGCGGGTGGTCGACGGCCCGTTCGCGGACTTCCTGGGCAAGGTCGACGAGATCAACGCCGAGAAGGGGAAGTTGAAGGTCCTGGTCAACATGTTCGGGCGAGAGACGCCGGTGGAGCTCGACCTCCTCCAGGTCGAGAAGGTGCACTAGCGAAGGCTTCCAGCACCGATCCCGACCCTCCCTGCTGAGCAGGCAGGGTGGCGGGCCCAGCCGACGGAGCCCTGAGGAGAGAGATGGCGAAGAAGAAGATCCGCACGGTCCTGAAGATCGAGCTGCAGGCCGGGAAGGCGACGCCCGCGCCCCCGGTGGGCACGGCGCTGGGACCGCACGGCGTCAACATCATGGAGTTCACCCGCGCCTACAACGAGCGGACCGCCCAGCAGGCCGGCGACGTCGTGCCCGCGGAGATCACGATCTTCGAGGATCGCAGCTTCACGTTCGTCCTCAAGACGCCGCCGACCGTGCACCTGCTGAAGAAGGCGGCCGGCATCGAGAAGGGGTCGCTCAAGCCGAGGCGCGAGAAGGCCGGCAGCGTCACGCGGGCCCAGGTCAGGGAGATCGCCGAGGCCAAGGCCAAGGACCTGAACTCGTACGACCTCGAGCACTCGATGCGGATGATCGAGGGGACCGCCCGCTCGATGGGGCTCGAAGTCGTTGGCTAGCCGCCGCGGCAGGCGCTATGACGAGGCGCTGAAGACGGTCCAGGAGGCCCTGGGCGCCGACAGCGCCACCGGGCTCACACCGGTGCGGGCGTGCCAGGTGGTCAGGGACACCGCGACGGTCAAGTTCGACCCTTCCGTCGAGGCGCACGTGAGGCTGGGCGTGGACGTCCGCCACGCCGACCAGATCGTGCGCGGCACCGTCTCGCTGCCCGCCGGCACCGGCAAGACCGTCCGGGTGCTCACCTTCGTGGGCGGCGACAAGGCGCGCGAGGCGCAGGACGCGGGCGCCGACTACGTGGGCGGCGACGACCTCGTCCAGCGGATCCAGCAGGGCTGGACCGACTTCGACGTGGCCATCGCCACTCCCGACATGATGAGCAAGGTGGGGCCCCTCGGCCGCATCCTGGGGCCTCGGGGCCTGATGCCGAACCCGAAGTCGGGCACCGTGACGTTCGACATCGGCCGGGCCGTCCGGGAGGTCAAGGGCGGCCGGGTGGAGTTCCGGACCGACCGGGGCGGCATCATCCACGTGGCGATCGGGAAGGCCTCGTTCGCGGCGTCCGACCTGGAGCGGAACCTGGCGGCGCTCGTCGACGCCCTGGTCCGCGCGAAGCCGGCGGCCGCGAAAGGGCAGTACCTCCGCACGCTCTACCTTGCCACCACGATGGGCCCGTCGGTCCCCGTCGACGTGAAGGAAGCCGCCAAGCTCACCACCGGCTAGTCGTCCCTCCCCCCTCGCGGGGGAGGTGGCCCGGAGGGCCGGAGGGGGAACCGAGCAGCCCCTCCCCCCTCGCGGGGGAGGTGGCCCGCCAGGGCCGGAGGGGAGATCCGATTCGAGCAGCCCCTCCCCCAACCCCTCCCGCGAGGGGGGGGCGTCCTCAACGCGTCTTATCTGCCTGCGGTACGCCGCAGCACGTAGATGAGCGGCCGCTGGCCGCCCTGGAGGATGCGGATGGTGTGTTCGAGCTCCCACCGCCGGCCGGCCTCGCGCAGTCCGTCGTCGAACGGCCGCTGGTCGTGCGTCATGGCCACGAACCGGGCGCCGGGAGCCGCCAGGCGCGCCGCCTCCTCGAGCAGGGCGGGGTACAGGGCGACGTTCGGCCGCTGCTGTCCGGCCGCGCCGCCGTTGGGAAGGTCCACGCAGAGCGCTGTGTAGCGCGCCATGTCGAGGCCGGTCAGCGTCGCGTCGGACTCCATCAGGCGGACCTTTCGTCCGCCGGGCGTTGCGCGCAGGTTGGCGCGGGCGGCGTTCAGCGCCTCGCGGCTCACGTCGCACCCCACCGCCTCGGCCACAGGGCAGAGCGCCAGGCGCTCGCCCAGCACGGTGCCCGACCCGCACATCAGGTCGATGAAGTGGTCCTCGGGGCAGGGCTGCGTCAGGTCCACGACCGCGGCAGCGACGGTGGCGTTCAGGGCTCCGGGGTGGTTGGCCACGCGCCAGGGCCTGGTCGAGAGCGGTCGCGGCGAGATCCGGACGAGCGCCTCCCAGCCGTCGCCGCCGCGGTCGGAGGGCCGGACCCGGATCAGCAGCTCGCCGTCGTCGGGGTCGTGGCGCAGGCCGGCCTGGGCCTCCAGCTCCGCCGCCAGCCGGCGCAGGGCGGCGCTCTCCCGGCCGGCCGCCCCGAAGCGAAAGGACTCGAACGTGCCCCGGGGATGCAGCGAGCGCACGACGTCGATCCGCCGGAGCAGCTCTCGCAGGCTCTGGTGCCCGAGGAGCGCGCCGGCCCTCCGGCCGCGGAAGCTCAGCGCCAGGTATGCCGCCTGCGCTGTGCGGAGACTCAGCAGGTCGGCCGGCGAGCCCTGGAACGTAAAGCGGAGGCTGGCCCGGCCGGAGTCGGTCAGCTGGCCGACACGACCCCGATGGCACCGCCTCAGCTCCCGAGCCAGGAAGGCCTCGAGGCCCGGCACCACGTCGCACTCTACGTCCCACGCCTCCACGCTGACTGCCCGCCGTACACGCGCCAGCGGCAGTAGTGCGCGGCCCTCTGCGTCGTCTATCTGGGTCGCCTCCTCAAGCATCCCACACCCCGGTATACTTCCTGAACGCCGCAGACAGCAGGTGACGTCCATTCGTTTTCGAAAGATGTCTCAATGTCCTGCCGAGGCACCCGGAGCGAGGCATGACGCCTCCGTGCCCGTCTGCTGGCACGGAGGTTTTTTCATGGCACGACCAGAGAAGGTGGAGCAGGTCGAGCTGCTCACGGAGAAGCTGCGGAACGCGCGCGTCGCCGTGCTCACCGACTACCGCGGCCTCACGGTCAGCCAGCTGCAGGACCTGCGCGGCCGCCTGCGTGCCCAGGAGATCGAGTACCGCGTGGTCAAGAACACCCTGGCCAGGCGGGCGGCGGTCGAGGCCGGGCACGGGGAGTTCTCGGACCTGCTGAAGGGCCCGGTGGCCATCGCGTTCGGCTATGGCGACGTGGGCGCCCCGGCCCGCGTCCTCGGCGAGTTCACGCGGCAGACGCGGATCAGGCTCGAGATCGTCGGCGGCCTGGTCGAGGGCCGCGTGCTGGGAGGGGACCAGGCGCGGCAGACGGCCGACCTCCCATCGCGTGAGGTGCTGATCGCTCAGCTCCTGGGGACCCTGCAGAGCCCGATCGCGCAGCTGATGGCGACGATTCAGGCCCCGGTCCAGCAACTGGTCGGCCTGCTGGAGGCATACCGCGACAGGCTCGAGGGCGGCGACACCGCCGCGAGCGCGTAACCAACGGTTGGAGGCTTTAGAGAGCAATGGCAGCAACCAAGATCACCCCCAAGGACTTCGTGGAGGCGCTCAAGGGCTGGAGCGTGCTCGACGTGGTCGAGGCCGTGAAGGCCATCGAGGACGAGTTCGGGATCAAGGCCGCGGCCGCCGTCGCGGCGGCGCCGGGACCCTCGGCCGCCGCCCAGGTGGAGGAGCCCCAGGAGGAGCAGACCGAGTTCACCGTCGTCCTCGCGCAGATCGGCGAGAGCAAGATCAACGTGATCAAGGCGGTTCGCGAGATCACGCAGCTCGGCCTGAAGGAGGCCAAGGACCTGGTCGACGCGGCGCCCAGGAACGTGGTCGAGAACGTCAGCAAGGACGACGCGGACAAGGCCGCGGCCCGGCTCCGCGATGCGGGCGCGACCGTCGACGTCAAGTAGCGCCCGGCGGAGGGCCTTCGCCTGAGGGCGAGGGCCCTCCGCGCGACCGGGCTGGCGGGCAGACAGCCCGGCGAGCCCGGGCCAGCACGCTGGGCCTGGGCTCGTCTCATCTCTTCGCGGTGCCGCCGGGCATGGACGTCTGAAGGGTACTGCCGCTGACGATCGGGCTCAGAGCCGGCTCTCAGGACAGCCGGAAGAACTCCAGCTCGGCGATGGCCACGTCCGTGCCCCGACTGGAGGGGTAGACGGTCAGGATCCGGATCGAGGCCGAGGTCACCTGGCGGGCGCTGAGCGTATAGCCCGTCGCCTTCGGGTCGTCCTTGAGGGTGAGATCCTGCGTGGTGCCGTCCGAGTAGGTGATCCGAACGTCCCGCGGCCTGGCCAGACTGGCATAGTCGGGCCCGGCGCCGGTCGTGACGATCACGTAGTCCAGGTCCGTCGGCGTGGCGAACGACAGGGTGAGCACCGGCTGGCGGTCGCTCGCGGTGTCCGCCGCCCAGTAGTCGTTGTTCACCAGGTCGATGGTCAGCTGCGGCCCGTGGCCGGGGACGCTGGAGCTGGCCCGCGCCTGGAACGGTCGCGTGGGGACGTAGGTAGGGTTGACCTGGCGGCGGATCGCCGTCGCGACCGCGTTGGTCCGCTCGGCGACCGCGGCGCGGAATCCGGGCAGGACGGCGAAGGCGAGCCCGCTCCCCAGCACGACGGCGGCCAGCATGGCGACCAGGAAGCTGCGCACGCCGGACCAGAGGCCGCCGCCGGTGGCGCCCTGGCGCATGCCAGCGGGCCGCTCGCCGGCCGCCATCTGCCAGCCGGCGGGCTCGGCGGGGGCCGGCCTGCCGAGGGCGCTGCCGCAGCGCCGGCAGAAGTGGCGGTTGGGCTCGTTGCCGGCGCCGCAGCTCGGGCAGACCAGGTCGCCGCCCGCAGCCGGAGGACCGGCGGGCATGACCGGCCGGGGCTCCGAGCGCTGGAACTGGGGCGCGGGCCGGACGGCCTGGGGCAGCACGGCCTGGGGCTGGCCGGCGGCCGGCGGTGCGAACGGCGCGGCGGTCGGCGGCGTATACGGCTGGGGCGCCGGGTAGGATTCTGGCGGCTGGGCAGCCGGGTACGGGCCGGGCGGCTGGGGAGCCGGCGAAGCCGCGGCGGGCTGGGGAACCGGCGGAGCCGCGGCGGGCTGGGGAACCGGCGGAGCGGCGGCCGGCTGGGCAGCCGCAGACGGCGGCGCCGGAGCGGCGGCGGGTGGCGGAGGCGGGGCCTGGGCCGCTGGCTGGCCGGCCGACGGCGCGGCGACCGGCGCTGGCGGGGCGGCCGGCCCCGGCGCCGGCTGGCCGGCGGCAGGCTCGGTCACCCGCTCTCCGCTCCACTCGAGGAACGCGCCGCAGGACGTGCAGAAGCTGTCCTGCTCCTGGTTGCCGTTTCCGCACTGCTTGCAGATGATCACCCGCTTCTGTCGCCGCGCCGATGGTAGCAAGCCCGGTTGTGGAATCGAGGGCCACGATTAGACTTCGAGCCACCATGGGAGCCAGCGTCAGCCTCTCGGCCGGCCTCATCGACGTCGATCCTGGTGGCGAGGCCGCCGTGGAACTCCGGGTGCAGAACAGGGGCCAGGTCGTGGACCAGTTCGCGCTGGAGGTGCTGGGCGCCGCGGCCGAGTGGGCGACCGTCGAGCCCGCCACCCTCAACCTGTTCCCCGGCAAGGAGGAGAAGGCCAGGATTCGATTCCGGCCGCCCCGGGCCTCGGGCACGCCCGCCGGCGAGGTCCCGTTCGGGGTTCGCGTCCGCTCCCGCGAGGACCCGGCCGGGGGCGCGGTCGAGGAGGGGACGCTGCTCGTCGGCGCGTTTCGCCAGACCGAGGCCGAGCTGGTGCCCAGGAGCTCGAGGGGACGGTTCGGGGCCCGCCACGAGCTCGCCCTGGACAACCGCGGCAACGTGCGGATGCGCGCGCTGCTGGCGGGCCAGGACCCGAGCAACCGCCTGCGCTTCCGCTTCGCGCCGGCCGCCCTGACGGCGCCTCCGGGCGGGGCCGCCATCGCGGACGTGCACGTCCGGCCGCGCGGGGTCGCCTGGACCGGGCCGCCCCGCTCGCACTCGTTCCAGCTCCAGCTGACGCTGGAGGACGAGCGCCCCCAGGTGCTCGACGCGACCATGGTTCAGGGCCCGGTGTTCGGCCCGTGGGTGCGGACCGCCGCCATGGTGGCGGCAGCAGCGATCGTCCTGGCGGCGGGGTTCTGGTTCCTCGCCGTGAAGCCGGCGGTGGAGAGCACGGCCAGGGACGCGATCGCCGGGTCCCTCGCGCAGCAGGCGGCGGCGATCTCCCACCTCCAGCAGCAGGGCACAGGGGGCGGCGCCACGCCGACGGCCGGGCCGACGCCGGTGGCGACAGTGAACCCGACACCAACGCCGGCCCCGCCCGCATTCTTCTCCCGCCGGCTGGACTTCGCGGGCGGCGGTCGGGACCACTACACGGTGCCGTCCGGGCAGACGCTCGAGATCACAGACCTGGTCTTCGAGAACGCACAGGGCGAGCACGGCACCGTGGTGCTGCAGCGCGACGCGGCGGTCCTCCTGACCGAGAACCTGGACAACTTCCGGGACCTGGACCTGCACTTCGTCACGCCGGTCACGGCCTCCGGAGGCCAGACCGTCCAGCTGGTCGCGCAGTGCACCGCCCCGCCCGGCTGTACGCACGCGGCGGTCCTCATCGACGGCACGCAGCGAAAGGGATGAGGCTGCGGGACGCCCGCCCCGCCGTGGCCGGCGCCCTGTGCGGGCTCGCGCTGGCCGCCCTGCCCGTGCTGGCGCTCCAGGGTGCGATCACGGCGCCCCGGGCGCTGGTCGGTCTCCGGGCGGCGCCCTCGCCGAGCGCCTCGCCGATCCCGGTGCCCTGCCTGCACCAGATCGACGTCACGGCGGTGGCCCGCTGCCCGGTGCTGCAGCTGACGCCCGCGGTCGGGCCGCGGGGCACCGTGGTGACAGCGGCGGGCACCGGCTTCCCCGCCGGGCTCGCGACGGACCTCGCGTGGGACCAGGGCGTGCTCTCGCCGGGGGTGTCGCCCGTCCACGCGGACCGGCTGGGGTCGTTCACGGTAACGCTCCTGATCTTCCCGAACGACCCGCTCGGCCCGCGAACACTCGGCGCCACGGTGTCCGACGGAGGCCAGGTGTTCCTGCTGGCCTCGGCCCCCTTCACCGTCGTGCCCGGCAGCGCCGAACCAGGCGACTTCGACTGGCGTCGCTGACGCCGGGGCCGCGCGCCTCCCCGGACTCCCTCCGCCCGAGGCGTGGGGCCACCGCGGTTCGGGCCGCCGGCATGGGTCATCCGTCCCTGGCGCCTGGGACGGGTGCAATGGAGAATGGCCTGACGGCGGATGCGCGCGGTAAACGAGGTCGGCGTCGGCAGCGGCGGACTGGAATCTGGCGGCGCTCTCCCGGCGCCCGCCGGCGAGGACATCGTGGCGGCCAAGCTGCGGGCGCCGCGCTCCGAGGCGCTGCCCAGAGAGCGGCTCGACGAGCTGCTGCGCGGGCTCTGGTCGCGCCGGCTCGGGCTGGTGGTCGCCCCGGCGGGATCGGGCAAGACGACGCTGCTGACGAGGTTCGCGGCCACGGCCGGCGTGCCCGTGGCCTGGTACCGCCCGGAGAGCTGGGACGGCCCGCTGAGGGTCTTCCTGGGCTACCTCGAGGCCGCGCTGCGCGGTGCGCTCGGGGACCTGCCGGCCGGGTGGAGGACGGTGGAGGACGCCGCCCGCTCGCTCCAGGCGTGGCGGGGCAGCCGGGCGCTCCTCGTCGTCGACGACCTCCACGTCCTCCAGGGCACGCCTGCCGAGGCGGCGCTGGAGCGCCTGGTGGACTACGCGCCGTCGCTGCACCTGCTGGCCGCGTCGCGCGCCCACCCCCGCTTCAACCTGCCGCGTCTCCGTGTCTCGGGCGGCCTCCTGGAGATCGGAGGGGACGACCTCCGCTTCCGCTCCTGGGAGGTGGAACGCCTCTTCCGCGACTTCTACCAGGACCCGCTGCCGCCTGTCGACCTGGCCACGCTGGCCCGCCGCACGGAGGGCTGGGCCGCCGGCCTCCAGCTGTTCCACCTGGCGACCAGGGGAAAGGCGCCCGCCGATCGCCGTCGGGTCCTGGCCGGACTGAGCACCGGCACCCGGTTCGTGCGCGAGTACCTGACCCGCAACGTCCTCGCCGAGCTGCCGCCCGCCCTCCGGGAGTTCCTCGTGGGTACCTGCGTGCTCCAGCGCCTGAGCGGGCCCATCTGCGACGCGCTCCTGGGGGGGACGGGCGGCGCGGCCCGGCTCCGTGAGCTCGAGCGCCGTCAGGTCTTCACCCAGGCGCTCGACGACGACGGCCACTACCGCTACCACGAGGTCCTGCGGACGCACCTCGAGTCGATCCTGGTCCAGGAGGTGGGGGAGCAGTCCGTGCGAGAGCGGCACGGCCGCGCCGGCGCGGTGCTGGAGGCGGCAGGAGCCCCGGCCGAGGCGCTGCACGCGTACTGCCGCGCCGAGGACTGGGCGGCGGTGGACCGGCTGCTCGGCCACGGGGGAGACACGCTCCTCCAGGGCTCGCACATCTGGATCGACACGCTGCCGCCCGGCGTCCTCGCGCAGGACCCCTGGCTGCTGCTTGCGAGCGCCCGCCGGAGCCGCGCGGACGGGCTGTGGGACGCCGCCCTCACCGCCTACCAGCGGGCGGAGGGCGGACTGGGGAACGCCGCGGAGCTGGCCAGGCTCGAGCGGCAGTCGCTGCGCGCCTGGCTGCAGCCCGGCTCGGCCCTGACCACGGACGCGCTCGGCCTGCTCCGCTCGGCGACCCAGCGCGAGCCGATAGGGCTCCGGCACCGTGCGGGCGCACCGGGCAGCGACGCGGACGGCGCCCTGGGCGGGCTCGGCGCCCTGCTGGCCGGCGACCTGCACGAGGCCCGGCGCCTGCTCGCCGCCGCCGTCGCGAGCCCCCAGGTCGCCGGCGCGCTGGCGGTCGGCGCCCGGCTCGGGCTCGGCGTGGCGGCGCTGATGGCCGGCGAGCAGCGCGGGGCTGCCGACCTTGAACGCGCGATCGAGGCCGCCGAGG
>DATFRD010000025.1:0-11088 GCA_035263645.1 Candidatus Dormiibacterota bacterium | reverse complement strand
CTAGTGTCCCGGAACCGAAATAACGTGGATAATGGTGCGGTCGCCGTCAGGTCGCACAATGAGGTCCACGTTATGTCGCGCGGCCGGCCCATGGCCCCCCTGACCGTCACCGACGATGATCGCCAGGTGCTCTCGCGGTTGATCGCACGGCCCAAGACTTCCCAGGCTCTGGCCTTGCGCGCCCGCATCGTGCTGCGATGCGCGGATGGCCTGCCCAACTTCCAGGTGGCCGAAGAACTGCGAGTCAGCCAGGACATGGTGGGCAAGTGGCGCGCCCGCTTCATCAAGAGCGGGCCTGGTGGCCTGCTCGACGAGCCTCGCCCCGGGGCTCCCCGTCGCATCGACGACGACAAGGTGGAGGAGGTCATCACCAAGACCCTGGAGTCCTCGCCTCGCGTCGCCACCCACTGGAGCACGCGATCGATGGCCGGCGCCAGTGGGCTCAGCCACACCTCGATCCGCCGCATCTGGGCCGCCTTCGCCCTCCAGCCCCATCGCACCGAGACCTTCAAGCTCTCCACCGACCCCCTGTTCGTGGAGAAGGTGCGGGACATTGTCGGCCTCTACATCAACCCGCCCGACAAGGCCCTGGTCCTCTGCGCCGACGAGAAGAGCCAGATCCAGGCCCTGGACCGTTCCCAGCCCATCCTTCCTCTGCGACCGGGGCAGGCCGAGCGCCGGACTCACGACTACGTTCGCCACGGCACGACCTCGCTGTTCGCCGCTCTCGACGTGGCTACGGGGAAGGTGATCGGCCAACTGCAACGCCGCCATCGCTCGATCGAGTTCCGCCGCTTCCTGCAGACCATCGATGAGCAGGTCCCGGCCGACCTCGAGGTCCACCTCGTTCTCGACAACTACGGCACCCACAAGACACCGCTGATCCATCGCTGGCTGGCTCGCCACCCGCGCTTCCATCTGCACTTCACCCCGACCGGCGCGTCCTGGATCAACATGGTCGAGCGCTGGTTCGCGCTGCTGACCGAGAAGCAGATTCGGCGAGGCGTTCATCGCAGCACGTCGGAGCTGGAGCGAGCCATCCGCGACTACCTGGCCATCTACAACGACGACCCCAAGCCCTTCGCCTGGACCAAGAGCGCCGACCAGATCCTGTCGTCGGTTGCCGCTTTTTGCCGGCGCATTTCGGTTCCGGGACACTAGGGGTCCGGCCGAAAGTGCCGACGGATCTTCGCCGTCATCTCCGGCGGGACACTAGCGGGCGGGGCCCACCCACACCGTCTGCACGTTCTGGAACTCGTGCAGGCCGAACTGGGAGAGCTCCCGGCCGAACCCTGAGCGCTTGACGCCCCCGAACGGCAGGCGTGCGTCCGACGCGACCATCCCGTTCACGAACACGGCCCCCGACTCGACCCGGGCGGCCAGGCGCTTGCCGCGCTCGACGTCCCCGGTCCACACGGCCGAGCCGAGGCCGAAGTCCGAGTCGTTGGCCACCGCCAGCGCCTCCGCCTCGTCCCGCACCCGCACCACCGCGGCGACCGGGCCGAACGTCTCCTCCCGGAACACGGGCATGCCGCGCGTCACGCCGGTCAGCACGGTGGGCTCGAAGTAGTAGCCCCGGCGCTCGACGCGGCCGCCGCCGACCACCGCGCGGGCGCCCATCGCCACGGACTCCTGGACCTGGCGCCTCAGCTCGGTCACCAGGTCGCCGCGGGCGAGCGGGCCGACGTTCGTGTCGCGCTCCATCGGGTCGCCGACCTTCAGGGCGGCGACCGCCTCCGCGAAGCGCCGCTCGAACTCGTCGGCGACCTCCTCGACGACGATGAACCGCTTGGCGGCGATGCAGCTCTGGCCGTTGTTCTGGTTGCGCGCCCGGCAGGCCACGCGCGCGGCTGCCGCCACGTCGGCGTCCTCCAGCACGACGAACGGGTCGGAGCCGCCCAACTCGAGCACCGACTTCTTCAGGGCCTCGCCGGCGACCCTCGCCACCTGCGCCCCTGCCGCGTCGCTGCCCGTGAGGGTGACCGCGGCGACGCGACGGTCGCGGACGATGCGGGCGACCTCCGCGCTGCCCACGAGCAGCGTCTGGAAGACGCCCTCCGGAAAGCCCGCGCGCTCGAACGCGCGCTCGGCCTCGAGCGCCGTCTGCGGCACGTTCGAGGCGTGCTTCAGCACCATCACGTTGCCGCCCAGGACCGCCGGGATCGCGGCCCGGAACACCTGCCAGAGCGGGAAGTTCCAGGGCATCACGGCGAGCACCACGCCCAGCGGCTGGAAGCGCACGTAGCTCTCGGTCGCGGTGCTGGCAACGGCGATCGGCGCCAGCATCGACTCCACGTGCTCGGCGAACCACTCGGCCGTCCACGCGCACTTCTCGACCTCCGCCTCGGCCTCGACGATCGGCTTGCCCATCTCGGCCGTCAGCAGCGTGGCCAGCCGCGGTCGATCGTGCCGCAGGTACGTGGCGAGCTCCGCGAACCGGGCCGCGCGCGAGCTCACGGGCGTGTCCCGCCAGGCGCCGCGGGCGTCCCAGGCGCGGGCCAGCGCGCGCTCCACGTCGTCCGCCGTGTGCTCCTCGAAGCTGGCCAGCTCTTCCTCGGTGGCCGGGTTGACGGAACGGATTGTCATGCGCACCTCCAGGGCTCAGTCTCACACACGACCGGTCAACCGATCGGTTGATGCGATTCGAGCCGGCCGGACGATTTGCCCCGGAGGGTCCGCACCGATGCTGGGGCCATGCCAGTCATCGAAGTCGACAACCTGCGGAAGCGCTACGGCGAACGCGTCGCGGTGGACGGCGTCTCCTTCAGCGTCGAGGGAGGCGAGATCTTCGGCATCGTCGGTCCCAACGGCGCCGGCAAGACCACGACCGTCGAGTGCGTCGAGGGTCTGCGCACGCCCGACGGCGGCTCCATCAGGGTGCTTGGCCTGGACCCGCGTCGCGACGCCGTCGAGCTGCGTCGGAGGGTCGGGGCGCAGCTCCAGGAGAGCGCGCTCCCCGACCGGATGAAGGCCGGGGAGGCGCTGGACCTCTACGCCTCGTTCTATCCCGGGCCCGCCGACCCGGGGCGGCTGCTCGAGGACGTCGGGCTCACGGCTCACCGCGACACGCGGTTCGGCCGGCTCTCCGGCGGCCAGAAGCAGCGGCTGTCGATCGCGCTCGCGCTCGTCGGCAGCCCGGAGATCGCCGTCCTCGACGAGCTGACTACCGGGCTCGACCCGAACGCGCGGCGGGACACGTGGGACCTAATCGAGCGGGTGCGCGAACACGGGGTCACGGTCGTACTCGTCACCCACTCCATGGAGGAGGCCGAGCGGCTCTGCGACCGCGTGGCGGTGATCGTCGCCGGACGGGTGGTCGCCGTCGACACCCCTGCCGGACTGGTCGCTCGCGTGGACGCCGAGCAGCGCATCCGGTTCCGCCCGCTCTCCCCCCTCGACGACGGGCTGCTGACCGCGCTGCCCGAGGTGCGCAGCGTCACCAGGAGCGGACTCCAGGTCGTGGTGACCGGCACCGGCAACCTGCTCCACGCGGTGACCTCGGTCCTCGCCCGCCACCAGGTCGTCGCAGGGGACCTGCGCATCGACCAGGCCAGCCTGGACGACGCCTACGTCGCCCTGACCGGGCGCTCAGAGTAAGGAGGAGACATCGACCAATGACCGGACTGCCCAGACTGACACTCATGGAGCTCAGGCTGTTCCTCCGGGAGCCGCTGGCCGTCTTCTTCGCGGTGGTGTTCCAGGCCCTGCTGGTGGGCATCCTCGGCAGCGTCCCCGGCTTCCGGCAGCCCCTGCCCAGCCTTGGCGGGCAGCGCGTGATCGACCAGTACGTGCCGATCGCGGTCACGTTCGCGATCGTGATGCTGGCGCTGAGCGTGGCTCCCAGCGCGCTCGCCGCGTATCGGGAGCGGGGCATCCTGCGCCGGCTGGCGACCACGCCGGTGCGGCCGGCGGCGCTGCTGGCAGCACAGCTGGCGATGAGCCTGGCGACGGCGATCTTCACCGTGCTCCTGGTGCTCGGAGTCGGCCGGCTGGCCTTCGGCGTGGGGCTGCCGAGACAGCCGATCGGCTACGCGCTGGGGTTCGTGCTGGCCGCCGCTGCGATGTTCGCCATCGGCCTGCTGCTCGCCGCGATGGCCCCGAGCACGCGGAGCGCGCAGGGTCTCGGCTCGCTCCTGATCTTCCCGGTGATGTTCTTCGCGGGTCTGTGGGTTCCGCGGGCCGTGATGCCCGAGGTCCTGCGCCGGGTCAGCGACTTCACGCCGCTCGGCGCCGGCGCGCAGGCGCTCCAGGACGCCACGGGCGGGGCCTGGCCCCAGCCGCTGCACCTCGCGGTCATGGCCGCGTACCTGGCCGTCTTCGGCCTCCTGGCGGCGAGGACGTTCCGCTGGCAGTGAGCACCTGGCGCAACTCGCTGTGGGGCCCGCCCTCGCTCCACGTCATGAAGATCGAGGTCAACGGGACCTGGGGGAGGCGCTATGCGCGGACGCTCGCGCTCCTCCCCTACGTCCTGCTGGGGATCTCGACGGTCCTCAGCCAGACGCAGCCGTTCCCGAGCCCCCGGGAACGGCTGACGGTGCTCGGGCTCGCCGCGGCCGCCACGGTCTGGCTGCTGCTCCTGCACACGCTGGCGCCGCCGTCCTGGCGCGAGCGCACCGGCCCGATGCTCGTCTACTTCACCGGTCTCCTGGCGCTTTCGGCGGCGCTCGTGGCGCACTCGGCCTACTTCATCGCCTTCGCGTGCATCGGCTTTTTCCAGGCGTTCTTCCTGCTGCCGACCGTCCCCGCCTTCCTCGCCGTCGCGGCCACCTCCGTCACCATCTACCTGGTGCCGCCGGACTCGGGCTTCAAGAACCCGGCGAACCTGCCGCTCCTCGTGCTCATCGTGGCCTTCCAGACGGTGGCCGTCGGCGGCAGCAGCTTCATGGGCGCCAGGATCAGCGAGCAGCAGGAGCAGCGGCGCCAGCTGCTCGACGACCTGCAGGCCGCCCAGGAGGAGAACGCCGGGCTGCACGCGCAGCTGCTGACGCAGGCGCGCGAGGCGGGCATGCTCGACGAGCGCCAGCGCCTGGCCCGCGAGATCCATGACACGGTGGCGCAGGGGCTCACCGGGATCGTCACGCAGCTGGAGGCGGCGGAGGCGGGCGGCGGCCGGCCCGACCAGTGGCGTCCCCACGTCGTTCGCGCCGGCGCGCTGGCCCGGGAGAGCCTTCGCGAGGCCCGCCGCGCGCTGCAGGCCCTGGGCCCCGAGCCGCTCCAGGGCACGCGCCTGCCCGACGCGATCGCCGAGATGGCCCGCGGCTGGGCCGAGACCTCGGCGGTGGCGCTGAACGTGGAGACCAGCGGCCTTCCGGTGCCCCTGCTCACCGAGCTGGAGGTCACCCTGTTCCGGGCGGCGCAGGAGGCGCTGGCCAACGTCGCCAGGCATGCGTCGGCGACCCGAGTGGGCCTCACGCTCACCTACACGGACGACCTGGTGCTGCTCGACGTCCGTGACGACGGCGTCGGATTCGCGGCCGGCGCCGAGCGCGGGTTCGGCCTCCGAGCCATGGAGCAGCGGCTGCGCATGGTCGGCGGAACGCTGGAGGTCGAGAGCGCGCCGGGCGCCGGGACGGCCATCGCGGCCAGCGTCCCGGCCATCCCGGCCGGAGGCGGCGAGTGAGCGCCGGCGAGCCGATCCGGCTCCTCGTCGTGGACGACCATCCGGTGGTCCGCGACGGCCTGCGCGGGATCTTCACGGCCGAGCCCGGCTTCGAGGTGGTCGGCGAAGCACGGGATGGAGCCGAGGCGCTGGCCCTGGCCCCGCGGCTGAGCCCCGATGTCCTCCTGATGGACCTGCGCATGCCGGCGATGGGCGGCGTGGAGACGATCGCCCGGCTGCGTCGGACGACGCCGGACGTCCGGGTGCTCGTGCTCACCACGTTCGACACGGACCAGGACGTCCTGCCGGCGATCGAGGCCGGCGCGACGGGCTACCTGCTCAAGGACGCACCGCGCGAGGAGCTGGTGCGGGCGGTGCGGGCGGCATTCCGGGGCGAGCCGGTGCTGTCGCCCGCCATCGCGGGCCGGCTGATGGGACGGATGCGGCGTCCGGCCCCGGAGGCGCTGAGCGATCGGGAGCTGCAGGTCCTGCGGCTGGTCGCGGCCGGCGCCACCAACCGGGAGGCGGCAGCTCGCCTGTTCATCAGCGAAGCCACGATCAAGACGCACCTGCTGCACATCTACGGCAAGCTGGGCGTACGGGACCGGGCTGCGGCGGTTGGCGAAGCGTACGAGCGCGGCCTGCTCGGCTGAGACATCGCGGGTCGCGCCGCGGCGAATGCAACGTCAGCGGGACCACTTGCCCGTCTGGGGCACCGCTGACGTTCCACCGGATCGCAACTGGATCGCGACCGAGACGATCGCGAGTTGCCTGGCCGGGTAGCCTTCCCCGCGGGGAAGACACGCAGTGACCGACCACCCGTCGATGCAGGACATCTTCCAGCGGCGGCAGCAGACCGGATTCATCGGGCGCCAGGACCTCCTGGCCCGGTTCCAGGAGAACCTCGCCCTCCCGGTCGATGACCCGCGCCACCGGTTCCTCTTCAACGTGTTCGGCGACCCCGGCGTCGGCAAGAGCTTCCTGCTGCACCGGCTGCACGTCATCGCGCTCGACCGCGGCGCCCGGTCGGCCATCGTCGACGACCGCGTGTTCGATGTGCCGGGCACGATGGCGGCCATCGCCGAGCAGCTCGCGGCGCAGCACGCCCGCATGCGCAACTTCGATCGCCGCTTCCAGCGCTACGAGGAGCGGCGCCTGGCGCTGCTGGCCGACACGCCGTGGCAGAGCGGCGCCCCGCTCCTCCTGGCCCGCCTGGCCATCCGGCTGGGGCTGCGCGCAGCTCGGCCGGTGCCGCTCGTCGGCTTCGCGGCCGAGGCCGTCGAGCCCGAGGTCGTGGAGCAGGTCGACCACCTGCACGGGCTGCTCACGCGCGTGCTGCGCAGCCGCGGCGACGCCCGCCTGGTGCTGACGCCGACCGAGGAGCTGACCCCGCTCTTCGTGCAGGACCTCAACCAGATCGCCTCCCGGCGTCCCGTCACGCTGTTCTTCGACGTATACGAGCGCACCTCGCCGCTGCTCGACCCGTGGCTCATCGACCTGATCGAGCATCGGATGTACGGCGATCTCCCCGCGAACCTCACCATCACGCTGGCCAGCCAGGAGCGGCTGGACCCCGTTCGGTGGGCGGGCCTGCTCACCGAGATCGAGCCGATCGAGCTCGGCCGCTTCAGCGAGGCCGAAGCGCGGCAGCTGCTGGCCAGCAAGGACGTGCGTGACGAGGCGGTCGTCGAAGCGATCTTCTCCCTCACCGGCCGACTCCCACTCGAGGTCGCGATGCTGGCCGAGCGCAGCCCGGTCGACCCCGCGGCGCTCGTACAGCCCGGCAGCGACGCCGTCGAGCAGTTCCTGCGGCTGGAGACGAACGAGCGCCGGCGCGAGGTCGCCATGCTGGCGGCGCTGCCCCGGCTGGTCGACGAGGACGCCGTCGCCGAGCTGACCGGGCCGGAGGACGCGCCCGAGCTGTACGAGTGGCTGCGCCACCGCTCGTTCGTCGTGGCGCACGACGGCGCCTGCAGCTACCACGACCTGGTCCGGGCGCCGCTGCTGCGCCTGCAGCGGGAGCGAGCGCCCCAGCGCTGGCGCCGCAACCACCGGCGCCTGGCCGAGCTGAACCGCGACTGCCGGCTCGAGCTCGACCTCTCCGACGCGGAGGGCTGGGCCGACCCCGTCTGGCAGCGGTACATGCTGGAGGAGACCTACCACCGGCTGTGCGGCACGCCGCACGCGGCGCTCCAGCCGGCGCTGACCGGCACGCTGCACGCGTACGCTCGCGCCGGCCGGCCGCTGGCCCGGCGCTGGGCGGAGATGCTGCGGCAGGCGGGGGACGACGGCGGCGCGTTCGAGACCGCCCGCTGGGGCCGCGAGCTGACGGCCCGAGCTGGCGAGGACGAGGACTGCTGGTCCGCCTTCGTGACGCTCCTGCTCGACCGGGCCGAGCTGCCCCCTGCCGACCGGGCGCTCGCGCTGGGCCAGCGCGCCGAGTGCCACGCGCTCGACCGCGACTTCGAGGAGGCGCTCGAGGACTTCGCGCGGGCCCTGGAGCTCGACCCCGACAGCGCGAGCCTGTACGCCGCCCGCGGCCAGACGCTGCGCGTGCTCGGCCGCCTGGAGGACGCGCTGCGGGACTTCGACCACGCGATCGAGCTGGCGCCGGACAGCGAGACGGCGCTCGCCAGCCGCGGCGTGATCCTGCAGCGGCTGGGCCGGCTGGACGAGGCGGTGGCTGACCTGTCCCGCGCGATCGTCCTGCGGCCGTCGGACGACTGGGCACTGGCCCATCGGGGCGAGGCGTACCGGATGATGGGCCGGTACCGGCTCGCGGTCGCGGACTTCACCGAGGCGATCCGGCTGGAGCCCTCGTACGAGTTCGCGTACGCGAGCCGGGCGCTCGCGCGACGGCGGCTGGGCCACCATCGGGAGGAGCTGGCCGACCTCGACCGCGCGATCGAGCTGAACCCCGACTACGAGTGGGCGTACGCGCAGCGGGGCGTGACCCACCGGGCCGCCGGCCGCCACGACCGGGCCGTCGCGGACTTCACCCGCGCGATCGAGCTCGATCCGGACTACGCGTGGGCGTACGCGAACCGGGGCGTCGCCCACCGGCAGGCGGGCCACTACCCGGAGGCGCTGGCGGACCTGACCCGGGCGCTGGAGCTCGACCCGACGAGCGCGTGGGCGCTGACGAACCGCGGCGTCACGCTGCGGCAGACGGGCCGGTACCGGGAGGCCCTGGCCGACCTGGAGCAGGCCACGACGCGCCTGCCGCAGGACGCGTGGGCGATCGGGAACCGCGCGGAGACGCTGCGGCTGCTGGGCCGTGACGAGGAGGCGCTGGCGGATTTCGACCGAGCGCTGGCGCTTCGGCCCAGCGCCTGGGCGCTGGCGCGGCGGGCCGCCGCGCGGCGGCGCGGCGGCGACCTCGAGGGCGCGTCATCCGACGTGGATCGCGCCCTGCAGCTCGACCTCACCGAGGGCGAGGCCCGCTTCGTCCGCGCCCGGCTCCTCCTTGCCGCAGGGCACCGGGAGGAGGCCGCCGAGGACATGGCCGTCGCCGCCGAGACCGCGCGCCGGAGCATGGAGGAGCGGCCCGACGACCCGGTCGGGCTGCTGCGGATGGCCGTCGTCGAGGCCGCCCGCGAGCGCGCCGGCGCGGTGGCGCTCGGCCGCCAGGCGCTGCTGCGGGGAGCCGCGGGGCCGCTCGTCGACGCGGCGGTCCGGGAGCTGCGCGAGCTGGCTGGGTGGGCGGACCAGGACAGCCGCGTGCACCGCCTGCTCGACGTGCTGGTCCCGGCTACCTCGGACGGCGAGGGAGACTGAACGCCAGCGGGGTCGCGATCGCCGGCACGAGAACCAGGAGCAGCAGCGCGGTCCGCAGCCCCGCCTGGTCGGCCACGAACCCGAGCACGGGCGTCACCACGCCGCCCACGCTGACCGCCAGGCCCAGCGTCACGCCGGAGGCCGTCCCGACCCGGCCGGGCAGGTACTCCTGGCCCATCACGACCATGAGGCTGGTGGGGACGTAGAGCACGAGGGCCAGCGGCACCAGCACCACGTTGGCCGCGAGCGGCCCCGGCATCGCGAGGAGGAGCAGGAGGAGCGGCACGGTCAGCGCGACGGCGATGGCCACGACCGTCGGACGCGGGAAGCGGTCCGCCAGGCGGCCGCCGATCAGCGTGCCCACCGCCCCCACGATGAGCAGGGTGGCGAGCGCCACGCCCGCCGCGCCGGGCGGCTGCCCGAACACGCCGATCCAGTACAGCGGGATGAACGTGTTCAGCCCGTAGAACAGGACGCTCCGGGCCAGGAGCACGCCGGTGAGACGGAGGAACGCGCCCCACTGGTCGGCTCCCTCGCGGGCGCGGGCGGCCGGCGCCGTGGCGGCGGCCTGCAGCGCCTCCACGCGGGGCAGCGCCAGCGCCAGGGCGACGGCGACCGCCACCGGCACCAGCCCGACGACCCAGCCGCCGCGGAGGCCCAGGAGCAGGAACACCGGCGTCGCCAGCACCGGGCCGGCCGCGAAGCCGACATTGCCGCCCACCGAGAAGACGCTCATGCCCGTCGCGCGCCGGTTCCCGGACGCGTAGCTGGCGTAGCGGGCGCCCTCGGGGTGATACGCGGCCACGCCGATGCCGGAGATCGCGATCGCGAGCCAGATCAGGCCGTAGGTCGGCATGAGCGCGGCGGCGCCGAGGCCTGCGCCGGCGACGGCCACCCCGGCCGGCAGCAGCCAGGGCGCGGGCCGCCGGTCGGTGAGCTGGCCGAACAGCGGCTGGAGCACCGAGGACGACACGGTCTGGGCGAGGACCAACCCGGCCGCGGCCGCGTACGACAGGTGCCGGTCGCGGATGAAGAAGGGCAGCATGGCCGGCACGGCGCCCTGGCTGAGGTCCACGCTGAAGTGGCCCGCCGACAGCAGGCCCAGCGTCAGCCGGTCCATGACCCGCTCCGGCTCGCGAAGCAGCGCGGTGCTCATCGGGTCACGCCAGGCTCGCGGAGACGTTGAAGTGTCGACACTTCAACGTCTCGATAGGCCATGAGAGGTTGAACTGTCCACACTTCAACCTGTCGGGCCGGCCGGAGCGCTGCGACGCCGTCTCGCGCGCCTCGCCGGTCACCCAGACGGCAGCCGACCGGCTCTTCATCGTCGTTCCCACCCTAGCGCCGCCGCGACTCTTCGAGGACCAGTTCGGCCACCACTGGCTCTCTCACTTCACCAGGTTGAGCAGGCGGTCGGGGACGTGGACGACGCGGCTCGGCGGCCGGCCGGCCAGGTGCGCGGCGACGGGCGGCGCCGCCAGCGCCAGCCGCACCGCCTCGGCTTCCAGCGTGCCGGCCGGGACGCGCAGGCGCGCCCGAACGCGGCCGTCGACCTGGACGACCAGCGTGACCGCCTCGCGCACGAGGGCCGCCTCGTCGTGGGCCGGCCACGGCTGCTGGTGCACCGAGTAGGGACCGCCCAGCCGCTCCCACAGCTCCTCGGCCAGGTGCGGGGCCAGGGGCGCCAGCAGCAGCACCAGGGTCCGGGAGGT
>DATFRD010000024.1:0-2814 GCA_035263645.1 Candidatus Dormiibacterota bacterium | reverse complement strand
CTGGTGCGCCTGGCGGCGCTGCCGCTGGCGGCGCGCTCGCTGCGGGCGGTTCACGACGAGGCGGCCGCCACCGAGGTGATCGAGGCCTGAGGAACGGGCCGCGCGTCCCTCAGGGCCTCTCCTCTGCGCTGCAGCACCGCGCCGCGGTCCGCTCGACGACGTCCCGAAGCAGCCCGGGCCGGGGCCTCGGAGCCTCCAGCAGCCACCGCGCGACCTCGGCCAGCTTGGCGGCCGTCGGCCCGCACACAGGACAGCCGGCGAGGTGCGGCTCCTGGCCCAGCACGGGCTCGCCCTCCAGCAGCAGGCGCATCACCCGGTCGTGCCGCTCCAGCAGCTCCCTCAGCTCGCTCACCCCCCGCCCCCGCCGGACGAGTCCAGCAGCAGGAGGAGCTTGGCCCTAGCGCTCGCCCGGCCGGCCCGGACGGTGGCCGCCGGGACCCCGCGGGCGCCGGCCACCTCCTCTGCCGTGCACCCGGCCGCGGCGAGCAGGATCGCCTCGCGCTCGTCCTCGCCCAGCGCCGCCAGGGCGCGCTCCAGGTCGGCCCGCCTGACCCACCGCCCCTCGTCGAGGCCGCACGCGGGCCGCGTCAGGTCGACCGGCACGTCGCCTGCCCAGCTCCCGCGCTCCTCCAGGGCGAGGCGCCGGCAGGTGGCCAGGATCCACGGTCGCAGCCGGCCGTCGGGCGGCACCTCGGCCAGCCGCTCCCCGACGGTCCGGAACGTGTCCTCGACGATGCGCTCGGCCGCCGGCGCGTCGCCGAGGAGCGCCCAGGTCGAGCTCCACACCTCCTCCAGGTGGTGTGCGACGATCTCCGCCCACGCGGCCTCGTCGGCGCCGAGCGCCCGGGCCACCAGGCCATCGTGGCCTCCGTCGTGCACCATCCGCGGCCCCAGGGGTGCGGCCGAAAGGGCAGACGGATCTGGGGCGCCCATGCACCCCATCTGGCGGCCGGGCTTCTGCGGTCCTCGCTCACCCATGTCCCATGGGCTCGCTGCGGTCCTCGGCGCCCGACCACCGGCTGGGGCACCTGGACGCCGAATCTCTCGCCCGCCTTTTCGGCCGCACCCCTAGGACCCCCGGACCGAGGGAAAGCCGTCGTGCTCGATCAGGGCGAGCATGTTCGCCAGCCTCTCGTAGACCTGGGGGAACGCCTCGGCGTCGGCCCCCTGCCTCGCGATCTCGGAGAGCTGGTCGCGGAGGCGCACCGTCTCCTCCCTGAGACCCCTGAGGCGGGCGCGCAGGTCTCCGCTCCGGCCCTCGTCGGGAGCGTCCGGCCGGGTGGGGTCGGACGTCCAGGCCAGCAGGCGGATGAGCTCGCGGGCGACGCCCGCCGCCTCCGGGACGGGCAGCAGGCCGCGAACCGCCAGGCGGATGCCGTGCCCGACCTCGATCTCGTCCCCCGGCTTGACGAACGCGATCCCCGTGGCGCTCACCTTCGCCCCGTTGAGCCTGGTGCCGTTCGTCGACTCCAGGTCGCGCACGACCCAGCCGTCGTCACGCCAGTCGATCCGGGCGTGCCGGCGGGAGACCGACCGGTCCCAGATCGGCAGGTCCATGTCGGGGCCGCGGCCGATCGTGATCGGCGACCGGCCGAGGACGACCAGGTGCTCCGCCCACGCCGACCGGGCCGCGCCCGTCTTGCGCCTGTCGGCGTCGACGGCCAGCACCAGCGGCAGCAGGGTGGCGGACGCCGGCGATGGCCCGTCCGGCCAGAGCATCTCGATCCGGCCCGCCGGCCCGGTCGGGGCCCGGCGCGGCCGCAGGATCTCCTGGAACAGCTCCGGCCGGGGCTCCGGGACGTCGCGGATCAGGCGGCCGAGGTCGGCCAGCCTCGCCGCCAGCCGCCCGCAGACCGGGCAGGTGCTGACGTGCCCCTCCAGCCCGGTGGGGAGCTCACCCTCGAGCAGGAGCAGCCGGACGCGGTCGTGCTGCTCCAGGTCGTGCAGCCTGTCCATCACCGCCCCCTCCCGCCGTACCCGCCTTCGAGCTCGCGAAGCAGCCTGACCCTGGCCCTCGCCCGCCGCGACCTGATGGTCGTGGGCGCGACGCCGAGGGCGGCCGCCAGTTCCTCGGACGTGTACCCCGCCTCGGTCATCAGCAGGGCCTCGCGCTCCTCCTCCGCCAGCAGGGCCAGCGCCCTCTCGAGGTCGAGCCGCTGGACCATGCGGTCCTCCGTGGCCTGAGCCGGCCGTCCCGCGCCGGTGCCGTCGTCGATGGACACCTCGCGCGCCCCCTGGCGCCGCCTCCGCCGGAGCGCGTCCAGGGCCTGGCGCCGGCAGATCGACTGGATCCAGCCGCACAGCGCGCCGTCCCCGCGGTACTCGGTCAGCTTCTCCTTCACGACTCTGAACGTCTCTTGCGTGACTTCCTCGGCACTGTGCTGATCTCGCACGATGCTCCTGCTCATGCTCCACACCGGCCTCCAGTGCGCTTCGACGAGCTCGGCCCACGCCGACTCCTCGCCCGCTCGCGCCCGAGCGACCATGTCCACCTCTCTCCTCACCGCTGCGGTCGAGCTCAACGCGCTTCCTTCCTTCCTCCCCTGTGTCTGTTCGGGTGGTGCGCCCGCAGGCTCGCACATCGACCGCCTGCGGCGCCTCACCCCCGCACGCCGTTGCCATTCCAGACGATCCGGGAGCGCAAAACGACGAGGCCGGTGCGACATCGTCGCTGCGAGGCGCCGAACCGTCTGTACGGGCATGACCACCGTCGGCATTCGCAGCAGGGGCGGCAGACTGGCAGTGCTCTTCGCCGCGCTGTCGGACCAGCAGGTGCCGAGACCGCCCTGGTCGGTGTTCCTGAGCCACACCTCC
>DATFRD010000023.1:0-3670 GCA_035263645.1 Candidatus Dormiibacterota bacterium | reverse complement strand
TGCCGGCCTGCGTGCAGCATTCCGTCCTCGACCCGGAGGAGAACCGCCGGCTGCGCCGGCTGCTCCCAATGGCCGGTCACTCCGCGTGCCACCACCAGCTATCTATGAAAGGAAGCGGATGCGAGTAGGAGTCATCTCGGGCTCGGGCACCGAGCAGCCCGAGCTGACCCTCGGGTCGCTGGTTGTGTTCGACGACTCGTACTTCCTTGGCAACCGGCTGCCGGACGGGGCCCTGTGCACCTGGCACACCGTCGCCGGTGAGGCCGGGCGGGGGCTCGCTCTCGCCCTGCCCGGCGTGGGCGCCGTCGCGCCCGCGGGCGTCGTCCACCGGTTCGATCCGTGAGCGGTGGGACCGCCTCGATCGTGGTCATGGCCAGGGCGGCGCGGCCGGGAACCGTCAAGACCCGGCTGACGCCGATTCTCGGCGACGAGGGCTGCGCGCGGCTGCAGGAGGGCTTGATCCGTCACACCAGCGTCCTGGCCCGGCAGGTGACGCCCGCCGGGACGTACGTGGCGTTCGACCCGCCCGACGGGCACGACGAGATCGCCCGGCTGGTTCCGCCGGAGACCCGGCTGTTCGCCCAGCGGGGCGGCGATCTGGGAGAGCGGATGGCCGCGGCGGCGCGCCACGTGCTCGACCAGCGGCCGGGACGGCTGGTGGTCCTCGGCACCGACGTCCCCACCCTCACGCCGTTCCTCCTGCGACGGGCGTTCGACCTGCTCGCCGAAGGGCACGACGCAGTCATCGGACCGGCGAACGACGGCGGCTACTACCTGGTCGGCATGACCCGGCCTCTGCCGGAGCTCTTCGCCCTCGAGCCCTCTCTCTGGGGCGGTCCTGGAGTGCTGGCCGCCAGTCTCGCCGCGGCCGCGGTGAGCGGCCTGGGCGTCGAACTCCTGCCGCCACTCCCCGACCTCGACACCCCTGCGGACGCCCGGAAGCTGCTGGCGGACCCCGCCCTGCCGGCCGCCATCGCCTGGCTGCTCCGGGACGGCGCGCGATGACCACGGGAGCGGTGTCGATCGTCGTGCCAGTCCTCGACGAGGCGGCGGCGATCGAGGAGAGCCTGGGGCGGCTGCGCAGCGACTTCCCGGACTGCGAGATCGTCGTCGTTGACGGCGGGAGCCGGGACGGAACCCCCGAGCTCGCGGCGCCGCTGGCCCGGGTCGTGCGCGGCACGCCCGGGCGGGCCCGGCAGATGAACACCGGCGCCCGCTGCACCAGCGGCGAGGTGCTCTGGTTCATCCACGCCGACACCCGGGTGGACCCCGCAGCGCTGGGACAGATCCGAGCCGCTGTCGCCGATCCCATGATCATCGGCGGCGGGCTGAGCCTGCGGTTCGACCGCCGCGGCCCGGCGCTCGACTACCTGGCCTGGTCCTCCAACTTGCGGGCGCGGCGCCTGCACTGGATCTTCGGCGACCAGGCGATCTTCGTTCGCCGGGCGGTCTTCCAGGAGCTGGGCGGCTTCCCCGACCTGCCCCTGATGGAGGACCTGGAGATGTCGCGCCGGCTGCACCGGCGGGGACGGCTCGTCCTCCTGCCCGCCACCTCAACCGCCTCGGCGCGCCGCTTCGTCGAGCACGGGACCTGGCGGATGGTCGTCTTCATGCAGTACCTGAAGGCCCTCTACTTCCTGGGGGTCGATCCCGAGCGCATCCGCCGCCGCTACGCGGCCGGCCCGGGCCTGCTCGGCGTCAGGAGGTGAACGTGGCTCTCGGCGGCGGCCTGGAGGTCGCGCGCGAGCCGCTGGAGGCCCTGTCCAGATGAGGATCGGGGTGTGCGGCGGGCCCTACGGCAACCCCTACGCCCTGCGCGCCTTCGTCGCCGACGCACGCCGGCGGGGATGCGAGAGGCTGTTCTGCCTCGGCGACCTGGGCGGGTTCGGCGCCGAGATCGACGAGCTGTGGCCCATCCTGGTCGATGAGCGGGTGGAGTGCATCGCCGGCAACTACGACGCCGCCATCGCTCGGGCCGACCCGGACTGCGGCTGCGGATACCGCGACCCTCGCGACAACCACTTCGCACAGCTCATCTACGACCACACGCTGCGACACACGAGCCGCGACTTCGCCGTATGGATGGGCCGCCTGCCCACCGAGCGGCGGGAGACCCTGGCCGGGTGCACCGTCCACCTCGTGCACGGCTCGCCGCTCGCGATCAACGACTTCTGGTGGGAGTCCCTGCCCGAGCCGGAGCACCTGGCCAGAGCCGCCGCCAGCGGCGCCGACGTGGTTGTTTGCACCCATACCGGGCTCCCGTGGCAGCGCCGCGTCGGTCCCACCCTGGTGGTCAACGTCGGGGTGCTGGGCAAGCCGGCGAACGACGGCCGGAACGAGGTCTGGTACGCGATCCTCGACCTGGTCGACGCTCACGCCGAGGCTGAGCTGGTTCCCCTCGCCTACGACTGGGCGGCCCAGGCCTCCTCGATGCGCGCCGCCGGCCTGCACGAGCCGTTCGTGGAGACGATCGAGACCGGGTGGTGGACCACCTGCCTTGAGGTCCTGCCCCCGGCCGAGCGGGCAGCCGGCCGCTACCACCTGTACCGCAGCGCCCTGCCCCAGGACTTCCGACCGCGGGCCGACGGCTGGGGGCCCGCCACCACGCGCACCCGGTCCGAGGGGGACCGTCCCGTCGTCAGCCTGTTCGGAACCGCCTACTTCCCGTCCCGGCTGTGGATCTACACGAACTTCCACTGCAACCTGCGGTGCGACTACTGCGCGGTCCGGTCCGCTCCCCTGGCCCGAGCCCGCAGCCTGCCCGCGGCTCGCTTCGTGGACCTGGTCGATGAGGCGGTTGCCGAGGGCTTCACCCAGCTGTGCGTCACCGGCGGGGAGCCTTTCCTCCACCCCGACATAGTCGACATGCTTCGCCACGCGTCCCGACGGCTCCCTACCGTGGTGCTAACAAACGCGATGCTCTTCCGGAGGCGCGGCGGCGAAGCTCTGCGCACGCTGGCCGGCACTCCCTTGCTCGTGATCCAGACCTCGCTCGACGGAGCGCGCCCGGACACCCACGACGCCCACCGCGGGCGCGGGTCGTGGGTCCGGACAGTCGAGGGGATCCGGCGTGCGACGGACGCCGGCCTGCCGGTGCGGGTCGCCATGACCCGGACCCCCGAGAACGCGGGCGAGGTGCCCGCGCTGGCGGCTCTCCTGGAGGAGCTGGGAGTGCCTCCGGAGGGGTTCGCCGTCCGGCCGCTGCTGCGTCGCGGCTTCTCGGAGCACGGCCTGGAGATCGGCGAGGGCACCACCGTGCCGGAGCTCACCGTGACGACCGACGGGCTCCACTGGCACCCGGCCGGCGCGGACCTGGACAGTAGTCCCGACATGCTCCTGGCCCTGGGGCAGGTGTCACTGCGGGAAGGGAAGAGGCTGGTGGTGGAACGGTTCTTCACCGCCCAGCTCGCCGACGGCACCATCCCCCGGCCTTACCGCTGCGCCGTGTGACGACCTCTCCGGGGCCGGACGGGGGGCCCCAAGCCGGGGAGGATCACCGCAGCGCCAGCAGAAGGTAGACCATCGACGTCGCCATCGCCGAGTGGCAGAGCGAGACCACCGGAGGTGCCAGCACCACGGCGGTCAGCGTCCGCGCCGGGCCGGCCGCGGCCACCTCACCGCGGGCGCCCGGCGCCAGGCCGCGAGCGGTCGCCAGCGCCGACCACGCCGC
>DATFRD010000022.1:0-6156 GCA_035263645.1 Candidatus Dormiibacterota bacterium | reverse complement strand
GGCGGCCAGCCCCAGGCCGGTTCGCCAGGCCCGGTGATAGTCGGTGAAGGGGATGCCGTCCGGAAACCCGCGCCTCATCAGCAGGCTCATGACGGTCACCCTACCCCTGCCGTGGAGCGCCGGCCACTGCCGTTCGGCGGGCATGGGCGGGGCCCGGTGGGAGAACGGCTCGTCCCGCGCGGATTCCACGAGCCGCACGTCTGGTGACGGTCAGTACGGCGAGATTCCGTACCCGAAGGGGAAGAGGGGAGTCTGGCCGTCGCCGGAGTCGAGCGGCTCCTGCCCGACTGCGGCCGGCCAGCTGACCGGCAGCCTGCCGGTGAACGGGTGTTCGCCGAAGAGCACGTCGGCGACGCCCTCGCCCTCGCTGCCGGGCAGCCAGGCCGCCACGAACGCGCTCGACTCTGCGAGCTGCCTGCCGACGATCAGCGGGCGGCCGGAGACCAGGATGACGACGCACTGCTTCGTGTGAGAGCAGATCGCCTTCACGACGGCCGCGTCGCCGGGGGCGAGCGCCATGGTCGCGGTGTCGCCGCTTCCCTCCGCGTATGGGGTCTCGCCGACCACGGCGATGCCCACGTCGCCGGTAAACGGCCGGCTCAGGTCGGTCCCGATGTCCTGCATCTGCACGGACGGGCCGGCGGCGGCCCGGAGGCCCTGCCAGATCGTCGTGCCGGCAGTGGTCCGCCCGCTTCCGCCCTGCCAGGTGATCGACCATCCGCCCATCTGGTATCCGAGGTTGTCGGCCGACCTCCCGCCGACCACGATCCGATAGTGGGCGGTCCTGGACAGCGGGAGGACCCCCTGGTTCTTGAGGAGCACCAGCGACTCGCGCACGGCCTGCCGAGCCACGGCCCGATGCGCGGCCGAGCCGACCTGGGCCGTGTAGGCCCGGTCGGCGTAAGGGTGAGCGAACAGGCCGAGCGCGAACTTCGCGTTCAGGATGCGCGTGACCGCGTCGTTGATGCGGGACTCGGGTATCTTCCCAGCGGTCACCTCGCGGCGCACCGTGCCGATGAACCGGCGGTAGTCGCCCGACAGCATGACCATGTCGATCCCCGCTTCGATCGCCGTGCGGACCCTGGTGTCGTAGTTCGGCGAGATCTGGTCGATGCCCCCCCAGTCGGAGACGACGAGGCCCCCGAAGCCCAGCCGGCCCTTCAGGACGGCGGTGATGAGATACGGGTCGGCGTGGTCCTTGAGGCCGTTCCAGCTGCTGTAGGAGACCATGACGGCGCCCACGCCGGCTGCCACAGCGGTCTGGAACGGGGCCAGGTGCACGCCGTCCAGCTCCGCTTCCGTGATCCGCGCGTCGCCCTCGTCGATCCGATAGCCGCGGTCCCCGGTCCCATACGTCGTGCCCCCGTCGGCCACGAAGTGCTTGGCCGTCGCCATCACGCTCGACCGGCCCAGCGCCGGGCCCTGGAACCCGCGGACCGCAGCCGCGGTCATGGACTGCACGAGCGCGGTGTCCTCGCCGAACCCTTCGTAGGTTCGGCCCCAGCGCTTGTCGCGAGGCACGCACACGCAGGGAGCGAACGTCCAGGGGACGCCGGTGCCCAGGACCTCGTCGCGGGTGACCTCTTCCTCCCGCGTGACCAGCGCCGGGTCGCGCGTGGCCCCCATGCCGATGTTCTGGGGGAAGACGACAGCGCCGTACACGTCGCCGTTCCCGTGCACCGCGTCCACGCCGTAGAGGAGCGGGATGCGAAGACGGGCGCGCATCGCATACGACTGGTAGCGGTCGTACATGTCGGCCCACTGGGAGGCCGTGCCGCCGGCGCCGTTGGGGCCGCCCCCGCCCCCGCTGAGCAGCGCTCCCACGTGGTAGGTCGCGATGTCGGCGGGCGACCGGAGGGCGTCGTGGGCGACCTGGGTCATCTGGCCGATCTTCTCGTCGAGCGTCATGCGTCGGAGGCAGTCGGCGGTGGAGACGCACCCCACGGCGGGCGGCTGGGCGGGTGGCCCGGCGGGGGCGGCCCCCCTCGCCGGCAGGAGAAGCAGCGCGGCGGCGAGGACGGCCGCCCGGAGCGCCTTCAGCGCCTCGACTCCGCGGCGGCCCCCTGCGACTCGCGGGTCAGCGAGGCCGGGAGGGCAGCGGCGAATGCCGCGGCGGCGCCGGCGGCGCCGCTGAGGCCGGGGTGCAGGCCGTCGGAGCCGGCGTAGTCGGACTGCTGCCCTGTCGTCGGGGCCAGGCCGGTGAGGTCGACGAGGATCGCGCCCTGCCGCGCGGCGACCCGCTCGGCGGCGGCGTCGTAGGCGGCGGCCTGGGCTGCCAGCTGGTCGGGCGGGGGTGCCGGACGCGCCGAGCCGAACGGGCACTTCGCGGGGCCGGTCGGCGGGGTGGGCAGGCAGGCCTGGATCGCGGGCAGCCCGTCGAGCGGGGGACCCCTGCCGACCAGGACGGTGGCGGCACCGTTGCGGCGCAGCGCCTTCACCAGGCGGTCGAGGTGCTGCTCGTATGCGGTGGCGGTAACCCCGGCGACCAGGTCGTCGGGACCGAACCAGACCGTCACCAGCGCCGGCCGGGCCGCGAGCGCCTGTGGCAGCTCGTCGTCGAGCGCGGCCGCGGTGGTCTCGTGGGGCAGCGCGAGGTCGTAGAGCACGGCCGAGCTGGGCAGGCGCTCGTACAGGAGGCGCGGGAACGACGCGCCGGCGCCGCGGTTCCCGGTGCCCGCCGTGCCCACGCTGCCCAGCGCCGCGTACACGATCGGCGGCACCGCCGCCGCCGCGCCGTCCGGCGCCGCGTGGCCGCCCAGCCCGCAGGCGGCGGCCGCGAGCAGCGTCAGGGTGCCGGCCACCGCCCGGCGGGGGAGCCTCATGCGCCGCCGAGAGCCTCTCGGACGGGCAGGCGCGCCGCCCGCAGGGCGGGCGCCAGCCCCGCGACAACGGCCAGCAGCGACGTGGCCGGCGGAACCGCGACGAGGAACGGCGAGAGCCAGCCGCCGACGTGGATTCCCATGAGGCCCTGCTCCAGAAGGTACCGGTTCAGGATCAGCGTCATGACCGCCGTCGCCGCGATGCCCGCGCCGGTGCCGACGACCCCGCCGACCAGGCCGAGCAGGCCGGCCTCGACGAGGAACCACCGGGCGACGTCCTGGTCGCCGGCTCCGAGCGCCTTCACCACGCCGATCTCGCGCCATCGCTCGCGGACCGCAGCCAGGAGCGAGTTGGCCACGCCCAGCGCCGCGATCCCGAGCCCGATCGCGCCGATCCCGCCCAGCACGATGTCGACGATGTGCAGGTACCGCTGCACGGACGCCACCAGGTGCTCGGGCGCGCTGGTTGCGTAGCCCCGTTCGGCGATCTCGGCGCGGACGGCGTGGACGTCGCCCAGGCTGTCGGCGACGACCACGAGACCGCTGTACTCCGAGGTCGGCCGCGGGAAGCCGCTCGTGCCGACGCCGCCGAGCGCCCACCGCCGGGCGGCCTCCGTCTGCTCGATCGGCGCCAGGAACTCCCCGTCGCCGACGGCCTGGTCCACGACGCCGACCACGACCGTGCGAAACCACAGGCGGCGGAGCCGGGTGGGCCGGCCCGGCAGCGCCTGCGGGACGGCGAACTCGACCTCCGACCCCAGGATCGGCGCCGGCCGCCTGGCGTCGACGTGCAGGCGCTCGAGGTATCCGGGCGTGACCGCCACCTCCGTGAGTGCGCCCGGGCTCGGCAGGCGGCCGGCGAGGAGCGTGACCGGCAGGTCGCTGACGCTGGCCAGGTCCGCGCCCACCATCGTGCCGGTATAGCCGTCCGTGTCCACCGGGCACGCCGGCGCGCCGCCGGAGGCCGTGCCGATGGTGGCCGGACAGGGGACCACGTGCACGGGCATCGAGAGCATCCCGGCGACCGAGGCGACGTGGGGAGCCCGCGTGATGGCCGCGGCGGCGGCGGCGCCCAGGTCGTGGGGGCCCTGCGCGCGCATCGAGTCGCCGGTCAGGCCGCCGGGATCGGGGTAGGCGGCCTCGACGCGGATGGCCGCCGCCGGGCCGCCGCTGCTCAGCTGCGAGACGATCCTCGAGTCCGCCATCGCCCCGATGCCGATGAGCGCTACGGCGAGCGCGGTACCGAGGGCGACCCCCAGGCCGGTGACCAGCGAGCGTATGCCCCGGCGGCCCAGGCCGCGCAGCGCCAGCAGCGCCGCATCCCGCCAGCTCATGCGGCGTGCAGGCGTCCCCGGCTTAGGCGCACGCGTGCGGCGGCGCGAGCGGCCAGCTCGGGGTTGTGGGTGACGACGACGAGGGTGCTCCCGCGCTCGGCGCGCAGCCGCTCCAGCAGCTCCATGATGCGGACCGACGAGTCCTCGTCCAGGTTCCCGGTCGGCTCGTCCGCCAGCACCAGCTGTGGCCGGTGGGCGAGCGCCCTGGCGATCGCCACGCGCTGGAGCTCGCCGCCGCTCAGGGCGGCGGGCCGGTGGGAGGCCCGGGCACTGAGCCCGACCTCGGCGAGCATGCCCTCGGCGTGGGCTCGGCGCTCGCGCCTCGGCAGGCCGGCGAGCGCCAGCGCCATCTCCACGTTCTCCCGGGCGGTGAGCATCCCGAGGAGGCCGAAGCTCTGGAAGACGAAGCCGACGTCGTGCCGCCGGAACCGGGCCAGCTCTCGCCGGTCCAGGCCGGCCAGGTCGTGCCCGGCGACGCTGACCGAGCCTGCCTGGACCGGCTCCAGCCCGCCCAGGATGGAAAGGAGCGTGCTCTTGCCGGCGCCCGACACGCCAGTGATGGCGAGGTAGCCGCCGGGCTCCACGTCCAGCTCCACGCCGCGGAGCACTGAGACGGCCCCCCCGACGCCGTAGGCATGGTGGAGCGCGCAAACCCGAATGCCGGCGGTCCTGCCGGACTCTTCCTCACCGATGCACATCGCCGAACAGGCCAAGCGACGTCGGAGTCTATCCGGCGCCGGGCAGAGGACGCCTCATCCAGGTGGGGGAGGCCGCCGGCTGGCATGAGGGCCTACCGCCGAGCTGCGCGACGGTACCCTGATAGGATCTGCGGCCGGCGGCCAGGCGCGGCGCCGGCCGAGTGTCCGCGGGTGTAGCACAGTGGTAGTGCGGCAGCCTTCCAAGCTGTTTACACGGGTTCGATTCCCGTCACCCGCTCCACCTCATCACTCTTCAAACCAGCCTTCACCTCTGCCGGCAGTGGTCGCGCCTGGCGTGGTGCCAGCCGGCGGGGGGCGGCGGATCTCCAAGGCGATCGTCCACAGCTACATGCGGGCCATCAACTCCCTCCTGGCCTGGGCTCGGGCCCAGGGCGAGGCGGGCGCTGCTCGCGGCCAGCTGCCGAGCATGCGGAAGCGCGTGCTGGACACGCTGTCCCGCGAGGAGGTGCAGCGGATGGAGGACGCGGCCGCCACTGAGCGCGACAAGCTGATCGTCAGGGTCCTCGCCGACACGGGGATGCGGCTCGGGGAGCTGCTCGCGCTGCGGCCGGCCGATGTCCGCCTGGAGGGCGGGAAGAACGTGATCAAGGTCCGCGGACAGGGCGACCGTGAGTGCCTGGTGCCGCTGGCCCCGTCCTTGGCGAGGCGGCTGCGCCCTTTTATCGATCGGGGACGACAGGATGCGAGCAGCGATCGGCTGTTTCTGACGCTGCGCCGGGGCCGCGGCAGGGGTCAGCTCGACGGGCTGACCGAGTCAGCGGTTGAGCAGATGATCCGGAGCCTCGGCGAGATCGCCAGCTTCAGGAAGCGGGTGTACCCGCACCTGTTGCGGCACTCGTTCGCCACCGAGTACCTCCGCCGGGGCGGAAACCCGATCCTCCTCCAGCAGATTTCGGGGCACAGCTCACTGACGATGATCACCCAGACCTATCAGTATCTCCCCCTGCACGATGCCCACGACGAGCTGATGCGGTTGCTGGGCTGCGGACCACCACTAGACTACTGACCGTGGCACAATCCCAGCGCATGCTTGGACCTGCTGCCAATCGGCCGAGATCCGCTTAGACCGGATTCCACAGACGACGCGCGACTCGAAGAGGCACGTCCGCTCGCGCGGTGGAATCCGGTTAAACGGAGCGACCTGAATGACGACAGGCGGCGGCAGAGGGTGAGATTCCTCAGACTGCCGCAGGCAATCGTGGGCTCCTAGCACTTTCCCGATTCGTTTGCACGTACTTATGACGGCATGTTTAGCCTGGTGGAGAGTCGCTGCGGTGCGTACCC
>DATFRD010000021.1:0-6315 GCA_035263645.1 Candidatus Dormiibacterota bacterium | reverse complement strand
GACCCTGACCAGGGCCAGGTTCGAGGCGCTGACCACCGACCTGACCGAACGCTGCCGGGGCCCGTTCATGGCCGCGCTCAAGGACGCGGGCCTGACCCCCCAGCAGATCAACGAGGTGGTGCTCGTCGGCGGAGCGACCCGCATGCCGGTCATCCAGCAGCTGGTCAAGGAGCTGACCGCCGGGAAGGAGCCTCACAAGGGCGTCAACCCCGACGAGGTCGTCGCCATCGGAGCGGCCATCCAGGCCGGCGTGCTGAAGGGCGAGGTGAAGGACGTCCTCCTGCTCGACGTCACGCCCCTCTCGCTTGGCGTCGAGACGCTGGGCGGAGTCATGACCAGGCTCGTCGAGCGGAACACGACCATCCCGACATCGCGCTCCGAGGTCTTCAGCACCGCAGCCGACAACCAGAGCTCTGTCGAGGTCCATGTGTTGCAGGGCGAGCGCGACTTCGCCCGCGACAACCGGACCCTGGGCCGCTTCCATCTGGACGGGATCCCGCCGTCCCCGCGCGGCATGCCGCAGATCGAGGTCACGTTCGACATCGACGCCAACGGCATCCTGAACGTGAAGGCGCAGGACAGGGGCACCGGGCGCGAGCAGTCGGTGACGATCACCGCCTCCTCGACGCTGAGCACGGACGAGGTGGGCCGCCTGGTGAAGGAGGCCGAGTCGCACGCGGCCGAGGACCGCTCCAGGCGGGACGAGGTCGAGCTGCGCAACCAGGCCGACCAGATGGTCTACCAGGCCGAGAAGGTCCTGAAGGACAACGCGGAGCGGATCCCGGCCGAGGTCAGGTCCGACGCGGAGTCGAAGATGCAGGCGCTCCAGGCCGCCTCCAAGGGCAGCGATACGGCCGCCCTCAGGAAGGCCATCGACGAGTTCAACGAGGCCCTCCAGAAGGTCGGCCAGCACATCTACCAGGAGGTCGGCGCGACCGCCGGAGGCCCGCAGCCCCAGGGGCGGGCTGCTGGCGACCAGGACGACGACGTGGTCGACGCCGACTACCGTGAGGTCAACTGAGCCGGATTCCACCCCGCGAGCGGACGCCCCGGTCCGAGTCGCGTGTCGTCGGTGGAATCCGGCTGAGGACGAGGGCCGGAAAAGCCGGCCTCCTGAGCGTGCGTCTGATCTGCGGTGAGCACCACCCAGCGCGACTACTACGAGGTCCTCGGGGTGCCTCGAACCGCGACCCAGAAGCAGATCAAGGCGGCCTTCCGACGGCTGGCCCGCAAGCACCATCCGGACGTCAACCCCAACCATCCCGACGCGGTCTCCAGGTTCAAGGAGATCAACGAGGCCCACGAGGTCCTGGGCGACCCCGAGAAGCGCAGGAAGTACGACGAGCTGGGCCCCGGCTGGCGTGAGCACGAGGCCTGGGAGCGGGCCGGGCGCCCTGCCGGGGGGCCGTTCGGCCAGGCTGGCGACGTCGAGTACCGCACCGTCTCGCCGGAGGACCTGGAGGACCTGTTCGGCTCCGACAGCCCGTTCTCGGCGTTCTTCCACGACACGTTCGGGCGCGGTCGCGCGGGTCGCGCCGGTCGCGCCGGCAGCGGCTTCACCGCCACCGCCTCCGCGCCTGGCCAGGACGTCGAGGCCGAGACGTCCGTCTCCCTGGAGGAGGCGTACCGGGGATCGACCCGAGCCTTCGAGCTGCTGGACGGCGGCGGCCGGCGACGCGTCGAGCTGCGGATTCCGCCGGGGGTGCGCGACGGGAGCAGGCTGCGAATGGCCGGTCAGGGAGGCCCCGGCACCGGCGGCCGGCCGGCAGGCGACCTCTTCGCACGGGTCCACCTCCAGCCTCACCCGACCTTCACCAGAGAGGGGGACGACCTGCGGGTCCGTGTCCCCGTCCCGCTCGACGTAGCCCTGCTCGGCGGCGAGGTGGAGGTCCCGACCCTGAGGGGCAGACCCGTCGCGCTGCGCATCCCGCCGGAGACCCAGAACAGGGCCCGGCTGCGGCTGCGCGGGCTGGGCATGCCCCGTCTGGACGGGAGCGGCGCCGGCGACCTGTACGCCGAGACGGACGTCAGGCTGCCCGTGCCGCTGTCGCCGGAGGTGAAGGAGATGGCAGCACGGCTGCGTCGCGGCGCTGGTGCGGGAAGTGAGTCCTGAAGCCAGCCTGGTCACCGACCTGGCACGACTCACCGGCATGACCCGCAGGCAGGTGGTTCGGTGCAGTCAGCTGGCGCTGATCAGCATCACCGCGAAGCAGGTCGAGCCCTCCGCGCTGCGGCGCCTGCGGCGAATCCGCCGGCTGCAGCGCGACCTGGGTCTGGATCTGGAGGCGACAGCCATCATCGTGCGACTCCTGGAGCAGATCGAGGAGCTCGAGGCTCGGGTGGGACGGGCATCCGCGGTCCGCGTCCAGCCCGTGGACGGCGAGCCCCGGCGCTGAACAGATCCAGGAACGGACAGCTAGGCTCTGCCCCTGACCGCGTCGATCGCGCCGTGCAGGTGAGCTGCCGCGGCTTCGATGTCGTAGTGCTTGTACTGTGCCGCCCGCGATTCTGCAGACAGGACCCCGCAGCGGTGCACCCTCTCGAAGTCGCCGTACGGGAACTTGTATCGGCCCTTGTTGTCCTCGTCCTCCTCCGTATCGATGCCCAGGTACCACCTGGCGTATTCCTCGAAGCCGTGGTCCTCCAGGTAGGCGTTCTCCTGCTGCGTGGACGGCTGGTGCTCGCTCCACATGTCCTTCTCGTCCAGGACGTACTCGCCCCGGTCGATCAGCGCCCTGGCGTGGTTGTAGGCGCGGTTGTTCAGTGTCACCGCCATGTGGTCGAGCGTAGGAGGTCGAAAGACCGGGCTCCACATTCCGATGGCAGCCTGGCTCCTCTGCTCGATGCCGGAACCGCCGTAAGGTGGTCGTCAGAAAGAGGTCGATGGGTATCCTGACGCGTCGTTCGAACGATCCAGGCGCGCCCGTGGGCGGGACGCGGTGATCTGCGTCCTCGTGGGACCGCCCGGCAGCGGCAAGGGAACCCAGGCCGAGCTCATCGCCGCGGACCTGGGCGTTCCCCACATCTCGACGGGTGAGCTCCTGCGGGCAGAGGCCGCCGCCGGCACTCCGCTGGGGCGCGAGGTCGCGCCGGTGCTGGCGGCCGGCGAGCTGGTCCCCGACGAGCTGATGGAGCGGCTGTTGCAGCAGCGGCTGGCGGCGCCGGATGCCGCCCCCGGAGCCATCCTGGACGGCTACCCGCGCACCGTTCCCCAGGCCGAGGCGCTGGACCGCTGCCTGACCGCGACCGGCCGCCGCCCGGATGTCGTGATGCTCCTGGAGGTCGAGGAAGAGATACTGGTCCGCCGTCTCCTCGACCGGGCGGCGAAGGAGCACCGGACGGACGACAACCCGGACTCGATCGCGGAGCGGCTGGCCGAGTACCGGCAGCTCACCGAGCCCGTCATCGACCACTACCGGGGTGAGGGGGTCCCGGTCCTGGCCGTGGACGGGACCGGGCCGGTGGACGCCGTCCACGCCCGCGTCGCGCGAGCGATGAGGCGGGCGGGCCTGCTGGCCGACGACCAGCCCTGACTCCGGCTGCGGAGGCGGGCGCCGGCCGGAGCCGTGCGCCCACCTGTGATGTCAGGCCCGCAGCCACCGGCCTCGGGCTCAGCCCTGGCCGTCCCCGTCGCTGCGGCCGGGATCGAAGGCGCCGTTGACGTTGTCGGCGTCGTGGTCGTTGAACTGGGCCGCGAGGGTCGGCACCGGGGTCGGGGGCGGCGCCAGCACCGTGGGGAGCGCCGCCGCCGGGGCCGACGAGGGGCCCGGCTGCCCTTTGCCCTGACCCCCGGCCACAGCCGTGGGGCCGCTCGTGGCCGCGGCCGAAGCCGCGGTCTGGGCGCCCGGCGCCGGGGTGGCGCTGGCGCCGCCTGCGGGCACTACCTGGTCCGGCCGGTCGGAGGTGACGTCACAGGCGGCCAGAGCAAGGCAGCCACCCAGGAGCATCAGCGCGGTTCTCATCTCCATCCCTCCAGAGGTGAAATGGACAAGTAACGATATCATATTGAATACTCGACCGAGTTACATGATGTCGCCGCCCCGATTATGTGATTGAATGCTAACGGGGCAAGAAAAAATGCGTAGAAGGGGACGACGATGGCGGGATCCGACCTGGTCGAGGCACCGGCGTGCGCTGCGGCTGGCGGGAGCGCCCCCCTCCCACCACCTGCTCAGGGCGGGCACCCGGCTGGGCGCCCTGTTCCGCACCGCGGTGGCCTTGGCGGGCAAGCTGACGCTGCTCGCCGTCGCGCTGTCGGGCGTGGTCGCGGCCGGCTTCGCGGGCCTGCCCGGGATCGACGCCGCGGTCGCTCAACCGCTGCCCAGCGACACCCTGATCTACGACCGCACGGGCCAGGTCCTGCTCGGCGACCTCCACCCGCCCGGGTACCAGCACTACGAGCAGGCCCTGAGCGGCATGGGCCGGTACCTGCCCGAGGCGACGGTGGCCATCGAGGACGCCCGCTTCTGGAGCGAGCCGGGCGTCGACGTGCCCAGCCTGGTCCGCGCCGCCCTGACAGACGTCCGCCGGCGCGCGGTGGTCGAGGGCGGCTCCACGATCACGCAGCAGCTGGTCAAAGCGCGGCTGGCCGGGCCCGCCGGGAGCCTCGCGCGCAAGTTCCGGGAGGCCGCGCTGGCCGACCGCCTGTCGTACGACCTCCCCCGTCAGCGCATCCTGGAGCTGTACCTGAACGCGATCCCCTATGGCAACACGGCGTACGGGGCCCAGGCGGCGGCCCAGATCTACTTTCACCGGGACGCCTCGACGCTCGACCTGGCCCAGGCCGCCCTCCTGGCCGGCCTGCCCCAGGACCCGACGCTGCTCGACCCGCTCCGGCACTGGCCGGTGGCGAAGGCGCGCCAGCGCCAGGTGCTGGACGCCATGGTTCGGGCCGGCAACGTGACGGCGGGCGAAGCGGCGGACGCCTACGCTGAGGACCTCTCGCCGCCTGACCACCTGTTCGGCCCGGCCGCCGTCGACGTGGCGCGCCAGTTCGTCGACTATGTTGCCGGGCAGCTAGCGCCGGCGCTGGGCCGGGAGCGGCTGCTGACCGGCGGCCTGCGCGTGGTGACCAGCCTGGACTGGGGAGTCCAGCAGGTGGCGCAGGAGGCTGTGGCGGCGGCGGTCGCGGCCAACGGCCCGCGCGGCGTCTCCGATGGCGCGCTGGTGGCCATGGACCCCCGGACCGGCCAGGTCCTGGCCATGGTCGGGTCAGCGGGCCCCGGCGTCGCGGGCGGGCAGTACAACCTGGCCGTCTGGCCGCCCCGCAACCCGGGCTCCTCCTTCAAGGTCTTCACCTACACCACGGCCATCGAGAGCCGCCTCTACACGATGCTGACCCCCATCCAGGACGCCCCGCTCACGGTCTCGCTGGCCGGCCAGCAGGCCTATACGCCCGTCGACTACGACGGCCGCGACCATGGCGTCTGCGCCCTGCAGGCCTGCCTCGGCAACTCGCTCAACATCCCGGCGGTCCGGGTCGAGCTCGGAGTCGGCATCTCCAGCGTGGTCAGGACCGCGCGCCTTCTGGCGGCGCCCCCCTACCGCCGGGAAGCGGACGGCCGCTTCAACAGCGACGACCCGCCCTCGAGCTACGGGCCTTCGCTGACGCTGGGTGGCTACGGCGAGACGCCGCTCCAGATGGCTACCGCCGTCTCGGCGCTGGCCTCGGGCGGCGTCCTCCACCGGCCCGTCTCCGCCCTCGAGGTGATCGGGCCGCGCGGCGCCCCGGTCTACCGCCCCACCGACGGCGAACAGCGGGTGCTCGACGCCGGCACTGCCTTCATCGTGAGCCAGATGCTGTCCGACCCCGGCAACCGGACGCTCATCTTCGGCCCGAGCACGCCGCTCACGCTGCGTGGCCGGCACGCGGCCGCCAAGACCGGCACCACCGACGACTTCACCGACGGCTGGACCGTCGGCTACACACCGTCGCTGGCGGCCGCGGTCTGGATGGGCAACGCGGACGCGCGGCCCATGGTCCCCGGCTCCGACGGCATCTTCGTCGCCGCGCCCGCCTGGAACGCGTTCATGCAGGGCGCCCTCGATTGGCTGGACAGGGGCGACGACTGGTACCAGGTCCCGCCTGGCGTGGTGACGGCGACAGTCGGCGGCCACGAGGCTTACTTCCTGGCCGGGACCGCGCCGCCAGCCGCTTGAACGGCCAGCGCTCCTGATGAGTGCTTCCGAATTGCCGGCGGATCTTCGGCGCCCATGCACCCCATCCCACCCCACGAAATCCGCACCCCACCACCGCGATTTCGTGGGGACCCCGGGATCTCGCGGCCCTGCTTCTGCGGTCCTCGCTCGCCTATC
>DATFRD010000020.1:0-14703 GCA_035263645.1 Candidatus Dormiibacterota bacterium | reverse complement strand
CGACACCCCGGCGACCACCGCCAGCACCAGCTGCGCCGCGCCGATGCCCAGGAGCACGAACGGGAGCATCTGGAGCCCGAACAGGCCGGCCGCCAGGCCGAGCGCCGCCCCGCTCACGAGCAGCAGCCGCGCCATGCTGGTGGCGCCGAAGGCGAGGTCGACGCCCAGAGCGCCCCGGGCCAGGAAGCCGTTGACCGGCCCGACCGCCAGGCCCAGCGCCATGGCCACGGCGACGCGCCAGTAGCCCAGCGCCGTGCCCAATCCGGCCACCAGGACAGCGGCGCCGGCGCAGACAGCCGCGGTCGTGACCACCGGGTCTCTCGTCCTCTTCACAGAAACCGCCTGAACCTCGTATAGCCCGTCGCGACCGCCGCGACCACACCAAGCAAAAGACCGATCAGGGAAAAAACCGGTGCCCTGTGGACGGCCGCATCCAGCAGCACGCCGACGACCAGTGGCACCACGACCGCCGCCGCCAACAGCACCGCCAGGCCCAGGAGCTCCATTCCGGAGGGCCCCTGGCTGGGGGTGCCTCGATCGCCGGCGGGCGACATTCCGACGTCAGTCTAACGGACCGCAGGCGGACGCCGTCGGAGCCCAGAGAAGGGCGGCGCCGTGGCTACTGCGCGGCGCGGCCGACGAGGAGCTGGCGCACGACCCGACCGAACGGCACCGGGAGCCGCCGCTCCGATGTGCGCAGCCGCTCCCCGAGCACCGTCGAGAGCACCACCACCAGCAGCACCATCGCCACAGCCAGGATCTTGCGGTGGCCGAAGATCGTGAGGCCGGCCGCGCCGAGGATCGCGGACGCGCAGTAGAAGAGCACGCACGTCTGCCGCTGGCTCAGGCCGGCCTCCAGCAGCAGATGGTGGATGTGCTTGGCGTCGGCGTGCGTGATCGCCAGGCCGTTGCGGCGCCGGCGCACGATGGAAAGCGCGGTGTCCGCGATCGGCATCGCCATCGCCAGCACGGGCACCGCGATCGCGGCGGCAATCGCCACCTTGGCGACCCCGATGACGGTGAGGAGCGCAAGCGACAGGCCGAGGAAGTACGCACCAGCGTCGCCCATGAAGATCCGGGCCGGGTGGAAGTTCAGCAACAGGAAGCCGATGCAGGCGCCGGCCAGGGCGGCGGCCAGCGCGACCACGTTGGCCTGATGCCCGGCTGCAGCGATGAGCAGGATCACGGCGGTGACGGCGACGACCCCCGCGGCCAGGCCGTCGACGCCGTCCAGCAGGTTCACGGTGTTCTGCATGCTCAGGATCCACACCATGGTCACCGGCAGGATCAGCAGGCCCAGGTCGTGGATCTGGACGAACGGGAGCGCCAGGAGGAAGTGGATGCCGAAGCCGAACACCTTCACGGCGGCCGTGGCGACGGCCGCCTGGATGCCCAGCTTCAGCAGGGCCGGGATGCCCCACCGGTCGTCGATCACGAACGTGGCCACGGTCACGCCGCCGAGCACCAGCAGCCCGGGGACGTCCGGGTCCCGGCGAAGGAAGACCAGGCAGGCGACCGCGAACGCGGCGAACATCGCCAGCCCCCCACCGTAGGGGATCGGACGCTTGTGGATGTCGCGGTCGCGGGGGTGGGCCAGGAAGCCGAGACGGCGGGCGGCCCACATCGCCAGTGGGGTGAACGCCGCGGCCGCTGCGAACGCGACGATCGCGGGGCCGATGCCGGGGGTGACGTTCTTCGCCACCTCCTGCATGAACTGCCAGCTGAAGAAGTCCTCTGCGGGAACGCTCGGGTCGTAGAAAGCTAGGAACGGCACGCTCGTCTTAGTGGATCGCCGCCAGCAGCCACCTGGTTACTCGGCGTGTGCCGGCGGGGCACCAGCCGCCGCAGACTGCCCACGCCGCGCAGCGGGCACGTCCGCTGTGGCGGCGGAATCCGGCTCAGACCAGCGCGTACGGCAGCGGGAACCGGCGGCACAGGTCCAGCGTCCGTTCGCGGATCGCGTCCAGCGCCGCCTCGCCCGCCTGCCCCGCCAGCGCCTCCAGCAGGTCGGCGACGCAGTCGGCGACCTCGTCCATCTCGGCCCTGCCCATGCCGCGCGTCGTGACGCTGGGGCTGCCCAGCCGGATGCCGCTGGGGTTGAACCGGGACGCGTCGTCGTACGGGATGGCGTTGCTGTTCAGCGTGATGCCCACCCGGTCGGCGGCCGACTGCACCTGCCGGCCCCTGAGACCCAGGGGCCGGAGGTCGACCAGCATGAGGTGGTTGTCCGTGCCGCCGGTCGTGAGCCGCAGGCCGCGGCCGAGGAGGCGCGTGGCCAGGGCGCTCGCGTTCTCCACGACCCGGCGGGCGTACTCGCGAAACTCGGGCTTGAGCGCCTCGCCGAAGCACACGGCCTTGGCGGCGATCGCGTGCACCAGCGGGCCGCCCTGCGTGCCGGGGAACACGGCCGAGTCGAGCGTCTTCTGCCAGCGCTCGGCGTCGGCGGAGAGGACGAGGCCGCCCCAGGCGCCGCGCAGCGTCTTCTGGGTCGTCGAGGTGACGACGTGCGAGTCCGGGACGGGCGAGGGATGGGCGCCGCCGGCAACCAGCCCGGCGAAGTGCGCCATGTCCGTCACCAGGGTCGCCCCGACCGAGTCGGCGATCCGGCGCATGCGCGCGAAGTCGATCCGGCGGGGATAGGCAGAGTAGCCGGCCAGCAGCATCCTGGGCCGCACCTCCTCAGCCTGGCGCTGGAGGGCGTCGTAGTCGATCAGCTCGGTGTCGCGGTCGACCAAGTAGCTGTGGATCTCGTAGAGCTTGCCGCTGAAGTTGGCCGGGCTGCCGTGCGTCAGGTGACCGCCGGCTCCCAGGTCCATGCCCATGACCCGGTCGCCCGGCTGGCAGATGGCCGCGTAGACGGCGGCGTTGGCCTGGCTGCCGGCATGTGGCTGCACGTTCACGTACGCAGCGCCGAACAGCCGGCGGGCTCGGTCCTGGGCCAGCGTCTCGATCTCGTCGACGACCTCGCAGCCGCCGTAGTAGCGACGGCCCGGATAGCCCTCGGCGTACTTGTTGGTGAGGAGTGTCCCCAGCGCCTCCAGGATCGCCGGGCTGGCCAGGTTCTCCGAGGGGATCAGCTCGAGGGTGGCGGCCTGGCGCCGGTACTCGCGCCGGATCAGCTCGGCGACCGCGGGGTCGGCCTGGTCCAGCGCTCGAAAGGTGAGCGTCGTCTGGGTGTCGGGCGCCATGTCGTGCATGCTAATCCGACGAGCGCGCGGCCCGGCGGCCCCCCCTCCCGAGCGGGGGTCGCAGAGCCCCCTCCGGCCCTCCGGGCCACCTCCCCCGCGAGGGGGGAGGGGCAGAGCCCCCTCCGGTCCTTCGGGCCACCTCCCCCGCGAGGGGGAGGGGCTACTGGGGCAGCAGGTCCGCTTCGGGGATCGGGCCCCGGCGCAGGATGCGCACCTCCGGGCCGCTCACGTCCAGCAGCGTGCTGGGGACCTCGCCGGGGGAGCGGCCGCCGTCCAGCACCGCCGCCAGCCCGCTCACCGCTGCCGCCTCCAGCGCGGTCAGCGCCGGCGGCTCCCCGCTCCGGTTGGCGCTGGTCGTGGCCACCGGCTCCGCCACCTCCCGCAGCAGAGCCAGCGCCACCGGGTGGTCGGGGATGCGGGCAGCGATCGTGGGCGGTGGCCCCGGGCTGGTGAGCGGCGGCTCCGCGCCGGGCCGCGCCGTCATGACCAGCGTGAGCGGTCCCGGCCACCAGCGGCGCATGTAGGCCCGGGCCCGGTCGTCGACCTCGGCCCAACCTTCCAGCCGACCCGGCTCGGCCACCATAAGGATGAGCGGCCAGCCCGACGGCCGGCCCTTGACCTCGAAGACCAGCCGCACCGCGCCGTCGTCGCGGGCCAGCGCGGCCAGGCCGTACACGGTGTCGGTCGGGAAGGCGACGACCTGCCCCGCCCACAGCAACTCGGCCGCGCGCCGGATGCCGGGCGCGTCCGGCGTCAGGAGATCCACGCTTCCACCACGCGGACCTGGCCGCCGAGGTCGCGGTGGAACCGGTGGCCGGCGTAGCCCTCCAGCGCGTCGGCTATCGCCGGCAGGAGCGGCGGGTCGACCTCCGCCAGCACGGCGCCACCGGCGGTCAGCCGGGCGGGCGCCGCGCCCAGGAGCCGCCTGACGAGCGCGGCGCCGTCGTCGCCGGCGAACAGCGCGCGACGGGGCTGCGCCAGCACCTCGGCCGGCACGTCGGCGCCCTCGGCCACGTACGGCAGGTTGGCGCAGATCAGGTCCAGCGGCGACGGGAACGGCTCCAGCAGGTCGCCCTGGAGAAGCGTGACGCGGTCCCCAACACCGTGGCGCTCGACGTTGCGCCGGGCCACGGCCAGCGCATCGGTGTCCACGTCGGCTGCCCAGACGATCGCCTCGGGCACGTAGTGGGCCACGGACACTGCGATGCAGCCGCTGCCGGTGCCGACGTCGGCGACCCGGACGGGCCCGCCCCGCTCGCGGCACCAGGTGACCGCGCGCTGCACCAGAACCTCGGTGTCCGGGTTGGGCACCAGCACGGCCGGCGTGACCTCGAACTCGAGCTTCATGAACTCCTTGCGCCCGACCAGGTAGGCCACTGGCTCGCCCCGCGCCCGGCGGCCCAGGAGCTCCCGGTACGGGGCCAGGTCGGCCTCGCCCAGAGGACGGTCGAACTGGAGGTAGAGATCGAGACGACGCACCCCGAGCGCGTGCGCCATGAGCAGCTCGGCGTCCAGCCGCGCCGACCCGGAGCCGTGGGAGGTGAGGTAGCCGGTGGCGCGCCGCAGCACCTCCAGCAGCGTCAGGTCCGACACCGGTGCGATCAGGCCGGGGAGGCCTGCAGCTGCGCCTCGCGCTCCGCCGCCGCCAGCAGCGTGACGAGCTCGTCCAGGTCCCCCGAGAGGATCCGGTCAAGCTTGTACAGCGTCACGTTGATGCGGTGGTCGGTGACCCGGTTCTCCTTGAAGTTGTAGGTGCGGACCTTCTCGGAGCGGCTCCCGGTCCGGACCATGGAGCGGCGCTGCGCCTCCTGCACCGCGTGCTGCTCGGCCAGCTTGCGCTCGTACAGACGGGTCCGGAGCACGCGGAGGGCCTTCTCCTTGTTCTTGAGCTGGGACTTCTCGTCCTGGATCGAGACCACCATCCCGGTCGGCATGTGCGTGACCCGGATCGCGGAATAGGTGGTGTTCACGCTCTGGCCGCCGGGGCCCGTCGACGTCGACGTCTCGATCTTCAGCTCTCTCTCGGGCAGGTCGATCTCGACCTCGTCGGCCTCCGGGAGCACCGCCACGGTCGCCGCCGACGTGTGGATCCGGCCCTGGCTCTCCGTCTCGGGCACGCGCTGGACCCGGTGGATGCCGCCCTCGAACTTGAACTGCGAGTAGGCGCCCTGGCCGCGGACCTCGAACGCGATGCGGTCGTAGCCGCCGATCCCGGTCGGCTGGGCCTCGACGATCTCCACCTTCCAGCCCCGGGCCTCGGCCCAGCGGGCGTACATGCGGAAGAGGTCCGCGGCGAACAGCGCCGCCTCCTGGCCGCCCTCCGCCCCCTGGATCTCCACGATGACGTCGCGCTCGTCGTTGGGGTCCCCGGGCAGCAGCAGCACCTTCAGGCGCTCCTCGAGGTCGGCCGATCGCTCCAGCGCCGCGCGCTCCTCCCCGCGCAGGTAGTCCTGCATCTCCGGGTCCCGCTCCTGGCGCAGGAGCTCGCGCGCCTCGTCGAGCTGCGCCCGGGCCTCCCGATAGCCCGTGTAGGCGCGGACCAGGTCCTCCAGCCCGCGCAGCTCGCGGCCCAGGGCGGCCAGCCGCTGGGGGTCGGAGACCACGTCCGGCGCGGCCATCTCCTGCTCCAGGTCCTGGTAGCGCCGGGCCACGGCCTCCAGCCGGTCGATCACGGCGCAGGCTCCGCGCGGAGGGCTCCCCCGGCGGGCAGCGGCGCGGGCTCGTCGCCCTCGATTGCGGCCTTCAGGGCCGCGATGGCGACCTCCAGCATCCCGTCGTCGGGCTCCCGCGTCGTGAACCGCTGCGTGTACAGCACCGGCACGAGGAGCACCCGCACGACCGGATGGTTGCGATGCCTCGCCATCAGGCGGATCCACTCGTAGGCCAGGCCCGCGATGACCGGGATGCCGAGCAGCCGCGACACCACCAGCCAGAACCAGTTGGGGTGGAAGACGGCGACGACGCTGAAGACCAGCACGCTCACCACCAGCACCACCAGGAGGAAGCCCGTGCCGCAGCGCGGGTGGAGCACGCTGGCCGGGCGCACGCCGTCAACGTCCAGCCGGCTGCCGGCCTCGTACGCGTTGATCGTCTTGTGCTCGGCCCCGTGGTACTGGAAGACGCGGCGCACGTCGGGCACCAGCGCGATCAGCGAGAGGTATCCGAGCACCAGCGCCACCCGGATCAGACCCTCGACCAGCACGAACCCGAGCGAGCTCGAGCGGTGCACCGCCAGGCTGGCGCCGAGGAGCGGGAGCCCGAAGAACAGCAGCACGCTGCCGACGAGCGCTACCGCCAGCGAGACCGCCACCTCGCGGCCGCCGATCCGGATGTCCTGCGCGCCGGCGTTCACCTGGGCAGACCAGCTCAGGCTCCGGGTGCCCAGGTGCAGCTGCTCCGCCAGCAGCGCGAGGCCGCGCAGGAACGGGAGCCGCCAGACGCGCTGCGTGTAGATGGGCGCCGTGAGCGCCCCCCGGTCGACCCGGATCTCGCCGGTTCGAGGCAGCCGGACCGCGACCGCGTAGTGGCGGCGGCCGCGCATCATCACCCCCTCGATGACGGCCTGGCCGCCGTAGAAGTAGCCGTCCCGGGCTCCCGGCGCGGCCGCTCCCTCGGGCGGCATGCCGGCGGCTACCGCGCCGCCCTGGCCGCCCGCTTCCGGAAGCGCTCGACCTGGCCCCCGCTGTCGACGATGCGCTGGGTGCCGGTGTAGAAGGGGTGACACGCCGCGCAGACCTCGGTCTTGAGCTCCTTCTGGGTGGAGCCGGTCCTGAACGTGTTGCCGCAGACGCAGGTGACGACCGCGTCCTCGTAGTAGGTCGGATGAATCTGTGCCTTCATCTGTCTCCGCGATTGTCTCCGTCTGACCGGTCCGGCAAACGCCGAATGAGAGAGTCTACCGCACCACCAGCTGGGCCAGGACCTGATGGGTCTCGTACATCGCGAAGCCCAGGTAGGCGGTCAGGAGCAGCCAGGCCGCGCCCATGGCCAGGCGGGCGGGCACGGGCACCGACTGGTAGTACGGCAGCCGGTCGTTGCGGAAGCGCTCGAAGACGGCAGGCAGGCCCAGCAGCACGATGATCAGGACGATCGGGTTGAGCCCGATCACCAGCACCGCCACCACCAGCGCCGCCAGGCCGACGATCTGGAACCACTTGGAGACGACCGCCAGGATCCAGCCGCCGTCGAGCATCCCCACCGGGATCAGGTTGAACAGGTTGATGAAGAACCCGAGGTAGGCCCAGAGCAGCAGCACAGGCCAGTGGGTGGTGCCGTACAGGACGAAGGCGGCGGTGGCCCCGACCGTCCCGGCCAGCGGGCCGGCAATGCCGATCTGGGCCTGCTTCAGCGCGTCCGTCGGGTGCGAGCGCTGGAAGATGGCTGCTCCGAAGAACGGGATGAACAGGGGCGCGGACGCCTGCATGCCCTGACGTCTGATCTCGACCACGTGGCCCATCTCGTGGACCAGGATCATGGCCACCAGGCCGGCGGCGAACCAGGGCCCGCCCCACACCGCGTACGCGACGAAGCTGATGCCGAGCGTCAGCAGCGTCTTCAGCGCGCCGAACTTGCCCACCAGGAGCAGCGCGTACTTGCCGTAGTAGACGATCCCGGCCAGGATCGCCACCAGGCCGCCCACCAGGCCCCCGCGCCGGCGGGGCTGGCTGCCGCCCGCGGGCGGCGGCGGCGGGAGAGGCTGGTAGTAGCTCTGGTAGGGGTCCCGATCCCGATCCGGCGGCGAACCATAAGGCGGAGGCGCCGAACTCATTTCAGGTGAGCATACCCACCCGGGCGACGCTCGAACCCACCCGCCCTCACGCCGCCTCACCCGCGGCCGGGCCCGACCAGGGCGACGCCGGTCCCAGCCTCCTAACGGGAGGCGGATAGGCTGCCGGGCGGCGCGACTCGCCCCGGCCGATGGTGCCAGGTCGTGATCCGCCGGGTGGTGTGGAAGCGGGTCGACATCGTCAGCGACTCGGTCTCCGCCCCATGGCTGCCGAACCACGCCGCGCGCAGCAGCGGCCCGCCGCTGACGCCCGTGACGGCCACGTCCACCGGGTCGGCGGACAGGTCGGCGACGCTGTAGACGCGGCCCAGGTCGTCGCCCGCCAGCAGGCGCTCCTCGTCGTTGCGGGGCGCCAGCCGGGCCTGGATCTCGCCGCCCAGGCAGCGCACGGCGCAGGCGGCCATGACCGTCTCCTGGAGCCCGCCGATCCCGACCATGGCGTCGATCCCGGTGCCCTGGGTGGCCGCGAGGAGCGCCCCAGCGATCTCGCCCTCGTCCAGCAGGACGATGCGCGCCCCGGCGTCCCTCACCTCGTCGACGAGCTGCTGGTGCCGCGGGCGGTCCAGGATCGCGACCGACAGGTCGGACACGCGCGCGTCCCTGGCGAAGGCGATGCGGCGCAGGTTGTCGGCCAGCGAGTCGTCGATGTCCAGGGCCCCCCGCGCGGCCGGGCCGGCCACCATCTTCTCCACGTACCACACGGCGGGCAGCTCGGGGAAGGCGTCCGGCTCCACAGCAACCAGCAGCGAGATCGCCCCGGGCACGCCCTTCGCGACCAGGCTGGCACCCTCCAGCGGATAGACGCCGAGGTCGTACCTGGGCTCGTCCGGGCGGCCCAGCGTGGCCCCCTGCGACAGGATGCGGTCGCCGCGCGGGGCGAGGACCACGCGGCCCCGGACGCCCATCGGCTCCAGCGCGTGGAGCATGGCGGCGGCCGCCGTCTCCCGGGCCCGGTCCGGGTCGCCCCGCCCCAGCCCGCGGGCGCATGCAAGCGCCGCCGCCTCCGTCGCGTGCACCAAGTCGGGCGCGGCGCCGGCGAGCACGTCCACAACGGTCTCTCTCACGTCCCCCGTCCCCGACGGGCGGCCCCAGCGGCTCAACCCTACAGCCGGCCGATGTCCTGACGGAGATCCGGAGGCCGGAGCTCCATCTGGTCGATGCCGCTCGCGCCGATGGCGGCGCCGATGAAGTCGCGGAACAGGGGGTGCGGCCGCTGGGGCCGGCTGCGCAGCTCCGGGTGGAACTGGCTCGCGACGAACCAGGGGTGGTCGGCGAGCTCGATGATCTCCACCAGCCGGCCGTTCGGCGACACCCCGCTGAACGTGAGCCCGGCCTCCTGCAGCACCTCCCGGTACTCGTTGTTGAACTCGAACCGATGCCGGTGCCGCTCGTACACGACCTGCTCCGCATAGGCGTGCTGGGCCACGCTGCCGGGCAGCAGCCGGCACGGGTACAGGCCCCGCCGCATCGTCCCGCCCAGGTTGGCCACGTCCCGCTGCTCGGGCATCAGGTCGATGACCGGCGCCGACGTGAACGCCGCGAACTCGGTGGAGTTGGCGTCGGGAGCGTCGAGGACCTCCCTGGCGAAGTCGATCACGGCGCACTGCAGGCCCAGGCACAGGCCCAGGTAGGGGATGCGGCTGTGCCTGGCGTAGCGGGAGGCGGCGATCTTCCCCTCGATGCCGCGATGCCCGAAGCCGCCCGGCACCACGATGCCGGCCACGCCGCGCAGCAGCGAGGTGTTGCCCTTGTCGAGGCGCTCCGAGGACACCCAGCGGATGTCGACCTCCACGTCGTGATGGAACCCGGCGTGGCGCAGTGCCTCCGTGACCGACAGATAGGCGTCGGGCAGCTGCACATACTTGCCCACCACCGCCACCGGGACGCTGCCCTTGGGGTGCCGCATGCGCTCCATCAGGCGCCGCCAGGGCGTGAGGTCCGGCTGCCGGCTGCCCTCGTCCAGCCCGAAGTGGCGCACGATGATGCGGCCGAGGCCGGCGTCCTCCAGCATCAGGGGCACCTCGTAGATGGACGAGACGTCGGGCACGCCGATCACGGCGTCGCGGGGGACGTCGCAGAAGAGCGCGATCTTCTCCTTCAGGTCCTGGTCGATGGGGCGCTCGGACCTGGCCAGAATGGCGTCGGGCTGGATGCCGATGGCGCGCAGGGCCTGCACCGAGTGCTGGGTCGGCTTCGTCTTCATCTCCTCGCCCCTGATGACCGGCACCAGTGACACGTGGACGTAGAAGACGTTGGAGCGGCCGAGGTCGTTCTTGAGCTGGCGGATCGCCTCCAGGAACGGCTGGCTCTCGATGTCGCCGACGGTCCCGCCCACCTCGCAGACCACCACGTCCGCCTGGGACTCGCGCTGGACGCGGAGCACGCGCTCCTTGATCTCATTGGTGACGTGGGGGATGACCTGGACGGTCGCGCCCAGGTAGTCGCCGCGCCGCTCCTTGGCGATGACCTCGGAGTACACCTTCCCCGTGGTCACGTTGGAGGCCGCGGACAGGTTCTCGTCCACGAAGCGCTCGTAGTGGCCGAGGTCGAGATCGGTCTCGGCGCCGTCGTCCGTGACGAAGACCTCCCCGTGCTGGTACGGGCTCATCGTGCCGGGGTCGACGTTGAGGTACGGGTCCAGCTTCTGCAGGCAGACGGACAGGCCCCGGCTCTTCAGGATGCTGCCGATCGAAGCTGCTGCGATCCCCTTGCCAAGCGAAGAGACGACACCGCCGGTCACGAATACGTAGTTCGGCAACTCGGACCTCCCTGCGGTTACCACATTCTAGGCGGGCAGCCCTCAGTGTTACACCCGCGGGTCCAGCACGACCACTCTCGTTTCGCTCTCCGCCGTCGAACTGGCCTGGACCGACAGCCTGGGCTGCGGCTCGGCCTCGGCGACGCCCATCTCCTTGAGGAAGCGGTCGACGGGCGCCAGCTCCTGGCGAATCGCCGGGTGGCCGTAGTGCATGGGGACCACGTACCGCGGCTCGACCTGTCTGACCACCTCCGCGGCCTGGGCCGCGTCCAGGGCGCGGCCGCCGCCCACCGGGACCAGCAGCACGTCGACGGCGCCCAGGGCCTCCAGCGCGCCGTCGGCAAGGGAGTGGCCCAGGTCGCCGAGATGGCAGACGCGCACCTCGTCGACCTCGATCACGTACACGGTGTTTCGCCCGTGCTCGGCGCCCTGCTCGCGGTCGTGGAACGTCGGCAGGCCGATGACGGTGACCCCGGCCACCTCGTACTCCCCGGGCCCGTCGATCACGTGCGCGGACCTCACCGCCTGGACGTGGTTGTGGTGCTCGTGATCGTGGCTGACCGTCACCACGTCGGCTTCGAGCCTGAGCCTGGGCCCCAGCGCCGGCGGGTAGGGATCGGTCACGACGGCGGCGCTGCGACCCCGCAGCCGAAAACAGCTCTGTCCGAGCCACGTCACGTCCAACGCTCTCTGTCCTCCGGGTGGGCTGCGGTGCTCACCGGCACGCCGGGTGGGCGCCGAGCAAGGTGAGCTGGACCTGTCCGCTGGACCCGGCGCGGGCGTAGCTCACGGTCACCCGCTGCTCCGGCCTGAAGCGGGTCCGCAGCACCTGGCCCAGCGGATGCGCGTCGTCGAGGCGCTGGTCGTCCAGCTGCGTGATGACGTCCCCCGGCCGCAGGCCGGCCAGCGAGGCGGGACCGCCGGGATCGACAGCCGTGATCTGTGCGCCGGCGACTGAGTTCTGGATTGCGGCCGTGCCGACGCTGACTTCGAGCGTCTGGGCTCCCAGCGAGGGCACGACCAGTCCAGAGCCCTGCACGATCTCCTCCACCTCCGGCTGCACGTCGCCGGCCGGGATGGCGAGGCCCGTCGCCCGGCCCTGGCTGGTGGCCGCCATGGCGACCCCGACGACGTGCCCGCCCACGTTGAGCAGGGGTCCGCCCGACACGCCGGGATCGATCCCGGCGTCGGTCCTGATGAGGTCCGACATCTGGGTCGCGGCGCCGCCGGTGGCCGCGTCGACGGTGACCATGGCGTGGAGCGCACTGATGACCCCCCGCGTGGTGGCCTCGGGGTCCGCGATGGGGCCACCGACCAGGACGACGATCTGGCCGGGGGCGAGCGTCGAGGCGCTGTCGAAGGTCAGCGTCGGGAGGTTGGAGACGCCGTCGACCTTGAGCACCGCCAGGCCGGTGCCGCAGTCGTAGTCGACCAGCCGGGCGTCGTGGGCCCGACTGTCCCCGCTGATGAGCACGGCCAGCGTCTGCGCGTTGGCGACCACCCCGATGTTCGTCACCACGTACCCGTCCGAGGTGACGAGGAAGCCGGCGCCGTGGCTCATGGTGGCCGGGTGGGTGACGATGGAGACAACGGCAGGGGCCGCCTTCTGGGCGACCTGCATGGTGGCGTCCTCCTCGCGGATGGTGACGCCGCTCGAGAGGTCGACGCGCTGCGGGTTGGTCCTTGACTGCTGATGCAGGATGGCCAGCGTCACCCCCGCAGCGACCACGCCGCCGGCGATGGCGGCGGCGAGCACGGAGGCGATCAGCACGCCTGGCGTGATGGCGCGGCGAGCGGCCGCAGGCGCCGTCGGGAGTGACTCGGGCCCGCCGGGCTCGATCACGCTGGAAAGTTTACGCAAGGGTCCGCCGGCCCGAGCCCGGCGGGGTCAGCCGCTCGCCTCGGCCATCGAGCGTGGGAAGCGGGCGGGCGCGAACGTCATGGCCCCGGCTGGCACCAGCCAGGGGAACGCCTCGATCCGGTACAGGCCGGCACGGACCGCCGGGTCCGCCTCCTTGAGCGCCAGGGCCCGCTCGGGGTCGACGTTGAGGATCGTCAGGCCCCGGAATGCCCGGTCGGGAGCGCCGAGCAGCGGGCCGGCCGCGAGCAGGTGGCCGGCGGCGTGGAGGTCCGCAAGATGGGCCATGTGGGCGTCCTGCAGCGCCGCCTCCGTCTGCTCGTCGAGTTCTGGAGCGTCCGGGCGCCGGATCAGGAGGGTGATGGTGTAGCGGTCGAACTGCATGCTCAGCTCGGATACCACGTGAGGACGAGCTGCTGGGTGGGCTCGAACCCCGCGGACCGGTACAGGCGGGTGGCGGCCAGGTTCTCCGACCGGGTCCAGACGTAGCCCAGGGTCACGCCGCGCTCCCGGAAGAGGTGCACGGCGCGCTGCACCAGCGCCTCGCCGATCCCGCCGCCGCGGTGCGGCTCGGCCACGTACACCTCGGCGATCTCGCCCTCCAGACCCGTGCCCGGGTCGAACAGCACGACCCAGCAGAACCCGGCCAGGCCGCCGGTGCCGTCGCGGACCGCGAAGACGACGTTCTCTCCCTCGAAGCCCGCCCGCACCTCGTCCAGGTTCGCCTCCAGCTGCTCGCGGCTCAGCTGGGGATGGCCGGCGTAGTGCGGCTGCTCGTGCAGGTGCAGGTCGACCAGGAGGGGACGCACCAGACGAAGATCGGGCTCGTCGAGCCGTTCGACGATCACAGGTTCCACTTCTGGCCGCGATCGTAGCGGACCGCCGGAGCCTGGCGGTGCCGCATGGCAGCCGTGGGGCACCTGGAGCCGACGCGGGGACTCGAACCCCGGACCTGCCGCTTACGAGGCGGCTGCTCTGCCGGCTGAGCTACGTCGGCGCGTTCAGCATTTTAGCGCCGGGCCGTGAGGGCGCCCCGCCCGCGGCGGGGTCAGCCCTCGGCTCGCGCGACAGCTCCGGTCAGCCGGCTCAGTTGACCTCGCGGTAGTCGGCGTCCACGACGTCGTCCTGCGGCTTCTGCTCTGCGCCATCGCCGCCGGGCGCTCCGGGGCCTCCAGCGCCTGTCCCGGCGCCCTGGTAGATGTGCTCGCCGACCTTCTGCAGGGCCTCGTTGAACTCGTCCATGGCCTTCCTGAGGGCGGCGGTGTCGCTGCCCTTGGAGGCGGCCTGGAGCGCCTGCATCTTCGACTCCACGTCGGACTTGACCTCGGCCGGGATCCGCTCCGCGTTGTCTTTCAGGACCTTCTCGGCCTGGTAGACCATCTGGTCGGCCTGGTTGCGCAGCTCGACCTCGTCCCGCTTGGAGCGGTCCTCGGCCGCGTGCGACTCGGCCTCCTTCACCAGGCGCTCCACCTCGTCCTTGCTCAGCGTCGAGGAGGCGGTGATCGTCACCGACTGCTCGCGCCCGGTGCCCTTGTCCTGCGCCTTGACGTTCAGGATCCCGTTGGCGTCGATGTCGAACGTGACCTCGATCTGCGGCATGCCACGCGGGGACGGCGGGATCCCGTCCAGGTGGAAGCGGCCCAGGGTCCGGTTGTCGCGCGCGAAGTCGCGCTCGCCCTGCACCACGTGGACCTCCACCGAGGTCTGGTTGTCGGCCGCGGTGGTGAAGACGTTGGACCGGGATGTCGGGATGGTCGTGTTTCGCTCGATCAGCCGGGTGAACACCCCGCCCATCGTCTCGATGCCCAGCGAGAGGGGCGTGACGTCGAGCAGGAGGACGTCCTTCACCTCGCCCTTCAGCACGCCGGCCTGGATGGCCGCTCCGATGGCGACGACCTCGTCGGGGTTGACGCCCTTGTGAGGCTCCTTGCCGCCGGTCAGCTCCTTGACCAGCCGCTGGATCGCGGGCATACGGGTCGCTCCGCCGACGAGCACCACCTCGTTGATCTGCTGGGGGGTCAGGCCCGCGTCCTTGAGCGCGGCCATGAACGGGCCCCGGCAGCGTTCGGTCAGGTCGGTGGTCAGCGCCTCGAACCTGGCCCTGGTCAGGGTC
>DATFRD010000019.1:0-2691 GCA_035263645.1 Candidatus Dormiibacterota bacterium | reverse complement strand
GGGCTGCGGCCGCCGCGGCGGGGCGGGGGAGGGGGGGGCGTCACCATCGCAGCCTTGAGCCGCTCCTCGGACTCTGCTGCGCGCTCGACCTCCCGCGCGGCCTGCTCCTCCTCCGTCGGCGGCACTGCGGGCAGCTCGCCGCGGCGGTCCGCCTCGACAAAGCGCGCCTCCAGCACCTCGGGCTCCATGCCGGCCGCCTCCTCGGGATCGGGGATGCCCAAGGTGACGTCGGGAAAGTACGTGTCGCAGAGCAGCCCAGCCGCCCGCCAGTACAGCATCTGCCGGGGCCGCTTCTTGTACGTGTCGCCCTGCTTGTCGTAGTCGCCCGCCTGCTTGGCGTCGTCGATCGTGTAGGTGACCTCCATCACCTCGTCCGGCGAGTCGCCCTTGCGCCAGCCGCGCACCGTGCAGTGCTCGTTGTCCCACTCGCCGGGCACCACCGTCACCTTGTGGCCGCGCTGCCGCACCAGCGCCACCTTGACCGCTCCCTCCAGGGACGGCCGGCCGTTCACGACGTAGATGCGGCGCAGCGCCATCATCGGCGGCAGGCCCAAGTCCCGCCCGGTCAGCAGCGCGCCCAGGACCGCGAACGGCCGGCCCCGCATCTCCTTCGGCACGAACTCGGTGACGCTCATCGAGCGGGCCATCTCCTTGAGGCCGGCCCACTCCTCCTGCTGCGGGATGTACGCCGGCGCCCGGGCGAACTGGTCGTCGCGGATGGCCAGCACACCCCGGGCGCCGCCCGTGTCGTCGTAGGCGCGCTGCTCAGTCTCGGCCGGGGTCGACGTCGTCTCGGTCATTGGGTGGTATCTCTCCTCGCGTTCTGGCGCTTCTGGAACTCGCGACTGTTCGGGCAGGTCACGAAGTGGCTGATGTAGAGCGACTCTCCGCGCTCCCGCGCCTCCTCGGCGCGGCGCTTCGAGAGCGGGGTCGCGGTGCCGTCGCGGACCTGGAGGTTGCCCTGCGGGGTCGGCTCCAGGTCCACGGGCACGAACTTGCCGGCCTCGGTGCGGAGGAACGTGATCTTGGCCCCGCAAGTCGCGCCGCGGCAGCGCTGGCCGGCCCATGGCAGGGTGTTGCTCATTCGATCAACAGGCCCGAATGCGGCGGCTGCTCGTACATCGCCCGCGCGGCGGTGCCGATCACGATCACTGCGTTGTCGAGCGCCTGCTCCTCGTTCTCGCCGTCCACCGCGAAGAAGAGCGGGGCGCGGCCCTCGATCTTCAGCCGCACGAGCCACGTCACGCCATCGCGCGCCACCGTCAGCAGCGCGGGGACCGCGCCGCGCGTTGCAGAGACGGTGCTATCGGACATCGTCCAACCCGTCCTCCGCGCAGCCCTCATCGCACGTCGAGGGCAGGTACCCGTGCCCGCAGAAGTCGTAGGAGTACTCGAGCCCGCACATGGTCGTGTCGACGCCGTGGCAGAGATCGTCAAAGCACGGCGCCAGGCCGCCCTGCCGGCAGCGCACGCGGATCGGCGGCCGGGCCGGGGCCGGCGCGAGCTCGTCATAGACCTCGCTAGGAGACATCGACCAGCCTCCCGCAGCCGTGACGGGGATCGCCGCCACGCGAATCCTCCCAGCGTCCGATTGCGTCCATGGCCAGCAGCTCGGGCACGACCTGGCGGGCGTGGGCGCCCGTCGTCGCGTGTGCCACCACACGGAGCGCGCACCAGTAGACGAGAGGCGCCGGCAGCTTCCAGGCAATCGACCTCCAGAGCGCCTGGAAGCGTGGTCGCCCGGCTGGCCACCGATGACGTTTAGTGGCGACTTCGGTCTGCTCTTCGGTCATCGGATCTCCTCCGGCAGCCACTCTGCCTCGCTGGCGCGTGACCGCCTCCACTGTCGCCGCACCGCGTGCATGCGCTCCGGGTACAGGCGCATCTGTCGCAGCACGCGCCGCGCGGCCTTGCTGGCTCTCTTCGGCCGCACCGGCCTCGTGCCCGGCACAGGCCGCGGCAGCGGGCCTGGGCCCGGGCCTACCGGGTCCTTGCCCGGCTGGTGCGGCTTGTACGGGTCGCGGGGCGGCCGCTGCCGCTTCGGCTTCGGCTCCTCGTCACTCGGCGCCATGCTTGTCCGCCGCTCCGTGCGGGAATGCTGGTCCGACGGGGATCGGCGTCGGCGTCGCCACCACGAGCCGCACGGTGATGCCCGCCGCGCTCGTCTCGTAGGCGCCGACCGCCACCTCGGCGAGCAGGCACAGTGCCAGCAGCCCCGCGATGCCCAGCGCCGCTCGGCCGCTCACTCGATGGCCCTCAGGCGCACCAGCACCATGCCCGGCTCCGCCATCGCGCCGACGGCCTCACTGACCACCACATCGTCCTGCGTGGCCGTCAGCGCCGGCAGGGTAAATGCTGTCCACGCGAGCACTACGTCGCGACCGAAGTCGCCGCTGGACGGGCTCGTGGCGATGACCCACGGGCCAGCCGGGTGACTCTCGCGTCGAGTCCCCGCGAAACCGCGCCACAGCGGCAGCAGGAACCCGTTGTCTGCGCGCGTGATGTTGCTGCCGATCTGAATGAACTCTTGCTGCATCACCGGAACGGGTCCTCGACGTCATCGGCCGCCGCCGGCTCCTCCAGGCGGATCCCGGACTCGCGCAACACGAACGCCACCGCCTGGCAGATGAAGCGGTTCTCCGGCACCCGGAGCCTCTTCGAGGCCTCCTCGACGCCCCGCTTCAATTCCAG
>DATFRD010000018.1:0-8678 GCA_035263645.1 Candidatus Dormiibacterota bacterium | reverse complement strand
GGCGTAGTCCAACCCTCGGGTCGAGGCCATCGTACCGTCCGCGGCGCCCGGCGCCGGCCGGCCTCAGACCGGGAGGCCGGCCTCCAGCTGGGCCAGCGCCCGGTCGATGAGTGACGCGATGTCCTCGCCGGGGTCATCGACGGCCGCGAGCACCGCCGCCAGGCAGGCCCCGACCACCGCTCCGACCAGGATGCGCACGGCCAGGTCGTCGGCGCTCCGTCCCGCCCGCTCCGCCAGGGCCTCGGCCAGCAGCCGTGTCGGCCCACCCAGCGCGTCGGCGCTGGCCGCGCGCAGCGGCGGGATCGACAGCATGAGCGCCAGGCGCTCGCGCTGCTCCGCCTGCTCGTCCGGCGAGAGCCGGGCCAGGACGTCGCCCACGGCGGTTCGCAGCGCGTGGATCGGGCTCGACCCCGCCGGCTGGGCCCTGAGCGCCGCGACGAAGATGGGGTCGAACTCGTCGTACAGGACGACGTCCTCCTTGGTCGGGAAGTAGCGGAAGAAGGTGCTCTCGGAGACCTCGGCCGCCTCGGCGATCTGGCTGATGGTGGTCGCCTCGTAGCCATGCTCCCGGAAGAGCAGCAGGGCGTGCCGCTGGATGGCGGCACGCGTCCTGGCCTTCTTGCGCTCCCGGAGCCCCACGGCTGGGGCTTCACCTGGTGACAGCGCGCGGTGCCTCCTTCTCCGTGGACTCCGTGAGTTCCGTCGCCCTGGCCCTGCCGGCCGCCCGACCGGGCAGGAAGGCCACAGTGAGCAAGATACCTGCGGCGGCGATCCCTGCCGAGGCCAGGAGCGCCGCGTCCGTCCCGTGGACGAAGGCCGCTCGCACCGACTGGAGGAGGCCCGGCGAGCCGAGTCGGTGGGCCACGGCCAGCCCGCCGAAGACGCTCTCGCGGACAGGGCCGGCCGCTGCCGGGGGGAGCCCGGTGAGGTCCAGCCGGGCCTGGTAGGCCGAGCTCAGCACGCTGCCCAGGACGGCCGCCCCGAGCGGCCCCCCGACCTTCTGCAGGGCCTGCATGACCGCTGCTCCCACCCCGCTGCGCTCGGCCGAGATCTCGGACAGCGCGGCCGACGCCGTCGTGGCGAAGACGATCCCCATCCCGGCCCCGAAGACGGCCGTCCAGAGCGCGATGAAGCCGTCGCCGGAGCCGGCGCCGGTGGTGGCTCCCACGGCCGCTCCGCCGGCCAGCACGGCGAACCCGGCCGCCGCCGCGATCTTCGCGCCCACCAGGCTCGCGATTCGGTCCGCCGGCACGGCCCCGGCGACCATTCCGGCGATGAGGGGCAGAAGCCTCAGGCCGGAGCCCATGGCATCCGTCCCGAGCACGGCCTGGAAGTACTGCGGCATCGTGAACAGCACGCCGATCATGGCCAGCGCGGCCGTGGTGGTGAGGATCACGCCCCACGTGAAGGAACCGGAGCGGAACAGGGCCGGGTCGACGAGCGGCTGGCCGCCCGGCCGCCCGGCGAGCCGGCGCTCCCAGAGGAAGAACCCCACCAGCGCCGCCAGGCCGGCGAGCATCGGGCCCAGCGCGCCGGCGCCGCCCCAGCCGTTCTGCCCTGCCTCGATCAGTCCGTAGGTCAGCCCGAGCAGGCCGGCGGTCGAGGCGACCACACCGAGGCCGTCCAGCGCGGGCGGCCGCGAGGCGCGAGACTCCGGCACCAGCAGGACGCCCGCGATCAGCCCGAGCAGGGCGACCGGCAGGTTGATCAGGAACACCCAGCCCCACCAGTAGTGGGTCAGCAGCCACCCGCCCAGGATCGGGCCGAGCGGCAGCGAGACGAAGTTGGCCGCGGCCCAGACCCCGACCGCCCGCGGCCGCTCCTCCTCGGTGAACAGCACCGCGAGCGCGGACAGGGCCATCACGACGATGCCCCCGCCGGCGAGCCCCAGCACGGCCCGAGCGGCGATGAAGAAGCCGGCCGAGGGTGCAAGGGCGCACGCCGCCGAGCCGGCGGCGAACAGGGTCAGGGCGCTCAGCATCACCTTCTTGCGGCCGTAGCGGTCGCCCAGCAGCCCGGCCGGGAGCGTTGCCGCCGCGAGCACCAGCAGGTATCCGGACGAGAACCACTGGAGGTCTGATTCGGAGGCATGCAGCGCGGTGGCAAGCGTGGGCAGCGCCACGCTGAGCACTGTCCCGTCCAGGCTGACGGCCAGGACCGACAGCATGACCCCGCCGAGCGCCCACCATCGGCGCCCTCCTGCTCGCATCATGGCAGCTCACCTCCAATTAGTTGTTTGCCCTCACATAATAGCGCACCACCAGAAACCGCGTCAGCCGACGGCCAGGGGCCCATCGGTGGCCGACGGGCGGCGGAGGTCAGCGGAGCCAGCGGCGCTCTCTGCCGGAGCGGGCCGGCGCCGAGGTCCCGCCGGCCGGCCCCCTCAGCCCGCCGATCCGGTGACGTCCAGCTCGACCAGCGGCGCGGGGCCCATCAGGTCCTCGGGCGCCGCCGGTATGTAGGCGAAGTTCCGCGCTCGCGCACCCCCGTCGACCACGAAGTCGCAGCCGGTGATCAGGCGCGCCTGGTCCGAGCAGATCCAGGCGACGCAGTGACCGACGTCCGTGGGCGTCCCGGTCGTTCCCATCGGGACCAGCGGAGCCCGCTCGCCCTGCCAGCGGGCCGGCCGCCGCCAGGGCTCATCGCCGCCCTCGCCGCCGATCCCGCCGGAGCCGGGGCGCCCCCTCGGCCGGCCCGCAGCGACCAGCTCCGGGTTGTCCGGCCTCACCATCGTCGGCGTGAAGGTGTTGACCCTGATCCCGTAGGGCGCCAGGTCCATGGCGGCCGCACGTGCGAAGTTGTTGACGCCGCCCTTGTGGAACGCGTAGGCGATGACCCCGGGCGACGCCGTCCAGCCATTCGACGACGAGATGCAGACGATGGAGCCGCGAACACCCCGCTCGCACATCGAGCGGGCCACGTGCTTGGTGTTGAGGAAGTTGCCCAGCGCGGCGACCAGGACCGCCCGGGAGAAGTCCTCGGCGCTCTCGTCGAGGACACCCCTGCCGCCCAGGAGGGCGGCGTTGTTGACCAGGATGTCGATCTTCCCCCACGCGTCGAGGACCTTCTGCACATACGCGACGACCTCGCCCTCCTTCGTCACGTCGCCGGGGATGGCCATCGCCGTGCCGCCGTTGCGCTCGATGCGGCGAACGCAGGCGGCGGCGGACTCCGCGTCGATGTCGTTGCACGCAACCCTGGCTCCGTATCTCGCCAGCGCCAGTGCGATGCCGCTGCCGATGTTCGGCCCGGCCCCGGTGACCAGCGCGACCCTGCCTTCGAGAGATACCTCCATCGTGCCGCCAGTCTCGCGCCGATCCAGGTCCCGTGCCGTCGGTGGGGCTTAAGCGCTCTCCAATCTAGGGCTGCGCGATCCTCCCCGACCTCCGGGCGAGCTGGACATCCGGCTTCCCGGCCCTCTGCTGCTGAGCCGGCCCCGCGGAGCCGGGCTGGGCGTCGGCCGCGGACAATGAGGTGATGAGGAACCTGAGCCGGATTCCACCGCCCGAGCGGACGTCCGGTCCGAGTCGCGTGTCGTCGGTGGAATCCGGCTGAGCCGGCGGTGAGCGACAGCATCCACCTCGGCCGGCTGGGCGGCATCCGCATCGGCGCCCACTGGAGCCTGGCGGTGATCTTCGCCCTGATCGCGTGGAGCCTGGCGGTGGGCCTGCTGCCGGCCGCGGCCGGGGGCCAACCGTCAGCCGCCTACTGGACCGCCGCGGTCGTCACCGCCCTCCTCTTCCTCGGCTCCCTGCTCGGGCACGAGATGGCGCACGCGCTGCTGGCCAGACGCCAGGGCATGGAGATCGAGGGCGTCACCCTGTGGCTGTTCGGCGGCGTGGCGAAGTTCCGCGGCGACGCCGCCGAGCCCGGTCCCGAGCTGCGCATCGCGGCGGTGGGGCCCGCGGTCAGTCTCGGCCTCGCGGTCCTGTTCCTCGCCGCCGGAGACGCGCTCAGGGCCCTGGGCGCGCCGGCGCTGGCGGTCGCGGCGGCGAGCTGGCTCGGCCTGATCAACGCGCTCCTGGCCGGCTTCAACCTGCTACCCGCCTTCCCGCTGGACGGCGGCCGGGTGCTGCGGGCGCTGCTCTGGATGCGCGGCGGCGATCTCCGGCGCGCCACCGCGCTGGCGGCCAGGGCTGGGGCGGTCCTCGCCTACCTGATGATCGCGCTCGGCATCGTGTTCTTCTTCGCGGGCGACGTGATCAACGGCGTCTGGTTCGCGTTCCTGGGGTGGTTCCTGCTCTCCGCCGCCCGGGCCGAGGAGCAGGGGACGGCGATCCGGCAGTCCCTGGCCGGCGTCCGGGTGGCCGACGTCATGACGCCGAACCCGTTCGCAGCCCCCGGCTGGATCACCGTGGACGAGCTCATCCACGAGTACGTGCTGAAGCATCACCACTCCAGCTACCCGGTTCGCGACTTCCAGGGCCGGCCGCAGGGCCTCGTCACCCTCGACCGCCTGCGGCAGGTGCCCACGGATCGCAGGCGCGCGACCACGGTCGCGGACGTCGCCCACCCGCTCTCGGAGGTGGTGACGGCCAGGCCGTCGGAGCCGCTGGCCGACCTGGTCACGCGGCTCGCCGGCGGCGGTTGCGGCCGCGCCCTGGTGTTCGGGGAGGACGGGCGCCTGGTGGGGATCGTCGCCCCGGCCGACGCCGCGCGGGCACTCTCGGTCGCGGACCTGGCGTCCAGAACAGGGCGCTGACCCCACCCGGACGGAGCGGGCCGGCTCGCGGGGCGAGGTTGCGGGCGAGCCTTCCATCGATGGTCCTAGGCTGGCGGCAGGCCCGCAGGGGCAGGCTTGGCGCCGGCTCGTCGGCGCAGGGAGACACGGACGTGTTCGAAAAGGTGTTGCTCGCGGTGGACGGGTCGGAGCACGCCGCCAAGGCGGTGCCGGTGGCCGTGGACATCGCGAAGAAGTCGAAGGGCCAGGTGATCGTGTTCCACGCCCGCGAGTACCTCGTGGCCAGGGGCGGCTCCTACTCGCTGGAGGGGACCTCGGAGGCCGACAGGCTGGTCGACCAGGCCCGGACCGAGGTGGCGGCCGCCGGTGTCAGGGTGAGCGGGCGGACAGAATCCGCTCCCGAGGGGCGGGCGGCGCAGGCGATCCTGGAGGTCGCAGAGGCCGAGGGCGCCGACGCCATCGTGATGGGCTCGCGCGGCCGGTCCGACCTCGCCGGTCTGCTGCTCGGCAGCGTGACCCACAAAGTGATCCAGCTCAGCCACTGCACCGTGGTCGTCGCCCGCTGATCCCCGATCGCGGTCAACCCGGACCCTCGCGGAGCCGGCGGGCGAGCTCGCCCAGCGAATCGAGGTCGCTGACCTCCCGATCGGCGAGCGGGAGGCGGGCCACGGGAACCCGCCCCAGGCCGCCCAGCCGGGCCACCTGCGCCTCCTGCCCTTCCGCGAGCGCGTGGAGCGCCAGGAAGGCCTGGCCCAGGCGGCGCGGGACCGCCGGCGCAACCGGCTCCCCCAGCTCGGCCGACAGCCAGGCTCCGACTCCGGGGTCCTCGGCCAGGGTGGTCGCCGCGGCCGCCCCGGCCGGGTCCAGCAGGGCCCGGGGCAGGACGCGGTTGACCACCACCGCCCGCAGCGGCATCGAGCGTTCCCCCAGCCTGGCGCAGAGGAACTCGGCCTCCGCGAACGGCTGCGGATCGAGCGTCGTGACCACGGTGAACGCCGTGGCCGGCGACCGCAGCAGGTCGTACATGGCGGCCGCCCGCCGCCGTACGCTGCCGTAGAGACCCTGGATGTCGCGCACGAACGCGCCCAGCTCCTCCAGCACCTCTCCCCCCAGCAGGCGGTCCGCCATCCGGAGGAACGGCGTCGCGGCGAAGCCCATCGCCCGCAGCCCGAAGCGGGACGGACCGGCCAGCCAGGCCAGCAGCCGGGCCGAGACGAAGTCCGTGAGACGGTCGGGCGCGTCCAGGAAGTCCAGGGCGTTGCGCGAGGGAGGCGTGTCGACCACGACGCACCCGTACTCGCCGCTGGCCTGGAGATCGTAGACGGCGTCCAGCGCCACGTACTCCTGCGAGCCCGCGAACGCGGTGCTGATGCCCCGGTAGAAGCGATTGGCCAGGATCCGGTCGCGGACCTCCGGACTCGGCGCGTGTCGCTCGACCAGGCGGTCCCACTCGGACTTGGCGTCGAGCATCGCGGCGTCGAGCTGGCCGCGCGGCGCCAGGCCGGCCGCGCGCAGCCGCTCCGGCGCGATCGTGACGGGCCGGGTGCCGATGGAGGTCAGGCCCAGCGCGGTGGCGAGCCGCCGGGCGGGGTCGATGGTGAGCACGAGCACCCGGGTGTCGCGCGCCGCTGCGATCGCCATGCCGAGAGCGGCGCTCACCGTCGTCTTCCCCACCCCGCCGCTGCCGCAGCAGACGATCATCCGGTGGCGGGCGAGCTTCTCGACCACGTCCCCGGCCGCCGCAGGGCCGGCCTCCCGCCTCACACCGCGGAGCCCCCGACGGCGGCGGCCACGGCGCGGGTGGTCTCGAGCCCCGGCGCCGTGCCGACCTGGCGCGGCACTTCCAGCACCGGGACGCGCATGTGGGCGCGCAGCCGGCTGGCGTGGCGGCGGTCGCCGTCGTGCAGCCGCCGCGCGATGGCGGCGCCCTCCAGGACCGGGCCGAGCTGGCCGCCCAACCGCGCCGCGGCTGCCTGCGCATGACCGGAGGCCAGCGCCTCGAGCACGCCGGTGTCGCGCGGGGTCACCGGCACCGGGAGCGTGCTGTTGAGGAAGCAGGCGCCGACCGCGACGTGGGCCTCCGCCTGCGCCCGGTCGTGCAGCTCGATCGCCTCGACGACCGGCATCTCCTCCGGCAGCGCGCAGATCGCGAGCAGCGTCCGCCGAGGGTCCGTGAGGGTCTGGTCGACCCACTCTGTCTGGGAGCGGATGATGCCGCCGCGCGTGAGCTCCATCATCGAGCGGGCAGCGCTCAGCTGGGGCAGCAGGTGGCCGCTGGCAGGGCTGTCCACCACGATGAGGTCCCACGTTGGGCGACCCCGTTCCTCCCGCCTCTCCTCGTAGGCGATCTTGCCGGTGGTCAGCATCTCCCGGGTGCCCGGGACGCCGGTGGCCACGAAGTCGAGGACCCGGACCAGCGGCGTGAGGCGGGCCACCCGCGGCACCTTGAACCAGATTCTCAGGTACTCGCTCAGCGACTCCTCCGGAAGCAGGGCCAGGACGCTGACACCCGGCTGGACGAGGCGCGGCTGGAAGCCCACCGGCTCCGCGCCAAGCGCCCGCGCCAGGTCGCCCTTGACATCCACGTCGACGCACAGCACGCGCCTGCCGGAGCCGGCCGCGATGAGCGCGAGCGCGGCGGCGATCGTGCTCTTGCCGGTCCCGCCCTTGCCGGCGACGAAGAGGATGCGGCGGGCCAGCAGGGACTCGAGCGCGTCGCCCCGCGCTCCGCCGGAGCTCAGGTCACCCTCCCGACCGGCGGCGGCGCCAGACGCGAGCGTTTGGAACACGAGGAGATGGGGCGGGGGTCGACCAGGCGGGCGGCGGCGGGCCAGCTCACGAGGCGATCTGCACACCCAGCCAGAAGGCCGCAAGGGTACCGCCGAACACGAGCAGGGCGAGGGCCCTGGACGCCATCACGGCCGGCCGCCACTCGGTGAGCCGCCGGTGACGACGTGCAGGGCCGTGGCCGCCACGAGCGCACCGCCGAGGGCGGTCTTGACCCGCACCGGCGCCGGCCAGCCGAGCCGACCCGCCATCACGAGCCCGGACACGGCGATCAGCAGCCAGGCCACGGTCGACTGGCCCGCGAAGGCCCACCTGGCCCGCCGCACGAAGGCCCGAAACGTCGCCGAGGGCAGGGTCCGGAGCGCGACGAGGACCGCCACCGCCAGCGTGACCAGGCCGCCGAGCCAGAGCGCGGCGCCGACGAGGTGGAGCATGACCAGGACCGCCATCCGTCGAGCTCAGCAGTTTAGGGGCTCTCCGCCGGTCGGCGCTGTCAAGTGATACAATACAAACATGCGTTCGGAGATCGAGGTCGCCACAACTCCACCGGCCCTCGCGCCCCTCGCTGCCGGCCTCGACCACCTCCGCCAGCTCGACCTCCAGGCCCTGCCCGGTCCCCTGCTCGGCGAGCACCTGGTCGCCCTCCGCGGGCTCGTCGATGCCCTGGAGTCCGAGTTCACCCGGGCCGTCGGCGCCCTCGACCGCTCCGGGGCCTACCGCGAGGACGGCGCCCTCAGTCCCACGGCCTGGCTGCGCTATCAGTGCCGCCTGGCTCCCGGCCTGGGCTCCGAGCACGTCCGCGTCGCCCGCCGCCTCGCCGACCTGCCCGAGACCGCCAGGGCCTTCTCCGCCGGCGAGGTCGGGTTCGCCCACGCCGCCATCCTGACGAGGACGGTGGACGAGGTCGGCCTGGATGCCGCCCTGGAGGCCCAGCCTTCGCTGCTGGCCGTGGCCCGCGACCACGACCCCCGCCGGCTGCGCATGGCCGCCCGCGTCCTCCGCCACTGCGTGGACCAGGATGGCGACCTGGCCGAGATCGACCGCGAGTTCGAGCGCCGCCGGCTCTGGCTGAGCGAGACGGTGGACGGCGTCTACGTGCTCAACGGCATCCTCGACCCCGAGGGCGGCGCCGTGCTCCGCACTGCGCTGGAAGCGGCCGAGGGGCAGCCGCTCCCCGGCGACCGCCGCAACGGCCCCCAGCGCCGCGCCG
>DATFRD010000017.1:0-9694 GCA_035263645.1 Candidatus Dormiibacterota bacterium | reverse complement strand
GGCCGGCGCGGCGACCGCTCGAGCCTGGTGGCTCCGCTGCTGACCCGGCTGACCGGCGCGGAGGCGGCGCTGGTCGTCAACAACAACGCGGCCGCCGTGCTGCTGATGCTCAGCGCCCTGGCCAGGGGTCGCGAGGTCGTGGTCTCGCGCGGCGAGCAGGTGGAGATCGGCGGCTCGTTCCGGATGCCCGACGTGATGCGCCTCTCGGGTGCGCGGATGGTCGAGGTGGGGACGACCAACCGGACGCGGACCGCCGACTACGAGGCGGCGGCCGGCGACCGCACCGCCGCCCTGCTCCGCGTGCACACCTCCAACTTCCGCATCAGCGGCTTCACCGAGTCGGCGCCGCTGGCCGAGCTGGCCCAGTTGGCTCACCGGCTCGGGGTGCTGCTCCTGGACGACGTCGGCAGCGGTGCGCTGGAGGAGCTCTTCGACGAGCCCACCGTGGCCGAGGCCGTTCTCCATGCGGACGTCGTGACGTTCTCGGGCGACAAGCTGCCGGGCGGGCCCCAGGCCGGCATCGTCGTAGGCAGGGCAGCTCCGATCGGCAGGATGGCGAAGCATCCGCTGGCGAGGGCGGTTCGAGTCGACAAGATGACGCTCGCGGCGCTGGAGGTGACCCTGCGTGAACGGCTGCTGGGCAGCGCCTCACCGGTCTCGCGCATGCTGACCTCCCCGCCGGACGAGCTGCGCCGGCGCGCCGGCTACCTCATGGTCCGGCTCCAGGAGCGCGGCATCGAGTGCGAGCGCGTCGAGGGCGCCTCTGCGGTGGGTGGCGGCTCTCTGCCGGGCCACGAGGTGCCCACGGTCCTCCTGGCGCTGCCGGGGCCCGCCTCCCGGCTGGCCGCCGCGCTGCGCCGTGGCGAGCCGCCGGTCCTGGCCAGGATCGAGGGCGGCCGCTGCTGCGTCGATCTCCGCACCGTCCTGCGCGGCGAGGACGACCTGCTCCAGGACGCCATCGAAGCCGCCTGCGCGGCCTGTGCGACCGTCTCGTGAGCTACGTCGTCGGCACCGCGGGCCACATCGATCACGGCAAGTCGACGCTGATCCAGGCCCTGACCGGCATCGACCCTGACCGCCTGGAGGAGGAGAAGCGGCGGGGGATGACCATCGACCTGGGCTTCGCGTACCTGGCGCTCCCGAGCGGGCGGCTGGTCGGCATCGTCGACGTGCCCGGTCACGCCCGCTTCATCCGCAACATGCTGGCGGGCGTGCACGGCCTCGACGCGGTGCTCCTGGTGGTGGCGGCCGACGAGGGCGTGATGCCGCAGACCGTCGAGCACCTGGAGATCGTCGACCTGCTGGAGATCCGGCGAGGCCTGGCGGTCGTGACCAAGGTCGACCTGGTCGAGCCGGACTGGCTGGAGCTGGTGAAGGCGGAGCTGTCCGAGACGCTGGCCCGGACCTCGCTCCGGGGCGCCGAGATCCTGCCCGTCTCGGCGGTGTCCGGTCAGGGCCTGGAGGACCTGAAGCGGAGGCTCGACGCCCTGCTCGCCGGGATGCCGCCCCGTGAGAACCGGGGCCGGCCGCGCCTCCCGATCGACCGCGTGTTCACGATCAGCGGGTTCGGGACCGTCGTCACCGGGACGCTCGTCGACGGGACGCTGAAGGTCGGCGAGGACGTCGAGCTGCAGCCTGCCGGCCGGCGCACCCGCATCCGGGGCCTGCAGCAGCACAACCGGCGGGTGGAGGTCGCCGAGCCAGGCAGCCGGGTGGCGGCCAACCTGGTCGGCGTCGAGAAGGACGAGCTGCGCCGCGGCGAGGTGCTGGCCCGAGTGGGCACGGTGACGGCCACGCGCCGCGCGGACGCCTCGGTGCGGGTGCTGCGGGACAGCCCGAAGCCGCTGCGTCACGGCGCCCAGGTGCTGGTCCACACCGGGACCGCGGAGGTCGCCGCGCGGGTCATCGTCCTGGCAGCGGACGAGATACCGGCCGGCGGCACCGACTGGGCGCAGCTGTACCTGTCGCGCCCGGTCGCGATCGCCGCCGGCGACCGGTTCGTCCTTCGGCTGCCGACACCGTCGGTGACGATCGCCGGAGGCACGTTCGCGGACGTGAGCCCGCGCCGGCACCCGCGGCACGACGAGCGCGTGTGGGAGTCGCTAGAACGCCGGGCCGCCGGAGAGGTCCTGCAGGAGGAGCTGCGCAAGTACCCGCGGGGCATCACGGTCCAGGCCTTGCTCCGGGCGACGCTCGCCGACGGCGCCGAGGTGGACGCGCTGGACGCGCGCCGGGTGGGGGACTGGCTGTTCTCGCCCGCGGCGTGGGCCCGGATCGCCGGCCGGGCCGCCGCCGCGCTGGAGGAGTACCACCGCGCCCACCCGTTGCGGGCCGGGATGCCCAGGGAGGAGCTGAAGAGCCGGCTCGGCCTGGCCCCGGCGGCGTTCGGGCCCGTGCTGTCGGCGCTGGCCCGGGACGCCGTGCTGGCGGACCGCGGGGCCGGCGAGCTGGCGCTGCCGGCGCACCGGGTCGAGATCGATGCGGCCGCCGGCGGCCCCGCCGGCCGGCTGCTGGACCTCCTGGCGGCGCAGCCGTTCGCCCCGCCGTCGCTGCCCGAGGCCATGCGGGAGGCGGGCGCGTCCCTGGAGGTGGTGCGGGCGCTGGTGCAGCGGGGCGAGCTGGTTCGGCTGTCGGAGGAGGTGGCCTTCACGCGGGCCGCCTACGACTCGGCGGTGGCGCTGGTCCGGGAGGTCGTGGCGAGCGAGGGCTCGGTCTCCGTGGCGAGCCTGCGGGACCGGATGGGGGCCAGCCGGCGACCGGTGCTGGCGCTGCTCGAGCACCTGGACGCGCAGCGGATCACGCGCCGGGTCGGCGACCAGCGCGTCTTGCGCTGACGCTTGCAAGGGGGGCGGGCCCCTCTTCCGGAACCCCCTCCGGCCGTGGCGGGCCACCTCCCCCGCGAGTGGGGAGGGACTGAGTCCCGGCCGGACTAAAATCCGACTCCGCGATCGGGCGGGACGGTTGCGGCTCGCGCTGGGGCCGCCGTATGCTGCGCACCGCTCGACATCTGGCTGCACCCCGCCCCGGCCGGCCCACTCGGCCCGCAGCGGGGCCTTCACCTGCTGCATTTTCCTCGGAGTCTTGCTCTCATGAGAATCGGAGTCCTCACCGGCGGCGGCGACGCACCGGGCCTGAACGCGGCGATCCGCGCGGTGGTCCGGCGCGCATTCGAGCTCGGCCACCGGGTCAGCGGCATCAAGAACGGCTGGGCAGGCGCCCTCAGCGGCGACATGATGGACCTGGAGCCGGCGACCGTCCGCGGCATCCTCCCCCTGGGTGGCACGATCCTGGGCACCTCCCGGACGAACCCGCTGAGGGAGCCCGACGGGGTGTCCCGCGTGTGCGCGACCCTGCTCAGGTACGGGGTGGACGGCCTCGTGGCGATCGGGGGTGACGACACGCTGTCGGTCGCGAAGGCGCTGCACGAGAACGACTTCCGGGTCGTCGGCGTGCCCAAGACGATCGACAACGACCTGTGCGCGACAGAGTTCTGCATCGGGTTCGACACGGCGGCGGGCATCGTGGCCGAGGCCCTAGACCGGCTGCACACCACCGCGTCCGCCCACCACCGGGTCATGGTCGTGGAGGTCATGGGCCGCGATACGGGCTGGGTGGCGTGCGCCGGCGGCCTGGCCGGAGGCGCGGACCTGATCGTCATCCCCGAGTACCCGGTGGAGCTGGCCGACGTCGTGCAGCACCTGCACCGGCGCCGCGGCGAGGGCAGGGACTTCAGCATCATCGTGGTCGCCGAGGGGGTCTCGTTTCCTGGCCTCGCGACGAACGGCGAGGAGTCGATGGACGCGTTCGGCCATGTGCAGCTCGCCAAGCGGGGGGTGGGCGACGCGCTCAGCCGCCGGATCGAGCAGGAGACCGGCTTCGAGACCCGGGTGACGGTGCTGGGCCACCTGCAGCGGGGCGGCAGCCCGTCCTCCGTCGACCGGATCTGGGCCACGCGGCTCGGTGTGGCGGCCACGGAGCTGCTGGACCGGGGCGAGGGCGGTGTGGCGCCGGTCCGGCGCGACGGAACCGTGGCCGTGGCGCCGCTGTCCGACCTGCTGGCCGAGATCCGCCGGGTGCCGCGGGAGCTGTACGAGCTGACTCGGATATTCAACTAGCTTGCAAGGGGGGGCGGGCCCCCCCTTCCGGAACCCCCCCTCTGTCTGGGATTTTGGGTCACCTCCGGTGCAGCCCTTCGGGTCTGGGGGGCTCCGTGGGGGCGGCGTGGGTTAGGGACTCACACGCTCGGGCCAGGCCCTTGCTTACCTGGCTTCCCTTTTTCTGAGCGCCGAAGCGAGTGGGGCCGCAGCCTTTCGGCCGCGGCCCCTGAGAGGTTGGGGGGAGGGTTTCCTGATTGTCAGACGGCGGCGGCCACCCTCGGCCTCGCCTCGGGCTCCAGGGCCACGGCGAGCGCCTCCGTGACGTCGCTGACCAGGTGGATCCGCAGCTCTTCGCGGATCGCGGCCGGCAGGTCGTCCAGGTCGGCCTCGTTCCGCTTCGGCAGGATGACCTCCTTCAGGCCGGCGCGCTTGGCGGCCAGCACCTTCTGCTTGACTCCGCCGATCGGCAGCACCTTGCCCTGCAGCGTGACCTCGCCCGTCATGCCGACGGTCGAGCGGACCGGGCGCCGGCTCAGCAGCGAGACAAGTGCCGTCGTCATCGTCACGCCGGCGGACGGCCCGTCCTTGGGCACGGCGCCGGCCGGCACGTGGATGTGCACCTGGCGGTCTCCGAAGCCGCCCTCCAGGCCCAGCTCGGGGTGCGAGCGCACGTAGGACAGGGCGATCTGGGCCGACTCCTTCATGACGTCGCCCAGCTGGCCAGTCAGGGTGAGGCCGGCCTTCGGCTCGCCGGGCATCGACGTGGCCTCGATGAAGAGGACGTCGCCGCCCGTGCCGGTCACCGCCAGGCCCGTCGCCACGCCCGGCACCGCCGTGCGCTCCAGGACCTCTTCGAACTGGAACCGCGGCTTGCCCAGCGCGTCGCGCACGAGCGCCTCGTCGATCGCCGCCGGCGGCGTCAGCTGTCCCGCGTCGATCCGGGTGGCCACCTTGCGGAGCACCTTGCCCAGCTCACGCTCCAGGCTGCGCACCCCGGCCTCCCGCGTGTAGTCCGAGATGATCCGCGAGATCGCGCCGTCGCTGATCGTCGCCTCGGAGCCGTCCAGCCCGTTGCGCTCGAGCTGGCGGCCGACCAGGTGCCGGCGTGCGATCACCAGCTTCTCCTCCTCGGTGTAGCCGTCGAGGCGGATCAACTCCATCCGGTCCAGCAGCGGGGCGGGGATCGTGTCGGCCACGTTCGCGGTCGGGATGAACAGGACCTCGGAGAGGTCCAGGTCGACCTCCAGGTAGTGGTCGCGGAACGTGTGGTTCTGCGCCGGGTCGAGCACCTCCAGCAGCGCCGACGAGGGGTCGCCGCGCCAGTCGGCTCCGACCTTGTCGATCTCGTCGAGCATCACGACCGGGTTCTTGGTGCCGGCCTCCTTCAGGGCGCGCACGATCCGGCCCGGCAGCGCGCCGATGTAGGTGCGGCGGTGGCCCCGGATCTCGGCCTCGTCGTGGATGCCGCCCAGCGAGATGCGGGCGAACTTGCGGCCGAGGGCGCGCGCCACGGACTCGCCCAGCGACGTCTTGCCGACGCCGGGCGGCCCGACCAGCGTGATGATCGCGCCCGAGCCGCGGCCTCCCTGCTCAACGAGGCCCCGCTCCTGGCGCCGCTTGCGCACGGCCAGGAACTCGATGATGCGGTCCTTCACGTCCTCCAGGCCGGAGTGGTCCGCGTCGAGGATGCGCCGCGCCTCGACCAGGTCGAACTGGTCATCGGTGCGATTGCTCCAGGGCACGTCGAGCATCCAGTCCAGGAAGTTCCGGATCCAGCCGTACTCGGGGGACTGCTCGCTCATCCGCTCCAGGCGGTCCAGCTCGCGGTCGAACTCCTTGCGTGGAGCCTCCGGCATGCCCGACGCCTCGGCGCGGTTGCGGTACTCGGCGACCACGTCGCCGCCGCCCTCGCCCAGCTGCTTCTTGATGGCCTCCATCTGCTGTCGCAGGATGAAGTCGCGCTGGTTCTTCTCCATGCGCTCCGACACCTCGCTGCGCAGCTTGTCCTTGAGGCTCAGCTCGGCCAGCACGTCCTCGTACCAGCCGATCAGCTTCTCCAGCCGCTGCTCGACGTCGAGGGTCTCCAGCACCTCGACCTTGCGCGCCTGGGACAGGTCGGGAGAGTACCCCGCCATATCAGCCAGGTGGCCGGGGTTCTCGATGCCCCGCAGCACCTGCGCCACCTGCGGCGCGCCGCGCAGCTCGAGGATGTTCTCGACGAGCGCCCGGTACTGGTGCATCAGCTCCCGCGCGCGGTCCGACCACGAGGCCGGGTCCGGCACGGGCTCGACCTCCGCCCACAGCACCCCACCCGGCTCCGGGGTGACCTCACCCAGGATGGCGCGGGAGCGGCCCTGGACGGCGACGACCTCGGTCCCATCGGGGAGGTTGCCCTTCTCCTCGATCTTGGCGACCACGCCGATGGCGGCGTAGCGGCTGTCGACCTTGGGCAGCAGCAGCAACCGACCGTCGTGTGCGAGCGCCGCCTGCACGGCCAGCCGCGAATCGCCCGAGTCGATCGGAATCGTCGCGCTCATCCGCGGCAGGACGACGGCCTGCGTCAGCGGCAGGACCGGTAGCTTCAGTGCGTTCGATGGCATCTGCTCTGGTCTATCTCCTCATTCGGGGCTTACATTCCGTCAGCCGGTGAGTTAACGTACCCTCCAGAGCGGTATTGGAAACCCTGCGCAACGGCTTCCGCTGCGGAGACCGGCAGCTCCGCGTGTTCCGGTTGGTCGGGAAGCGATGGACGCTTCCGATCCTGGCAGCGCTCATGCACGGCCCAGCCCGCTTCTCCGAGGTCGCCCGCGCCGTGCCCGGCCTGTCCGAACGGGTCATGAGCGAGCGGCTCCAGGAGCTGTGCGAGGCTCGGCTGGTCGTGCGGGAGGTCGACGCTGGGCCGCCGCTCGGCACGCGGTACCGCCTCACGCCGCTCGGAGAGCGCCTGCGGCCGGCTGTCGAGTCGCTGCTGGAGGCGGCGCAGGCGCTGCCGGAATGAGCGCCCCGTCGCGGCCCAGCGCGAACGCTCAAGTGGCGGAGGTGACCGGAGGGGCCACTTCGCTACCTTACGTCCGATGATCGCCGGAATCGACCTGGGAGGGACGCAGGTGAGGGTCGCCGTCGCGCGCCCCGACGGTCAGATCGTGGCGACCAACCGCAACCGCACGAGCCTGCTGCGCACGCCGCGACGCGTGGTCGGCTGGGCGGCGGAGCAGATCGGCCGCCTGGCCGAGGGGGAGCGGGTCGACGTGGTCGGCGTGGGCGCACCGGGGCCCACCGACCCGGTCCGGGGCGTGCTGGTCAACCCGCCCAACCTGGACGGCTGGAGGAACGTGCCGCTGGCCGCGATGCTGCGCGAGGTGCTCGACTCCCGCGTGCACCTGGAGAACGACGCCAACCTGGCCGCGCTGGGCGAGTTCCACCACGGCGCCGGCCGCGGCTCCCGCACGATGGTCTACGTGACGTGGAGCACGGGCGTCGGCGCGGGCCTGATCCTCGACGGCCGGCTGTTCTCGGGGGCGCACGGCGCCGCCGGCGAGGTCGGGCACATGATCCTCGACCCGGACGGTCCGCTCGACAGCTGCGGGCAGCGGGGCTGCGTCGAGGTGTTCTGCGGCGGCAACGCCCTGCGGCGCGAGACGGGCGAGGCGGCTACGGAGCTGTTCGAGCAGGCGGCCGCCGGCAACGGGGAGGCGGCCCAGCGAGTGCGGCGCGCCGCCACGTACATGGGCCACGCGCTGGTCAACCTGACCAACCTGTTCGACCCCGAGGTCATCGTGATCGGGGGCGGCGTGACCCGGTCCTGGGCCCAGGTGGGGCCGGTCATGAGGAGCGTCCTCCGCTCCTCCCCGTTCATCAAGCCCCGGCGCCGGCCCCGCGTGGTCCGGGCCCGACTGGGCGATCGTGCCGGGCAGGTGGGCGCCGTGGAATGGGCGCGGGAGCACCGGTAGCCGCCGTCGACCCGGCGTTTCCCCTGCTGCGACAGGCGGCCGCAGAGCTGGGCGTGCGCGCGTGGGCGGTGGGCGGCTACGTCCGCGACCGGCTCCTGGGCCGCGACCATCCCGACCTAGACGTCGTGGTCGAGGAGGGGCGGGCGCTGGAGCTGGCGGAGCGGTTCGCGGTCCTCGCCGGCGCCCGGCGGCCGGCGCTGTTCCCCCGGTTCGGGACGGCGCAGGTGACCTGGGGCCGGCGCCTGGTCGAGTTCGCATCGGCCAGGGCGGAGTCCTACGCGCCTGACTCGCGCAAGCCGTTCGTGCGCCCGGTCACCGTCCAGGAGGACCTCCTGCGCCGCGACTTCACCGTCAACGCGATGCTGATGGACTTCGAAGGCCACATCGATGACCCCCTGGGCGGCCGCCGCGACCTGGAGCGCCGGCTGCTCCGGACGCCGCGGGCGGCCGACGTGACGTTCAGCGACGACCCCCTGCGGATGCTGCGGGCGATCCGGCTGGCCGTCCAGCTCGACTTCGAGCTGTCGCCCGAGCTCCTGCCGGCCATGGTCCGGCTGCGCGACCGGGCGCGGCCGCCAGTGGTGTCGGTCGAGCGCGTGGCCGAGGAGCTGCGCAAGATGCTCCTGTCGCCGCGGCCCGGCCGCGCCCTGGAGCTGCTGGACCGGGGCGGCCTCCTGGAGCGGCTGCTGCCCGAGGTCTTCGCCTGCCACGGGGTGGAGCAGGGCGGCTGGCACATCGCTGACGTCTTCGGGCACACGCTGCTGACCGTCCAGCGGGCCGCCGACCTGGCGCCGCCAGACCTGGTGCTGCGCCTCGCCGCGCTGTTCCACGACGTCGGGAAGCCGCCGACCGCCACGCCGGACGGCGCCTTCCACGGCCACCACGAGGTGGGGGCGGTGCTGGCCCGCGGGGCGCTGCAGCGGCTGCGATTCCCGAACGCCGAGATCGAGCGCGTGGCGAAGCTGGTCCGGCTCCACCTGCGGCCGGTGTTCTACGAGCCGAGCTGGCGGGACGGGGCGGTGAGGCGTCTGGCCAGGGACGCGGGCGACCTCCTGTGGACGCTGATGACGCTGGCCCGGGCCGACGTCGCCGCCTCCCGCTACCCCGACGGGGCCAAGCTGGATGAGCTGGAGGCACGGCTGCGCCGCGTCCTGGAGGAGCGGCCGACCCGGATGCGACTGCCGGTCAGCGGGACCGACATCATGCGGGTCACGGGCCTCCGGCCGGGGCCCGAGGTCGGCCGGCTCAAGGCGGCACTGGAGGAGCTGGTCCTCGACGGCACGCTGCCGCCGGAGCGGGAGGCGCTGCTCGAGCACCTCCGCAGCGGCCATTTCGTGTAAAGGCTTCCTGCCGCGGGCCCGAGGCCCTAGACTGGCGCCAAGCTGCGATCCAGCAACCCACCTGGGGGATTGAATATGAAGGGTTTTCGTGGAGTGGCGATGCTCGCCGCCGCTGTCGTGCTCGCGTTCGCCTGTGGGTCGGGAGGGACGACGAGTTCGAGCACCGGCTCCGGGTGCTCCAAGACCTTGAAGGTCGGTCTGGTCACGGACGTCGGCAAGCTGTCCGACAAGTCGTTCAACGCGAACTCCTACCAGGGGGTGCAGGACGCAGCAGCCGACAAGAGCCTCTGCATCCAGGGTCGGGCCA
>DATFRD010000016.1:0-10768 GCA_035263645.1 Candidatus Dormiibacterota bacterium | reverse complement strand
CCGGCCGGAGGACTGGCCCGTGATGCCGGTCACGTACGTGGGCTTCCACCTCAAGCCGTGGGGCTTCTTCGTCGGCAACCCGGGCCTGGACGTGCCGCTTGCCGCCGAGCACTGCCACCCCAACGGCGCAACGCCGCAGTAGATCAATCGAGAGAGGAAGGAGGGAGGACCCCCATGAGTGAGGTCAACGGCCAGAGCGGAGGCGGCGCCGCGGGCGCGACGTCGCTGCGGCGCAACTCGTTGAACCTGCCGGAGGTGCTGGCGCAGTCCGTTGCCAACATGTCGCCCACGGGGGCCATGGCCCTGCTGCCGCTGCTGGTCTTCTTCAGCGCGGGCAACGGGACCTGGGTCTCGTTCGTGATCGCCATCGTCCTGATGATGTGCGTGGGCTACTGCGCGGCCCAGTTCTCCCGGCGGGCGAACTCCGCCGGCTCGTTCTACGTCTGGGTGACCCGGGGCCTGGGTCCCGGCGCCGGCCACAGCGCGGGCTGGGCGCTGCAGCTCGGCTACGTCGTGACCGGGATCGCCACGATCCTGGGCTTCGGCATCTTCGGCGGCGACTTCCTGAACCGCGTCACGGGGGGCGCGATCGCAGCCGACAACCGGATCGTGCTGACCGTGCTCTTCCTGGTCGACTTCTTCGTCCCCCTGGCCGTCGCCATCAGGGACATGCGCCTGTCGGCCAGGACCAGCCTGACGCTGGAGGCGATCTCGGTCGCGCTGATCCTGATCCTCTGCGTGGCGATCTGGGTCAACAAGGGCGGCGTCTTCGACACCACGCAGCTGCAGCTGAAGGGCGTGACGACGGGCGGCGTCCTGGTCGGAGTGGTGCTCGCCATCTTTGCCTTCGTCGGCTTCGAGAGCGCCGGCTCCCTGGGCATGGAGGCGCGGAACCCCTACCGGACCATCGGCCAGGCGATCCTCACCAGCTGCCTCGTGGTGGGCCTGTTCTACGTGGTCGTCTCGTACTCGCAGGCCTTCGGCTTCGAGGGCACCAAGGGCGGCTTCGTGAAGAGCTCGGCGCCGCTGCCGGACCTGGCCAACATCGTCGGGCTCAACTTCCTGGCGCCGATCATGGACATCTCGATCATGCTCAGCCTCTTCGCCTGCACGCTGGCCTGCATCAACGCCTCGGCCCGGATCGCATTCACCATGGCGCACGACGGCATGGGCGTGACGGCGCTGGCCCGGGCCCACGACACCCACCGGACGCCGCACGTGGCGATCTGGGTCGTGGCGGTGCCCATGGTGCTGGCCGCCATCGTCCCCGTGCTGGCCGGCGGGCGGGCGGTCGACCTGACCGCCTACGTGGGCACACTGGCCACGTTCGGGTTCATGCTGGCGTACGCGCTGGTGTCCCTGGCCGCACCCGTGTTCCTTCTCAATCGGCTCGGCATCTCCAACCCGGTCGTCATCGTCCTCGGCGCGATCGGCGTGCTGAGCATGGCCTTCGTGTTCTGGGCCAACTGGCTGCCGCAGTTCATACCCGGCGGCGCGTTCACGGCCCTGAGCGGCGTCTACGTCTGGCTGCCGTACGTGTTCCTGGCGTGGACGGCGATCGGCCTGGTCTGGTACTTCGTCGTGCGGGCGACGCAGCCCCACGTGGCGAGCGGCCTGGGGACCAGGTTCGAGTCCGCAGGCACAGAGGGGGCCCCGGCGGAGCCGGCGACGGCACCGTAGGGGTCTCCGTCGAGCGGGGCCGCACGCGGGAGCGGGCTCTCCGTGCGGCCCCCGCCGCGCGCGTCGGGAGGCGCCGTCACCAGCCCGGCGAGGGTGCTCCCAGGGCGACCGAGAGGTGCGCGCACTCGGCGCACACGAGGGCGGCGGCCTCCTCCATCCGCTCCATCCCCCAGCGCTCCGCCGGCCCTACCACGCTCAGCGCGGCGGCGATGCCCGACGGGCCGAAGACCGGCGCGGACAGCGCCGCGACGTCTGCGTGGCGGGCATCCACCGCCGCCAGGTAGCCGCGGAGCCGGATCGCCTGCAGCTCCTCGCCCAGGCGCCGGTCGTCGTGGCCCTCGGCGCTGGCCCTGGCCAGGGCCCGCTCGACCGCCGGCCGCGCCAGGTAGGCCAGGAGGACCTTGCCTGCAGTGCCGGCGTGCAGCGGCAGCGTCTCGCCGACCGGCACCGGCAGCGCCGGCGGCCGGCCCTCGACGGCGTCGACGCGCATCCGATGCCCGCGATTGCGGACGTTGAGCGTCACCGTCTCGCCGGTCGTGGCGGCGAGGCGCTGCAGGACGGGACGGGCGGCCGCGCGCAGGTTCAGCCGGCCCACCAGGGCGGCGGGCAGGGTCGTGGCGCCGCCGGCCGGCAGGCACCACCGCCCCGTCTCGTCGCGGGTGACGAACGCCTGTGCCTCGAGCCTGCACAGCATCTCGCGCACGCCCCCCGCCGTCCCGCCCAGGGCCCGGGCCACGGTCGCGGTCTCCAGCGGGCGCCGCGCATCGAGCAGCACCGCCAGCACCTGGAGGCCGCGTCCGTGGACGGAACCAGCGCTTGACATTGCTTTCCGTCTTCATACGCCCCGCCGGCATCGCGCCGCAACCTGGAGCCGGTCAGCGCGCGGCTGCCCCATGCGCCGCCCGCGACCCCCGCGGACCGGGCCGTGGCAGGTTAGCCTGACAGCGGTGGATCGCAGGCTTCGTATCGGCGACGAGCCGGCGGCCGGGACCACGATCTATCGGGCCGCGCGGGTGCTCGCGATGACGGCGGACGAGCCCGAGGCGTTCGCCGTGCGGAACGGGCGCGTGACCGCGACGGGACGCCTCGACGACCTGTCTGCCCGCTGGCCGGCGGCGGAGCAGGTCGACCTCGGCGACGCCGTGGTGGTCCCCGGGTTCAATGACGCGCACGCGCACCTCGCCATCACGGCCGAGGACATGCTGCATCTGGACCTGTCGCCGGACGCGGTGCGGTCGCTCGCCGACCTGCGGACGCTGGTGCAGGCGTGGGCGGCGAGGACGCCGCCCGAGAGCTGGGTCCGGGGCAGCCGGTACGACGACGCGAAGATGGCCGAGGGCCGTGCGCTCACCCGGTTCGACCTGGACGAGGCGGCTCCCCACCACCCGGTGCTGGTCACCCACGTCGCCGGCCACTGGGGCGTGGTCAACTCGATGGCCCTGGACCTGGCGGGGATCGACGAGCGCTCCGAAGCTCCTGCCGGCGGCGCCCTCGGCCGCGACGCCAGCGGCCGCCTCAACGGCGTGCTCTACGAGCAGGCGCTGTTCGACCTGGCGATGCCCCAGCTCTCTCGTGCCGGCCGGACGCCGCTGCCCGCGGCCGGCCTCGAGGAGCGGCTCCAGGGCCTCCTCCGGGCCCAGCGGAGGTTCCATGCGGCCGGCCTGACCTCGATCGGCGACGCGCTGGTGGGTCCCGACGACGCCCGCCTGCTGGTGGCGGCGGCTCGGCGCGGACTCCTGAGCCTGCGGGTCACGATGCTGCTGGCCGCCGACCACGCCGACGCGATCCGCCGGCAGGAGCCGCTGGACGGGCTGAGCGAGGAGCGGCTGCGGGTCGGCGGCGTGAAGACGTTCGTGGACGGCGCGGTCGGCGGCCGGACCTGCCTGCTGGAGGAGCCCTTCGAGGGCAGGACCGATGACTACGGCATCCAGAGCCGCAGCACCGCCGAGCTGCGCGACGTGGTCAGGCGGGCCCAGGAGGAGGGCACGCGCGTCTGCGTCCACGCCAACGGCGACCGGGCGATCCGCATCATCCTCGACCTGCTCGAGGAGGCGCAGGCGGAGTGGCCGCGGCCGGGCCTTCGCCACCGCATCGAGCACTGCACGGTGGTGACCGAGGAGATCCTCCGCCGCCTCCACAGGCTCCAGGCGATCGCGGTCCCGTTCGGGAGCTACGTGCACTACCACGGCAGCCGCCTCCTCGACTGGTACGGGGAGCGCCGGCTGGGTCGCATGTTCGCCCACCGCTGGCTGCTCGACGCCGGCGTCGCGGTCGCCGGCTCGTCGGACTTCCCCTGCGGGCCCTGCGAACCGCTGCTCGGCCTGCAGAGCTGCGTCACACGGCAGGGCTGGGACGGCCCCCTGCTGGGCGCGCAGCAGCGCGTCACCGCGCGAGAGGCCCTGGAGCTGTACACGGTGCGGGCGTCGGACGCGGCCGGCGACGGCGCCGTGAAGGGCCGCCTGGCGGCCGGCCAGCTGGCCGACTTCGTCGTGCTGGGCGGCGACCCGCTGCGCGTCGAGCCCACGGCGCTGGGCTCCCTGCCCGTGCTCGCCACCTATGTCGGCGGCCTCCGGGTCTGGCCCGACTGACCGCGGCCCTCGAGCCTGCTCGAACGCGGTTGGACGGCTCGCCGCGGCCGGTGATAGTCTCTCCGCCCTGGTGTGCGGGCCGTGAGCGGGGCGGTCGTCGGGTGCGGCATCGACTACGGCAGCAGCAACAGCGCCGTGGCGCTGGCGTTCAGCGACCGTGTGGAGGTGGTGGCAGACGCGCGGGACGACGCGCTCCTGCCGTCCACCGTGTACCTCCACCGGGCCGGCCGGCGGGCGGCGGGGATCCGGGCCTCGGAGCTGTTCTTCTCCACCGGCCATCAGCGCACCATCTGCGCGCGCTGCAGCCTGGCCGAGTTCGGAGTCTCGGACTGCCGCCAGTTCCGGCGCGCCGGGAGCTGCAACGACGCCCGGCTGCTCTGGAGCGTCAAGCGGGACCTCGCCAATCTGGGGTTCGCCGGCACCAACTCGTGGGCCCGCGACTTCCCGGTCACGGACCTGGTGGCGGTCACGCTGGCCGCCCTGAAGCGCCGGGCGGAGCGACTGGCCGGAGCCGGCCTCGACCGGGTGGTGATCGGTCATCCCGTGGTGTTCGCGGGGGCCGCCGGCGACCCCGGCTCCACGGCCAACGCGACCGCGCGCGCCCGGCTGGCCGAGGCTGCCCGGCTGGCCGGCTTCGCCCAGGTCGAGCTCTGCCCGGAGGCCGAGGCGGCCGGGCTGGACGGTGAGCACGTCGACGGGACGACGCTGCTGGCCGACTTCGGAGCGGGCACGTACGACGTGGCGGTCCTCGATCGCCGAGCCGGCAGCGTCGCGGTCCGGGCGCTGGACGGCGTGGACGTCGGCGGCTCGCGCTTCGACGAGGTCCTGTTCGAGACCGTGGTCGCACCCCAGCTCGGCCTCCACGCACTGCCGAGCTGGCTGTTCCACGAGCTGAGGTCACTCTCCGGGGTGATGCTGCTGATGGCGGACCCGGACCTGCCGGGCCTGCTGGACCGCCTCGGCGGTCCGGCCGCCCGGACCGCGGCGGCGATCCTCTACGGGGGCCACGCTTACCGCTTCTACCGGGCCATCGAAGCGGCCAAGATCGAGCTGTCGAGCCGGGACGCGGCGAGCCTGGAGGTGGACGCGCCGGGCCTCTCCCTGCGTGCGCACGTGACGAGACGGCACTTCGAGACGTCCGTCCGGCCTGAGCTCGACGAGCTGGAGGCCGTGACGCGCCGGGTGCTGGCGGCGGCCGGGCTGGAGCCCGGCGACGTCGACGTGATCGCGGTGACCGGTGGCTCGTCCCTCGTGCCGGCCTTCCGGGGCCTGCTGCGCGGCGTCTTTCCGGCCGCGGAGATGCGACACCAGGCTGCGTTCACGTCCGTCGTGCGCGGCCTGGGCGCCCGGGCCCGCGAGCTCTGGGGGTAGGGGTACGGCCGAAAACCTGGCCGCACCCGTAGGCCGGAGCGTGAGCTCGCCTCAGCCCACGGCGCCGGCTGCGCGCAGCGCCTCGATCTCGGACCCGCCGTAGCCCAGCTCGTCCAGGATCGCCCCGGTATCGTGGCCTGGCTCCGGCGCCGGCCCGGAGACGCCCCCCGGCGTGGCCGAGAACCGGGGGGCCGGGGCCGGCTGCACCAGGCCGGCGACCTCCGTGAACGCGCCCCTGGCCACGTTGTGGGGGTGCGCGGGCGCCTCCCCGAGCGACAGCACCGGCGCCGCGCAGGCGTCGGTGCCCTCCAGCAGCGCGGACCACTCGTCCCGCGTACGGGTGCGGAACAGGTCCGCCAGGCGGCTCCTCAGCTCCGGCCAGGCGCCCGGATCGTACAGCCGGTACCGCAGGTCGTCGTCGGGGCCGATGCCGAGGCGAGAGAGCAGCTCGGCCGAGAACTTCGGCTCCAGCGCGCCCACCGCGATGTAGCGGCCGTCGGCGCACTCGTAGCTCCGGTAGAAGGGCGCCCCGCCGTCCAGCAGGTTGGCCTCTCTCGCGTCGGTCCAGCGGCCGCTCGCGCGCAGGCCGTGGAAGAGGGCCGTCAGCAGCGCGGTCCCGTCCACAACTGCGGCATCCACGACCTGGCCGCGGCCGGTGCGCCGCGCCTCGAGGAGCGCGCACACGATGCCGAAGGCGAGCAGCATGCCACCCCCGCCGTAGTCGCCGACCACGTTGACCGGCGGCAGCGGCGGCTCCTCGGAGCGCCCGACCAGGTGCAGGGCTCCCGCCAGCGCGATGTATGCGATGTCGTGGCCCGCGGCGCGGGCGAGCGGCCCGTCCTGCCCCCAGCCGGTCATGCGTCCGTAGACCAGCGCCGGGTTGCGGACGAGGCACACGTCGGGACCGATCCCCAGCCGCTCGGCCACGCCGGGGCGGAAGCCCTCGAAGAGGACGTCGGATCGCTCGGCCAGCCGGAGCACCACCTCGACGCCCTCCGGCAGCTTCAGGTCGACCGCGATCGAGCGCCGGCCACGGCCGACGACGTCGAACGCGCTCGGACCGGCCGGCCCTGGCGCGGCGGCGACCCGGTCGACCCGGATCACCTCCGCCCCGGCATCCGCCAGCATCATCCCGGCGAACGGGCCAGGGCCGATGCCGGCCACCTCCACCACGCGGACGTCGCTGAGCGGCCCGGGCACCCCTCTCAGCTGCCCCGGCGAGCCGGCACCACAAATGAGAGAACCGGGGGCAGCGTAAGCAAGGGCTCCGCCCTGCGTGTGAGTCCGTGATCCCGACGCCGACGACACCCCAGGTAGCCCCGAAGGGATGCACCGAAGGTGCCCCAAAAGTCCCAACCAGAGGGGGGGTTCCGGACCACCCCACGAAATCCGCACCCCGCCACCGCGATTTCGCGGGGACCCCGGTGGAAGGGGGGGCCCGCCCCCCCTTGCATCGTCATACTCCGAGGCGGTCGGCCAGCTGGGCTCGCGCCTGCGCCGGGGTGCCGAACAGGAGCTCCGACGACTTGGCCCGCCGGTAGTAGAGGTGCGCGTCGTGCTCCCACGTGAAGCCGATGCCGCCGTGCACCTGGATCGTGTCCGCCGCGACCTTGAAGTAGGCCTCCGAGCAGTACGCCCGCGCCAGCGCGGCGGCCACCCGCAGCTCGCCGGGCGACTCGTCCGCCGCCCAGGCGGCGAAGCGCACGGCCGAGCGGCCCAGCTCCATGGCCACGTGCATGTCGGCGCACAGGTGCTTGATGGCCTGGAACGAGCCGATCGGGCGCCCGAACTGCGCCCTGGCGCCCGCGTACGCGACCGACATGTCCAGGCAGCGCTGGAGACCGCCCAGCTGCTCAGCCGCGAGGGCGACCGACGCGGCGTCCAGCGTGCGGCCGAGCGCGCCCGCCGCGTCTTCCGCCACCAGGCGCCGGGCCGGCGCGTCCGCCAGCCGCAGGCGAGCCATCCGGCGTGTGAGGTCGAGCCCGTCGAGCTGCTCGCGCTCGACGCCATCCGCGCCGCCGTCGACCGCGAAGAAGCCGAGCTCGCCGCCGGTCCGGGCGACCACCAGCAGGAGGTCGGCGGAGGCGCCGTCCAGCACCGGCGTCTTCTCTCCGCGGATTCGCCATTCGCCACCGTCGAGCGACGCCGCGGTGAGCGAGCGGCCGGCGTCCCAGCCGCAGCCGTCCTCGGCGACCGCCAGCGTGGCCACCCGGCGCCCGGACGTCAGGTCGGGAAGCAGGTCCCGCCTGGCCTCCTCGTCGTCGATGGCGAGCAGGGCCGACGTGGCCAGGACGGCCGAGGCCAGGAAGGGCGAGGGCAGGAGCGACCGGCCCAGCTCCTCCATCACCACCGACAGCTCCACGGAACCCAGGCCGGAGCCGCCGTACCCCTCCGGCACGGCCACGCCCTGCAGCCCGAGCTCGCCGGCCATGCGCTCCCAGAGGGCACGGTCGTAGCCGTCCGGGGACTCCACCACCTGCCGCACCCGGTACATCGGCGCGCGCTCCACCAGGAACCGGCGGACCGAGGCCCGCAGCTCCTCCTGCTCCTCCGTCAGCACCAGCTTCATCGGCCGGCCTCCGGGCGCGTCCCGACCCGGAGCTGGCGGAACGGCACGTCCCGGTCGACCTGCGGCTCCTTCGGGAGGCCCAGCACCCGCTCGCCGATGATGTCCCGCTGGATCTCGTTGGTGCCCCCGGCGATCCCGCCGGCCGGCGCGGCGAGGACGGCACCGGCCCAGCGCCGGGCCTCCGGGTCGGCCGCGTTCCACGCGACCGCGTCCGCGCCGAGCAGCTCGGCCGCCAGGTCCGCGCTGAAGCGCCCCAGCTCGGCTCCGGCCAGCTTGGCGACGGAGCCGCGCGAGCCCGGGCTGCGCCCGGCCCGTGCCTCCTGGGCGAGCCGGGCGCCCAGCAGGTGGAGCACGCGTTCGCGGACGTAGAGGTCCGCCAGCCGCTGACGGACGAGGGGCTCCCCGGCGAGGCCCCGGCGCCGCGCCTCGTCGACCAGTGACTCGAACGTCGTGGCCGAACGCCGGGCGCGGGTCCGGCCGCCGATGGAGACCCGCTCGTGCATGAGCATGCGGACCGCCGCCGCCCAGCCCTCGTTCTCGGCGCCCACCAGGTTCTCGGCCGGGACGCGGACGCCGTCGAAGAAGACCTCGTTGAACGTGGCGCCGCCGGTCATGTCGCGCAGGGGACGGACCGTCACACCCGGCGCGTGCATGTCGACGACGAACATGCTAATGCCCTGGTGCTTGGGCCGGTCGGGGTCGGTCCGCGCGATGACGGCGCCGTAGTCCGCGTACACCGCTACCGACGTCCACACCTTCTGGCCGGTCAGCACCCAGCCATCGCCGTCGCGGGCCGCGCGCATCTGGAGGCTCGCCACATCGGAGCCGGCCCCCGGCTCCGAGAAGAGCTGACACCAGATCTCCTCACCGCGCAGCAGCGGCCGGATGTAGCGGCGCTTCAGGTGCTCGCTGCCGAGATCGAGGAGGGTGGGCCCGCACATGCCCATGCCGATGGTGAAGAACCCGCCGGGGAGGTCGAAGTCGGAGGCCTCCTCGTCGAAGGCGCGTTCGTCGGCCGGGGTCAGCCCCTGGCCGCCGTAAGCCGCCGGCCACGAGATGCCGGCGAATCCAGCGTCGTGGAGCCGGGCCTGGAAGGCGCGGGCCGAGGGCAGATCCGAGCGCTGGCCCTGGCCGCCGCCGGCATCCTCGGAGCGCCGGGGGGCGTTGGCCAGGAGCCACGCCCTGGCCCGCTCGCGAAAGACGGCTGCCGGCGGGCCGGCCTCGACGACGGCGTCGCTCACGTGAACGTGACCTCGCCGTGGTCGAGCACAACGGCGCCCGAGTCGTCCGTGGTCTGGAACCGGGCCGAGCCCTCACCGGTCCAGATGGATACGGTCAGCCTGGCGCCGGGCAGAACCGGACGGGAGAACCGCCCCCGCATCGACCGGAACCGAGCCGGGTCCGACCCGCAGAGCGCGTGCAGGAGCAGCCGTCCGGTGATGCCGTACGTGCACAATCCGTGCAGGATCGGCCTCGGGAACCCGGCCCTGGCGGCGAACGCCGGGTCCGAGTGGAGCGGGTTGCGATCGCCGGAGAGACGGTACAGCAGCGCCTGGTCGGGGCGGGTCTGGGCCTCCACCATATGGTCGGGCGCGCGCTCCGGGCGCTCCCAGACGGCCGACGGCCCGCGGTCGCCGCCGAACCCGCCCTCGCCGCGGATGAAGGCGGCCGTCCGGGTGGTGAGCAGCGGCTCGCCGGTGGCGGCGTCCACGGCCTCCGATTCGGTCACGACGAGCGCTCCGGAGCCCTTGTCGTAGATGCCGGCGAGGCGCGAGGTCACGCTGGCCCGGCCCTCGACAGGCAGCGAGCGGTGCAGCGTGAGCGCCTGCTCCGCGTGCACGAGCATCGCCCGGTCGAAGTCGCCCATGTCCAGACGGCCGCCGCCGCCGGCCGCGACGATCACGCCGAAGGTGGGCAGGACGTGCTGCTGGACGCCGTGGGAGTTCTCGGTCGTGAACTGGAGCTCGGCCAGCGGGTCCGCCTGGCCGGCGCCGACCCCGAGGGCATAGAGCAGCGCGTCCCGGGAGGTCCACGACGTCTCCCGGGGGCCGGCGGTGCGGCCGACGGCGTCCAGGTTGAGCGGCATGGCTAATCCTCCCGGCTCGGGACGCGGCCCGACATGTCCGCGTTGGGCGCGGCCTGGGCGACCAGCGCCGGCACCACCCGGCCCAGCTCGGCCGGGTCCCAGCGGCCGTCGCACTCGGCGTGCGGTCCGCCGCTCCAGCCCTCGGCGACGGTGATGCTGCCGCCGGTGACGCCGAAGACGCGGCCGGTGATGCCGCGGGACTCGGGGCTGCCCAGCCAGACCACCAGCGGCGCCACGTTGGCCGGGTCCCGCCGCCGGCGGGCCTCGTCGGTGAGCTCGGCACGGCCGCGGAAGCCGGCCAGATCCTCGGTCAGGCGGGTCAGGGCGCCGGGATAGATGGCGTTGACCGTGATCCCGTAGCGCTCCACCTCGCGGGCCGCGATGACCGTGAAGGCGGCGATGCCGGCCTTGGCGGCGCCGTAGTTGGTCTGGCCGGGGTTGCCGAAGATGCCGGACGACGAGCTGGTGTTGATC
>DATFRD010000015.1:0-29758 GCA_035263645.1 Candidatus Dormiibacterota bacterium | reverse complement strand
GTCCGGCAGCAGGGCGTAGAGGTCCGCGCGGTCGTCTGCCTTGCTCACGCAGCCGAGCACGTGCGGGTCGACGCGGGGCGGGAAGGCCGTGCCGGCCGTGTAGAAGATCACCGGCACCGGCGTCCCCTGTTCTCGGAGCTCGGCGACCAGCGCCCACCCGTCGATGGGCTCGGGCAGCATCAGGTCCACGATGGCGACCTGGGGCCGGACCGTCCGGGCCAGCGCGAGGGCCTCCCGCGCGTCCTCGGCCATGGAGACGCGATAGCCCAGCATCCGGAGGTCCGTGTCCAGGATCAGCCGCCACGCGCGCTCGTCCTCCACCACCAGGACGGTGGATCCCAGCAGCTCCCGAGGCGGCGGCTCGAGCGGTTTGGGAGACGTGAGCGGCACGACTTTCCGGCAGTATACGAAGGCAGCATGAGCCGTCCATACACGGGACTCGGTCCGTCCGCCGGCCCGGCGCCGTCCGGCGGTCCCGGCCGCCCCGCGCGCGCCCGGGACCGCGGACAGCTGCCGGCCGAGCAGGTCCCAGTGATCGGGCCGGGTGCGCTGCGCGCCCTCTTTGGCCGGCTGCTCCGGGCGCTGGGCGGCTGCACGACCCAGGCGGACGTCGTCCAGGCGCTCTTCGCGGAGCTGAACCCGGTGTTCGGGTATTTCACCGTGAACCTCCAGGTGCTGGAGCAGGACGGCTGGTACCACAGTCTGGCCGTGGCCAGGGGTGTGCTGCAGGACGAGCGCCGCCGCCTGCTCTCGGACTCCTTCTTCGCGGACCTCTACAGCAGCCCGACGACCCGTGTGATCCATCCAGAGGCCTCGAAGCCGCCGTCGACGGTGGTCCTGCGCGGACCGGGCCTGAACCGGCCGCCGGGCACGGTGATCTGGGTCCCGATCCTGCACGGAGGCGGACCGGTGGGCGCGGTCAGCTATCAGCTCTACTCCAGGCGCGAGGTGCCTGCGGCCGAGCTGGCGCTGCTGGAGCGCGTCCATGCCCGCCTGGGCGTGCTCGTCAGCAGCGCGTACGGCAACGAGCTGACCCGGAACCAGGCTGTCAGCCTCGGCGCGCTGAACGCGATCGCCAGGGCGCTGTCGGCGGCTCAGGACGAGCGCGGCGTCCTGACCGCGCTCATGACGACCCTGAGCGTGCTCGTCCCGGTGGACCGCCTCCAGCTGCTGATCCGCGAAGAGCCCGCCGCGCCCAGGGTCCGCGTGCTGGGCATCGGGCCGGATCGGAAGATCTCGCGGGCCACGGCGCCGGCGGCGCCGGGGCGGCTGGGAGCGGCCGGCCAGGCCCTCGCCACCGGGCGCGCGCACCTGGAGACGGATGCCGGGGTCGGGGCGGAGCATCGCTCCTCCGCCTCCCTGCCGATCCTGGAGGGCGGGGTGGTGCGCGGCGTGCTGTCGACCCAGTGCCGGCAGCCCGACGCGTACGAGCAGATGACGCTGGGATTCCTGCAGCAGGTCGCGGACCAGACGGCCCTGGCGCTTCGCAACGCCTGGTCATATGCCGCGATCGACGCCCAGCGTCGCCGGCTCGAGGTGGTGAACGCGGTCGGCAGCCGGCTCGGATCGGCACTCGACCGCGAGTCGATCAGCCAGGCCGTGCGCGAGGAGCTCGCGCGGTTCCTCGACTTCGACGCCTTCGTCCTCGCCACGGTGACCGAGACGCCCGACGGCCCGGTCGCCCAGGGCCACGGCTGGGACTCGGGGGCGGTCCAGTCCTGCCCGCCGGTCCCGCTCGGCGCCGCCGGCCCCTCGCGGGAGGCCTACGAGAGCGGGCGGCCGGTCCTGATCCGCCGCGCGCGCTGGCCGCGCTCGCTCGAAGCTCGGACGCACGCCGTCGGCGAGCGCATCGTCGGCGACGGTGTCGTCATCGACGTGACGCGGCCGGGCCGCCGCCGGCGGGTGGCGGCGCGCTCGATGGTGTGGGTGCCGGTGCGCGACGGCGAGGAGGTCGTAGCGCTGCTGTCGTTGCAGTCGTACCGCACCGATCGGTTCGACCAGTGGCACGTCGACGTGCTGCAGGACGTGGCCACGCACGTCGGGCTGGCCCTCGCCAACAGCGAGAACTTCCGGGTGGCGCAGATCGAGCGGCAGCGTCTCGAGGCCCTCCATCTCCTCGAGGTGGGCGTGGCCAGCGCGACCGACGAGGAGCAGATCGGCGAGGCGGTGGGGAACGCGCTCCGCTCCTTCGTGGACGCGGCGTTCCTCATCGTCGGCTACCTGGACCCCCAGGGCCGGGTGACCGGCTACCTCTCCCAGCTGGGCAGGCCTCTGCGCCGCCTGCCGCCGGTCCCGCTGGAGTCGGCGCCCTACCTGCGGCGCCTGCTGGTCGAGCGGGCGACGATCGCCGAGCAGGTGCCGGCGTCGCTCCGGGTCGCCCGCCCGGCCCGGGGCTGGCCGACCTGGGGACCCGACATCCCGAGACAGATCCTGAGCGTGCCGCTGTTCGTCGACGACCGGGTGATCGGCGCGCTGTCGGCACAGCGCATCGAGGACGTGCCGTTCTCCCCTGACGAGATACGACTCCTGGAGAGCGCCGCCCCGCTCGTCGGCATCGCCCTCCGCAACGTCCGGCTGCACCGCGCCAATGAGCTGGCGCTGGCCAGCTCGGCCCGCCTCCAGATGGTGGCGGGACTGGCGGGCCACGACCTGGCCAGCGTGCTGGGCAGCGTGGCCGAGCAGGTCCGGACCATGCTCGAGGCGCCCGGCGTCGCGTGCTGGGCGTTCGACCTGGAGGGCCGCGCCTCGACCTGGGCCGCCCGCGGCACGCAGCGCCCGACCCGCGTGCTGCGCTGGTGCGGGCGGACGTCGGCCAGGAAGTGGGCGGAGCCGCCCCGCGTCCCGGTCTCCGGCGTCGACCGGGATGTGGCGTGGACCCTGGTGCCGCTGTGGTACGGGGAGGCGCTGGTCGGTGCCATCGGCGTCGTGCACGGCTCGGCCGCGGTCGAGAGCCATCTCGTCGGCATCGAGGAGTTCGCCCACCACGCGGCCATCGCCATCGAGAACGCGCGCCTCGCCGCCGAGACGCGGGGCCGGATCCGGATCCTGCAGGCGGTCGCCGACTTCGCGAACCTGGACATCACCTCGCCGGAGCGAGCGCGCGCCGAGATGTGCCGGCTGGTCGAGCGGGCGCTGGCGGGCTCCCGGGGCGCGATGTGGCTCCTGGAGGGCTCAGCGATGGTGAGGGGCACGGGCGGCGCCGCCACCCGCATCGCGGCTGGCCAGCCGGACTGGTGGGGTCCGGCGCTGCGGGCGCACCGGGCGGGGCCGCCGGGCCGCCGCCTGCGCAGCCTGCTGCGGGCCGGCGCGGCCATCGCCGCGCCGCGAACCGCCGAGGGCGGCCAGGCGCCTGGCCGCGGCGTCCTCGCCCACCCGGTGCTGGTGGCCGGGGAGGTGGTCGGCATGCTGACGGCCGACGCCGCCGGGTCGTCGCCGGGCGAGACTCGGCAGCTGATGGAGGTGCTGGCGCTCCAGGCCTCGCTGGTGCTGGAGCGGCTGCAGCTGGTCGTCGCCCTGAATCGGCACACGGACATGCTGACCACGGTCCTTGCCCACACCCCGGTCGGCGTGGTCCTGGAGGACGAGGCGGGGCGGGTGCTCTACGCCAACCCGGAGGTGGAACGTATCTACGGCGTCACCGCGCGCAGCCTGTTCGGCACGCCGGCCTGGCGGCTCCTGGAGCGCCCCGACGCCGTCGTCGTCACGGACCCCGAGGCCGAGCCGGGCGGTCCGCTGGAGCTGCGCCTGCGCGACAGCGAGACCGTCGTGCAGGTGCGCCAGGTGCCCGTCCCCCGCTCAGGCGACCGGCCGCCGCGCATGCTGACGCTGCACGAGGACGTGACCCAGGCCCGCGCTGCGCTCGAGGCCAAGGACCTGATGCTGCGGGCGATCGGGCACGAGGTCCGGAGTCCTGCCGCGGCCATGCGCTCGACGATCGCCGGCCTTCTGCAGTGGGGGACGATGCTCGACGCTCAGCAGCGCGGTCAGCTCGTGCTCGAGACCTATCGGCAGTCGGAGCGGCTGCTCAGCCTGCTCGACAACCAGCTCCTGATCGCCAGGCTGGAGACGGGTCGTTTCGAGCCCAACCGGTCCCCGGTGGAGCTGAGTCGCTGCGTGGACCAGGTGCTCACGGTGCTCCGCCACCGGTACTCGGCCCGCGTCAGGGCCGTGGACGTGCGGCTCGCCGGGGACCTCCCGGACGCATGCTGCGAGCCGACCCACCTGGACCAGGTGCTGACGAACCTGATCGGCAATGCGCTCGAGTACACGCAGTCGCGGCGCGTGCGGGTGACGGCACGCGCGGACGGCGGCTGGCTCGAGGTGACGGTGGCGGATGACGGGCGCGGCCTTCCGCCTGACCGGCAGGCGACGGTCTTCGCCAAGACCGGGCCGGCCGGCCAGGGCCGCTCCCACGGCGGCCTCGGTCTCGGGCTCTACCTCTGCCGCCTCGTGGTGGAGCGCTCGTTCGGAGGTCGGATCTGGCTGGAGCGGACCGGCCCCGACGGCACGGTCTTCAAGTTCACGGTGCCGACGCTCGTCCCCGCCCTGCAGCCCGCGCCGGCCGGCGGGTGACGCTCGTGGGCCTGCTCGCGTCCGTCACGTCGAGGCTGGAGGGTGGCGCCGGTGGGCAGCCGGACGTGCTCTGGGTGCGGGTCGGCGGCGGTCTGGAGGAGGTGACCAGCGGCCGGCGACACGGACCGGCCGACCGCGGGTTCCCGCCCCCCGAAGGGCCCTGGGCGGAGCTCTCGTCCAACGGCCGCCTCGTGGGCTGGGCGAGGCCGGGCACCGGGGAGCGCGCCGCTGCCAGGCGCGCCCAGGAGGAGGGCGAGCGGATCAGGCGCGACCGGCGGGCCCGGCTGACGAGCCGCCTCGGCCACAAGCTGCGTTCCTCGGTCCTGGCGCTGCAGGAGGCCGCGCGCCAGGCGGCCTTCGGACGCCAGGAGCTGCTCGAGCAGATCTACGAGCAGGCGCAGGACGTGGGCCGGCGGGGTCTGGCGCTGGAGCGGGTGGCGGTTGACCAGCAGGACATGGCCCGTGACGTGGTGATCGCGGCCGCGCTCGGACTCGCTGCCAGCGGCGCCCGGCGCCGGCTGCCGGCCGACGCCAAGGTCCGCGTGTCGGAGCCGGTCCTGGTCGAGGGACTGCGCACGGCCTACGAGTGGATGGGAGGACCCGAGACCGTCATCACCGGCGCGCAGGCAGGCGCCTGGTGGCGGCTGGAGATCGCCGAGGCGCCTGGCCGGCGGCCTCTGGCGGTGCCGGAGCTGGGCGAGCCGCTCGTGCGCCACTACGTGGATACCCTCCTCGAGGGCTGGCTCGACGCCAGCGCCGCCGACCGGGCCGTCATCTACCTCCCGGCGAGCTAGATGCAAGGGGGGGCAGGCCCCCCCTTCCGGAACCCCCCCTCTCTCTGGGACGTTGAGGGCACCTTCGGTGCATCCCTCCGGGTCCCGTGGGGCTCCGTGGGGGAGGCGTGGAACAGGACTCACACGCTCGGGCCGAGCCCTTGCTTACCTGGCCCAGCTTGGGGCCGGGGGGACTTTGTTCGCGCGACCATATGCGCATGGCAACCGTACGGCGGGTCGTGGCGCCCAACCCCGGCCCCTTCACCGGGCCGGGCACCAACACCTGGCTGCTCGGCGACGGCCGGGTCACGGTCGTGATCGACCCGGGTCCCGACGACGAGGCCCACCTCGCCGCGCTGGGGCGGGCGCTGGGCTCCGGCCCGGTGGGCGCGGTGCTGGTCACCCACGGACACGAGGATCACCTGGGCCTGGCGGAGCGGTTCGCCGCGCGGCACCAGGCGCACGTGGCGCGCCACCCGGAGCTGGCCGACGGTGATGTGCTGAGGGTGGGGACGATGAGCCTCCAGGCGGTGTTCACGCCGGGCCACGCACCGGATCACCTGGCGTTCTGGATGGCCGACGACCGGGTGCTCTTCACGGGCGACCTGGTGCTGGGGCGGGGCAGCTCCATGATCGGCTACCCGGACGGCGACGTCGCGGCATACCTGCGCTCGCTGGAGCGGGTGGCCACGCTCGACCCCCGGATCCTGTTCCCCGGCCACTGGGACCCCGTGACGGAGGCGGGAGCCAAGATCGCGGAGTACCGCGAGCACCGGATGGCCCGGGAGCGGCAGGTGCTGGACGAGCTCGAGGCGCGCGGGCCCGGCACGGTCGCCGAGCTCACCGAGCGCGTCTACGCGGCCGAGCTGGCCGGCTCGGCGGCCCACGACGAGCTGCTCCGCGCCGCGGAGATGACCCTCCGCGCCCACCTGCACAAGCTGATGCAGGAGGGCCGGGTCAGCGAGAGCGAGCGCGGCTTCGAGCTGGCCGGCTCGGGTTGACCGTATCGTAGCCGCGTGACCGTCGAGCCCCGCACCCTGCCCGCGATCACCGAGCGCTCGTTCGACGAGCTCGCCGTCTGGTTCGCGGGCCACGGCCAGCCCGCCTACCGCGCCCGTCAGCTGTGGCGCCGAATGGCGGCCGGGGCCGGGTTCCACGACATGCTCGAGCTGCCGGCCGCGGTTCGCACCGAGCTCGCGGCCAGCTTCCGGCCCAGCTCCCTGGTCGAGCTGCGGCGTCGGGACGCCGACGGTGGGCTGACAACCAAGAGGCTGTACGGGCTGGACGGAGGCCACACCGTCGAGTCGGTGGTGATGCGCTATCCGCGCCGGGCCACGCTGTGCATCTCGTCGCAGGTCGGCTGCCCGGTGGGCTGCCCGTTCTGCGCCACCGGGCAGGGTCCGTTCGGGCGAAACCTGCGGTCGCACGAGATCGTGGACCAGGCGATCGACGCCGGCCGTGAGCTGACGCGGGAGGGGAGACGCCTCTCCCACGTCGTCTTCATGGGCATGGGCGAGCCGCTCGCGAACTACCGGGCGGTCCTGGAGGCCGTGCGCAGGATCGGGGACCCGGCCGGCCTCGGCATCGGCCCTCGCCGCGTCACGATCTCGACGGCGGGCCTGGTCCCGCGCATCGAGCGCCTCTGGGCGGAGGGGCTGCCGCTCACCCTGGCCATCTCGCTGCATGCCGCGCGAGACGAGCTGCGGGACGTCCTGGTCCCGGTCAACCGCCGGTACCCACTGGCGGAGCTGGTCGCGGCCGCCGACCGCTTCGCCTCGCGAACGGGCCGGCGCGTGAGCTACGAGTGGGTCCTCCTGGCGGGTGTGAACGACACCGAGCGCGACGCGCGCGAGCTCGGCGCGCTGCTGCGCGGCCGCCTGGCCCACGTGAACCTGATCCCCTTCAACCCGGTCGACGGGGCGCCCTACCGGGAGCCGGACCGGCCCGCGATCCGCCGCTTCCTGGCGGCGGTCGAGGCGCAGGGTTTGAACGTGACGCTCCGGGACACCAGGGGCCGGGCGGGGGACGCCGCCTGCGGGCAGCTGCGCGCCCGGACGCCGGCCGGCGCCGCCTGGGCCGGAAGCGCCTCCCCCGTGCGGGCGGAGGCGGTGACCCCTGACCGGTTCTCCGCGGCAGACCGCTGAACCCTGGCCGGTGGCCCCCGTCGGCTCGCTGGGGGCCGTCCCACGATACTTGAGGGCATGGCCACGACGTCCCCGTCCGGCACCGACTTCGGGCTGTTCGGGCCCGGCTCGATGGCGTGGCGACTGCACCGGGAGCCAGCGCTCCTGGTCGGTGGCCTGCGGGCGCTGATGGTCCAGGCGCTCCACCCGCTGGCGATCGCGGCGGTCGCCGACCACAGCGACTACCGGACCGACGTCTGGGGCCGCTACGCGCGCACCACGAACTACGTCGTGACGACGATCTTCGGCACCACGCGACAGGCGGAGGCAGTCGGTTTGCGGGTTCGCGAGGTGCATCGCCCGATCCGGGGCGTCGACCACGTGACCGGCCGCCCCTACGCCGCCGACGACCCGGACCTGCTGCTGTGGATCCATGCCACGCTGGTGGATTCCTTCCTGCTCGCGTATCGCCGGTTCGTGAGGCCGCTGCCGTCGGCCGACGGCGACCGCTACGTGGCCGAGATGGTGCGCCAGGCCGAGCTGGTCGGGCTGGCGGCGGAGGATGTGCCCTCGACCGAGGGCGCGAACGGCGCTTTCATCGCCAGCTGCCGGCCGCAGCTCATGGTGACGAAGGCGGCCATCGAGGCGGTCGACACGGTCCTGCACCCCCCGCTGCCACCCTCGCGGCGGCCGTTCTGGTGGGTGGCCGGCCAGGCGGCGGTGTCGCTGATGCCCGAGTATGCCCTGGAGCTCCTCGGGATGCGACGGAACCCGTCCGCCGAGGCCGTGGTGCGACCGCTCGTGTGGGGCGGATCCGCGGCAAGTAGACGGTTCCTGCGGCCGCCCCCCGTGATCAGGCAGGCCCGGCGCCGGGCGGCGGCGGCGAGCCGCGACTTCTGAGCTTGCAGGAGGAACGGGCCACCCTCTGAGCTACGCTCCCGCGCGGAGCTCCATCGCCCGTCGTCGTGCGAACGCTGTCGACCGGGCGTCAAGCCACGTCAAGCCATGTGGTCGAATGGTGGGCACCGCCCGCGAGGATGTGGGCAAATCCGCCCGGCTGCTGCCGGCGTCCCAGGAGGTGCCCAGGTGCACAAGCTCATCGCGTTCGCCGTCTCGGCCGTCGCGACGCTCGCGCTGCTCGCCTGCCTCGCGCTGGCGGCCGGTGCGGACGGCATCGGCCCGCTCTGAGATGCAGACAAGGGGGTCAGCCCCCGGAGTGCGGGCCGGGCAGCATAGCGCACACCGGCGCCGGTGCATGGTCTCCATTCGCGGTGTACATTGCATGTCGCTGTGTCCTTTCAGCGGCCGCGCGGCCGCGCTCCCGGCATCGACATCAATCCAGCCGCCCTGCGCCAGGCCAGGCTCGACGCGGGCCTGAGCCTCGCCCAGACGGCCGGGCCCGGTCTGACGCGGCAGGCGGTCCACCTGTTCGAGACGGGCAAGAGCCGCCCGTCGATGGAGAGCCTCGAGCTCATCGCAGACAACCTCGACATGCCGATCGGCTTGCTGCTCTCCCGCCTGCAGGCAGGCCGCTCGCACGCCACGGATCCCCGACTGGCCGGCCTGGAGCGGCTGGCCGGGCTGCGCGAGTACCGGCGCGTCGTCGAGCGCGCCCAGCAGGTGCTGGCCGAGGGGGGCACGCCCCCCGTGCTGGCGGTCGCCCACCGCCACCTGGGCCAGGCGCTCTCCTACCTCAACCGACCCGGAGAGGCGCTCCAGCACCTGGACGAGGCGCGCCGCCTCTACGAGGCGCTGGGGGACGGCGAGGGCGTCGCCGAGACCATGCAGCTCCAGGCGCTGGCCCTGTGCGTCCGCGAGGACCCGCGTGCGCTGCGGATCGGCGAGGACGCGCTGGCCAGGCTGCGCACCGTCGAGCCGCGCAATCCCGAGACGGAGGCCCGGCTCCTGGCCCGCGTGGGCACGATCCTGTACGGACGGCGGTCCTACCGGCTGGCGCTGGCCCGCTACGACGAGGCCCTGCAGGTCTCCGGTGGCATGCGCGAGCTGGGGGAGATGGGTCGCATCTATCACGGGCAGGGCATGTGCTACAGGGGGCTGGGCGACCTGCGCCGGGCGGCCGAGCTGCTCATGAAGGCGATGGCGCTGTACGAGGCGGAGGAGCGCCTGGCGCCCTCGCAGGGCCGGAGCGACCTGGCCAGGGTGGAGAACGACCTCGGCCTGATCATGATGGAGCAGGGCGACGTGGACCGGGCCGATGAGCTGATGCGCGCCTCGATCAGCCATTTCGCCGAAGCCCAGGTCGAGCGCGGCAAGGCACACACGCTGCTCAGCATGGCCGAGCTGCGGCTGCGACAGCAGCGGTTCGACGACGCCACCTGGCTCGTGCGCCAGGCGATCGCCCTGACCGAGCGCCTGGGCGAGACCATGACGCTCGCCGCCGCTCACCAGCAGCTCGGCGTGATCCACGAGCTGCGGGGGCGGTCTCGACTGGCGGGGACGAGCTTCCGCCGCGCGCTCACCCTCCTCGAGGAGGCCGGGCTCGAAGAGCGGCGGGCCGAATGCATGCGCGCCTGGGACGATGCGCGCGAGAGGCGGGCCCGGGCCAGCGGCTGATGCCCTCCCCCGCGAAGGGGGGAGGGAGACCGCACCGCTACGCTGTCGCGTGCTCCTGGTCGGGCTCCGGGGAGGACGCGGGCTCGTCCGTCTCCGCCGGTGCCGGCTCCTGGCGGCCGGACCGCAGCATCCAGAAGGCGATCGCACCCGCCGACACGAGCACCATCGCCAGCGACGCCCACTGCGCCTGGCGCAGGCCCAGCGCCAGGGAGTCCTCCCGCAGGAAGCTGAGGAAGAAGCGCCCGATCGCGTACGTGGAGAACCAGACCAGGCCCGTCACGCCCACCGGCACCCGCCGCTTGAACCAGCGGTACGTCAGGAGGGCGGTGCCGAACACCAGGAGGTTCCAGAGCAGCTCGTACGCGACCTCCGGGTGGACGACGCGCCCCGGCTCGCCCAGCGTCTTCACGTTCACGTACTGGACGCCCCAGGGGAGGCTGGTCGCGATGGCGTGGTGCTCGCCGTTGATCACATCGCCGATGCGGCCGATGGCGAAGCCCAGGGCCGTGACCGGGCCCGCCGCGTCCAGGATCGTCCGGTAGTTCACCTTGCGGTGCAGGCACCAGAGGTAGCCCCCGATCAGGGCCCCGAAGATGCCGCCCCACTGGTCGATGCCGCCCTCGTTGACGAACAGGACGCGCTGCCAGGCGCCGGCGAACTGCTGGTAGTTCTCCCAGACGTACAGGAGCCGGGCGCCGAGCAGGCCGGCGATCACCATCCAGACGGCCATGTCGTACACGGCGTCGGGGGCAAGCCCGTCCCGGCGGAGGAGGAGCTGCCCCACCCTGGCCGCCGCCAGGATGCCGATGACGCTGAACACGCCATGCCACGTGATGAGGAAGGGCCCGACCTGGAACAGGTTCGGGTCGAGGTCGATCACGATTGTGCCGAACATCACCTGAGCACTCTACGCATCCGGGCCAGGGCCTCGGGCCGGGGAAGCAGGGCGAGGGTGTCGTGCAGCGGCGGCGAGACCGGCCCCGCCACCGCCAGCCGGACCGCCATGAACATCCTGGCGCGCTTCCAGCCGTGCTCGTGGAGCACCTCCTCCAGCGCGGTCTCGACGGCGCCGGGAGTCCAGTCCGCCGCCTCCAGCCGGTCGGCGGCCGCTCTCACCATGTCTCGCTGCGCGTCGTCGAGCTCCGGCTCCGGCGGCGCCTCGCTCAGGTAGGCGAGGAGACCGGCCGCGTCGCCGAGGACCTGGAGCCGCGGCTTCAGGGCCGGTGCGGCCGCGAGCACCGTCGGCTCGGGCAGGCCCGGAAGGAAGGGCCGCAGGCGGCAGGACAGCTCCTCGTCCGTGAGCGCGCGGATGTAGTGGCCGTTCAGCCAGTTCAGCTTGTCCCAGTCGAACATCGCATTGGAGCGCTGGACGCGCGAGATGTCGAACGCTTCCACCAGCTCGTCCAGGCTGAAGACCTCCTGCTCGGTGCCGGGGTTCCAGCCCAGCAGGGCCAGGTAGTTGAGCAGAGCCTCGGGGATGTAGCCGCGGTCCTGGTACAGCTGCAGCCGGGTCTCGGGGTGCAGCCGTTTGCTCAGCTTCCTGCCGTCCCCTCCGACGATGACGGGGAAGTGGGCGTAGGCATCGGGCGCCGGCAGCCCGAGGGCCCTGGCGAACATGATCTGGAGGGGTGTGTTGGGCACGTGCTCCTCGCCCCGGAAAACGTGCGTGATCTCCATCGCGGCGTCGTCGATGGGGTTGGCGAAGTTGTAGGTCGGCCAGCCGTTCGACCTCAGGACGACCGGATCTCCGAAGTTTGCGTTGTCGAACCGCAGCTCCCCGCGCACCAGGTCGGTGAACGCGGTCTCTCCGCTGGGGACCTGGAACCGCACGGCCCCCTCCGTCCGGCCGGCGGGCGGGTCCGCGAGGCAACGGCGCGAGTAGCGATAGGGCCTGCCGGCGGCCCGGGCCTGCTCGCGCTCGGCCTCGATCTCCTCCGGGGTGCAGTAGCAGCGGTAGGCGGCGCCCACCTCGAGCAGCCGCTCCGCCTGCTCACGGTAGAGGTCCAGCCGCTCGCTCTGCCGGTACGGGCCGAGGGGCCCGCCGACGTCCGGGCCCTCGTCCCAGTCCAGGCCGAGCCAGCGCAGGCCCTCGTAGAGGATCGTCTCGTACTCCGGCCGGCCCCGCTCAGCGTCGGTGTCCTCCAGGCGCAGGACGAGGCGGCCGCTGCGGGCGCGGGCGAAGAGCAGGTCGAACAGTGCGGTCCGGGCGCTCCCCAGGTGCACGTACCCGGTGGGGCTGGGGGCGAAGCGCACCCGGACGGGACGCTCAGACACCTGCACATACTACGAATCGTGGGTGTAGCAGGCCTCCTGGTCCTCAACGGCGGCGACGAGTTCAAACCGGGCAACGAGCCCCAGGACCGGGAGCTCGTCCTGGCGGCAGGTGGCGGGCCGGCGTACGTGGTGGCGACGGCCGCCCGCCGGCAGCGCCCCGAGCTCGCGGTGGCGACCGCCCGGCGCTGGTTCGACGGGCTGGGGCTGGACGTGCAGGAGCTGCCCGTGTACACGCGCTCGGACGCGGGTTCCGCGGAGCTCGCCGCCCTCGCCGCGGGCGCCCGCCTGCTCTACCTGACCGGCGGCGACCCGGGCCTGCTCGCCACCACGCTGGCCGGGTCCCGCGTGTGGCATGCGATCGCCGGCGCCTGGCGCGACGGCGCGGCGCTGGGCGGCTCCTCGGCCGGGGCTATGGCGCTGTGCGAGTGGACGCTGGTGATGGCGAGCTGGCCCCGGCATCGCGAGCGGCGTGCCGCGCGCGCGCTGGGGCTGGTTCCCGGCGTCGCCGTCCTCCCCCACTACGAGGCCATGGGCCGGCGCTGGTCGGTGGCCGACCCCCCGGCCGGCCTCACGCTGCTGGGCATCGACGAGCGGACGGCTGCCGTCTGGGACGGGGAGGGCTGGCGCGCCGCCGGAGCGGGCGCGGTGACGGTCCTATCTGGGGAGCAGGCCGTCCGCTGCGAGCCAGGCCAGTGCTGCCCGGGCGTGCCGGCGCCGCTCGTGGCCGGGGGCGCATGAGCGGTGCGCGCAGGATTTCTCCAGCTCGACGGGATGCAGGTCCATCACGTGTACGGCGGGACGGGCTCGCAGGCCGTCCTCCTGGTCCACGGCCTCGGCTCCGCCGGCTACCTGGAGTGGCGCTTCACGCTGCCGGCGCTGGCCACGACGCATCGAGTGTTCGCGCCCGACCTCCCCGGCTTCGGCCGCAGCGACCGGCCGGCCACGGGCTACGGCATCCCGCTGTTCGCGAGGGTCGTCGAGGAGTACCTCCAGTCCGCCGGGATCAGGCCCGTGCTCGTCGGGACCTCGATGGGCGGTCGCGTTGTGCTGGAGGTGGCGCTTCGGCGGCCGGAGTTGATCGAGAAGCTGGTGCTCGTCAACTCGCTGGGCGTCGTCAGGCCGAACGTGCAGCCCTTCTATCCGCTGATCCTGGTGCCCGGGGTGGGGGAGGGGATGCTCGGGCTGATGCGCGAGGCCCTGAACCGGCTCTCGCCCGACCAGGTCCGCCGCTACGGCCACCGCTTCCTCGGCGTCGCGGGAGACCCCGCGCGGGTCCTCGACGACGCCTACCTCTCCCGCCTCCGTGAGATGCACGCCTCGGAGGGCTACACGAGGGCGTACGCCTCGACCGTGCGCTCGCTGGCCAGGCCGGAGTCGTACCGGTCCGGGGCGCTCATGGCGCACCTGGCGGCCACCCGGCTCCCGGTGCTCATGATCTGGGGTGCACGCGACCAGCTGCTGCCCGTGGCGCGCGCTCGCGAGGCCTGCCAGGCACTTCCCGGCGCCCGGCTGGCCGTGCTCGAAGCCGCCGGCCACTCCCCCCAGGCCGACTGCCCCGAGGCGTTCAACGAGGCGCTGGAAGACTTCATAGCCACGCGACCCCCGTTCTCCAGCGGCGCCAGGTAAGCAAGGGCTTGGCCCGAGCGTGTGAGTTGTGTCCTGGGACTCCCCCACGGAGCCCCACAGACCCGAAGGGATGCACCGGAGGTGCCCCCAACGTCCCAAAAACCAAAAGGGGGGGTTCCGGAAGGGGGGGCCTGCCCCCCCTTGCACCGCTAGGTGACTACCAGGCAGGTGATCGTCTTGAACACCCCCTCGATCTTCTGGATCTTCTCCACGATCAGCTGACCGATCGCGTTCACGTCCGGCGCCTGGCATACGGCGATCACGTCGTACTCTCCGGTGATCGCGTCGGCGGCCGTGATGCCCGCCTGCCCCTGGATCTTGCTCGCAACTTCCAGCGCCCTGCCTGGCGAGGCATTGATGAGGACATAAGCCTTCATGGCCACCCCTCGTCTACATGAAAGGAGTTCGGTTAAGAGTTGCAGACACTTTACCGTCCGACGGCTGGCTGCGTCCCCCGCCGGTTCGCGGTCGCGATCAGCGGGTGCGCAGCGCGCGGAGGAGCACGTCCTCGGCCAGGTTCGCGCCGGAGAGGAGCAGGACGACGCGTTCGCCGGCCCGCGGCGCGTAGTGGTAGAGGAGCGCCGCGAGGGCGGCTGCGCCAGCCGGCTCGGCCAGGAGATGCTCCCACTCGAAGGAGAGACGGATCGCCCGCAGCATCTCGGCGTCGTCGACCGTGATCATGCGGTCGACGCAGGAGCGGGCGATGGCCAGCGTCAGCGCGCCCGGGGCGCTGGCCGCCAGGCCGTCGGCGATCGTGTCCACGCGCTCCAGCGACACGGGCTCGCCGGCGGCGAGGGAGCGGGTCATGGCGTCGGCGCCGGTGGGCTCGACGCCGATCACGTGCACGCCGGGCCGCCGCGTCTTGAGGTAGGTGGCCACGCCGGCGATGAGGCCGCCGCCGCCCACCGGCACCAGGACGGTGTCGAGGTCCGGAACCTGGTCGAGCAGCTCCACGCCGATGGTGCCCTGGCCGGCCACCACGTCCGGGTCGTCGTAGGCGTGGACGAAGGTGGCCCCGCTCGCCTCCCTGGCCCGCATCGCCTCGACGTAGGCCTGCTGGTAGGTGCGGCCGGCCAGGACCACCCGGCCGCCCAGACGCCGGATCGCCTCCACCTTGAACGTGTTCGCGTTCTCGGGAACGTAGACCGTCGCCGGGACCTCGAACGCGTGGGCGGCGTAGGCGACGCCCAGGCCGTGGTTGCCGGCCGACGCGGTGATCACGCCCGCCGCGCGGTCCTCGGGGCGCATCCTCATCACCTTGTTCAGCGCGCCGCGGACCTTGAAGGCGCGGGTCGGCTGGATGCCCTCGATCTTCAGATGGACGTGACACCCCACCTTGGGCGTGAAGGCCGACGAGTACTGGAGGGGCGTAGGGGGGAGATAGGCACGCAGCCCCGTCGCCGCCTGCTCGATGGCCTCGGCGGTGACCGGCGCACCCTCTCGCTGCCGCGTGTCGTGCAACGCCTGACATCGTAGGCGTCCGGGCCGGGTACGATCGCGGCGTGAGCGATGACAGCGACCTGCTCCCGGACCGTGAACGGGCACGCGTCCGGAGCCGGGACCGCAAGGTGCGCGGCCCCCGGGTCGTCGTCGACAACCCCGGCCTGAGGACGCTCGCGCTGTACCTGGCGGGCAGGCGCCGCCGCCCCCGGCCGGCGGCCCCGGCGGCGCCGGCGAGGCGGCGGCCCCGCCGCTAGCGAGCGCCCCCGTCAGGCGGGGATGGGGATGATCGCCCGCTTGTGGGTGCCGGTGCCGACCAGCGTGTCGCCGTTGTCCTTCGTGCACTCGACCGCGAAGTGCAGGCGGTTGCCCGTCACCTCCTCCAGCCTCGCCGTCACGACCACCTCCTCGCCGGCGCTGGCCGGCGCCAGGTGGCGCACGCAGACCTCGTAGCCGACCGTCGTATGGGCTCCCGGCAGGCTCCCCTCCACGGCCGCGTGGGCGGCGAGCTCCATCAGCAGGATCATGGAGGGCGTCGCGAAGAGGCCGTTGCCGCCCGTGTGCCGGGTCAGCTGGGAGGCGTCGACCACGCGCTGGATGCGGCCTTCGAGCCCGGGGCGGACGTCATCGTAGTCGGTGCTCACCGCCGTACATTTTCCCGAATGACCAGACCGACCGTTCGTCGCGCCATCTTCCCGGCAGCGGGGCTTGCCACCAGGTTCCTCCCGGTCACGAAGGCCCAGTCGAAGTACATGCTCCCGCTCATCGACAAGCCCACGATCCAGTACGCCGTCGAGGAGGCGATCGCGGCCGGCCTGGAACAGGTGATCATGATCACGGGCGGCGCCAACTCCGGGATCTGGCAGCACTTCGATCGGTCGCGCGAGCTGGAGCACTACCTCGAAGATCGGGGCAAGAAGGACCTCCTGGAGGTCCTGGCCAGGGTCGACCGACTGAGCGAGCAGGTCGACATCGCCTACACGCAGCAGAAGGAGCCCCTGGGCCTGGGCCACGCCGTCTGGACCGCCCGGCACCTGGTTGACGGCGAGGCCTGCGCCGTGCTCCTCCCCGACGACGTGATCCTCAATGGCGAGCCGACCCTGCTCCAGCTCGTGCGGGCGCACGCCGAGACGGGTGCGACCGTCCTGGCCGTGCGCCGCGTGGCCAGGGCCGAGATCAGCCGCTACGGGATCATCGCCCCGGGCTCGTCGCGGGGCCGGCTCCACGAGGTCCGGGACATGGTCGAGAAGCCGCCCCTGGCCGAGGCCCCGAGCGACCTCGCCATCGTCGGCCGCTACGTCCTCAACCCGGAGGTCTTCGATGCCCTGGGAGATACCGGTCCGGGCGCCGGCAAGGAGATCCAGCTCACCGACGCCATCCGGCGGACGCTCTCCAGCCACCGGGTGGTCGCGTGCGAGTTCGAGGGCGACTACTACGACACCGGCACGGTGCCCGGCTACCTCCGCGCCAACCTGGCGCTGGCGCTGCGCCGGCCCGACCTCCGGGAGGCGATGCTCGGAGTGGTGCGCGAGATTGCCGACGCTTCGGAAATCAGGGGCGAATAACTCTGGATTTTGGCACCGCCGGGGTATAATTGATGGACGCTCTGATGAGCTTGCCCTCCCCCCGCCAGCAGGACGTGCAACTATGGCAGTGTCTGGAAGACGGCGCTTCGACGATGATCGGGTCGTACGCTACGAGACCGTCGAGAAGAACTTCGAGGTCGAGGTTGCGCGCACCCTCAACAAGTGGTGCGTGACCGTCTACCAGGTTCCTGAGCGGTCCATCGTGGCCCAGGACTTCTTCCCCGAGCGCTGGAAGGCGCTCGCTCGCGCCCAGGACTTCGTCAGGATCCTGAACCAGCGCAAGCGCGAGGGCGAGGGTACGGAGCCAGACTGAGCCGGATCTGCCAGCGTGCGCGCCGCGGACCCGGCCGACTGCCGCGTGGGGCCCTTGCGGAGCCTGCTAGAATCGCCGATCCGTGAACCGGTCCTTCCTTCGCCGTGAATGGGGCGCCGTCACCTTCGTCCTCACGGTGCTCCTGGGGGCGATCGTGGTTCCGCTTGCCTTCCTGCTCGGCAACCACGGGTCGTCGGGCGCCCCGACCGGAGCCATCACCGCGCCGTCGGCGAGCGCGGCGAGGGCGGCATCGCCGAGCCCGGCGGCCTCCCCGAGCCCGACGGCATCCGCGAGCCGGACGGCCTCCCCCAGCCCCACCCACTGACGGGCCGGCGCGGGGGATTCGCGGGTCCGCGACCGGTCGCGCCCGGTGCCGCGTTGTGAGGTCGAGAATGGTGCGACGGTGGACCAGGAGATGATCGGCCTGATCGGCAGGGTGACGGGGGTCATCGGCCCGGGGCGGCTGGGCGAGGTCATGGTCGCCGTGCGGGGCGGCAGCGAGGCGTTCCACGCCTATGCGGCCGACCCCGGGGAGACGATCGGCAAGGGCATCCGGATCGTGGTCGTCGAGTACTACCCGCCGCGCACCGTGGTCGTCAGCCCGGCTTGATAGCCAGGGGGTGAGAAGCGCCATGCCAGGGTTCATATCCACGCTCGCGATCGGGCTCGCGGGCGCGATCGTCGCTGTCCTCGTCCTCCTGCTGCTGCTGCTCGTGCTGCTGTTCCGCGCGATGTGGCGAGTGGCCGAGCCGAACGAGGCGCTCATCATCTCCGGTCGCCGCCGGCGCTCCGTGGCGCAGCAGGACAGCCTCGGCTTCAAGATCGTGACGGGCAAGGGCACCCTGGTGGTGCCTGGGATCGAAGCGGTACGGAGGCTCTCGCTGGACCTGCGGGAGACCGACCTGCAGATCGACTGCGTGACCCACCAGGGCATCCCGCTCCGCGTACGCGGCGTCGTGATCTACAAGGTCGGCGACGACCTGGCCTCCGTCGCCAACGCCGCCCGGCGCTTCCTCGACCAGCAGAGCCAGATGGACCAGCGGGTGCACAACCTGTTCGCCGGGCACCTGCGGGCGATCATTGGCAACATGACCGTCGAGGAGATGATCCGCGACCGGGAGAAGCTGACCGAGCTCACGCGTGAGCATGCGGGCACCGAGATGGAGAAGCTCGGCCTGATCGTGGACTCGCTCCAGATCCAGGAGATCCTGGACCCGACCGGCTACATCCAGAACCTGGCCCTCCCCCACGCGGCGGCGGTTGAGCGCGAGGCCCGCATCGCCCGCGCTCAGGCGGACCGGGAGGCCACCGAGAAGGAGCAGGAGGCCGAGGCCCAGAAGGCGCTGGCCAGGCGCGATTCGCTGATTCGCCAGGCCGGCTACCAGGCGGAGATCGACCGGGCCGCGGCGGAGGCGAAGCAGGCGGGCCCGCTGTCGGACGCGACGGCCAGGCAGAAGGTGGTCGTCGAGGAGACCAGGATCGCCGAGCTGGAGTCGGAGCGCACCGAGAAGCAGCTCCAGGTCGACGTCCGCCGGCCGGCCGACGCCAGGGCCTACGAGCAGGTGACCCTGGCGCGCGCCGCCCGCGAGGCGCACATCCACGAGGCCGAGGCACGGGCGCGGGAGGTCGAGCTCCAGGCCTCCGCGGACGCGGCACGGGTCAAGCTGGCGGCCGGGGCGCAGGCCGAGCGCGTGAAGCTGGAGGCGGAGGCGGCGTCCACCCAGACCCGGATGCTGGGCGAGGCCGAGGCCAGCGCCACCCAGGCCAGGGGCCGGGCCGACGGCGAGGCCATCCGGGCCCGCGGCACCGCCGAGGCGGACGCGATCAAGGCTCGCGCCGAGGCCCTGGCGGGGAACCAGGAAGCCGTCATCGGGCAGCAGCTGGCGGAGAGGTGGCCAGAGATCGTGGAGGCGGCCGCCAAGCCGTTCGGCGACATCGACCAGCTGATCGTGCTCAACGGCGCCCAGGGCGTCTCCGACGCGCTCGCCCAGGCCCTGAGCCAGGGCGTCGCGGGACTCCAGCTCGCGCGCCGGCTGCTGGCCGAGCCGGGCGGGCAGCCCAACGGCTCCGCGCCGGCGTCCCGGGCCGGGAGCGCGAAGGCGGAGACCGAGGGCGTGTGACCCTCTGGCGGCGCTTCCAGGTGCTGCTCGGGATCGTCGCCGAGCGGGTGCTGAGGCAGGCCGGGGATCCGCGCGAGGAACTCGACCTGGCGTACGCACGGCAGCTGGAGCTCCAGGCGCGCGTGCGGCGGGCCGTGGCGGACGTGGTCACGGCCCGCAAGCGCATCGAGCTGCAGGCGCGCCAGGTGTCGGTCGCCGCTCTCCGGCTGGAGCAGCAGGCGCGGGCGGCGCTGCAGGCGGGGCGGCAGGTGGCTGCCAGGGACGCAGCGGCCAGGCAGGCGATGCTGCGCGCGGAGCTGGCACAGCTGGAGGCGCAGGGGTCGGCCCTCGCCGCAGAGGAGGCCAGGCTGGCGGAGGTGGCGAGGAGGCTCGACCTCCAGGTGCAGCAGCTGCGCATCCGGACCGAGGCGGCGAAGGCCACCCTCGCCGCGGCCGAGGCGCGGGCACGGGCGCACGAGGCGATCGCGGAGCTGGGCCCGGCGGACCCGGACCTGCCCCTCGCGGTGCGGCGCGCGCAGGAGCAGGTGGCGCAGGCGCGGGCGCGCGCCGCCGCCCTGCAGGGCCTGGCGGCGGCCGGCCTGCCCGCTCCTGGGGCGGCCGCCACGAGCGGGCTGGACGCGGAGGCGAGGGCGGAGCTGCTGCGCCTGGAGGAGGAGGAGCTCTGGGGCCGGCCGCTCTCCCCGCGCCCGGGCGAGCCGGGGCCGGGCGAGCCGGAGCCGGGCGGCCAGCGCCCCGAGGACGGCGGGTAGGGGCGCCGGCCGGCGGCTGCGGCGGCGGGTCGGCTACCGTGACCACATGACCGGCGCGCGCCTGCGCGGGCTGCTGGGGCGGCAGGTCCTCGTCCTGGACGGGGCGATCGGGACGATGCTCCAGCGCCGGCGCCTCCAGGAGGACGACTTCCGGGGCGACCGCTTCCGCGACCACCCGCGGCCGCTCCAGGGCAACAACGACGTCCTCTGCCTCAGCCGGCCGGACGTCGTCGAGGACGTGCACCGGGCCTACCTGGAGGCCGGGGCGGCGATCATCACCACCAACACCTTCACCGCCACCCCGGTGTCCCTGGCCGACTACGGGCTCGAGGGCCTCGCGTACGAGATCAACCGGGCCGGAGCCGAGATCGCGCGGCGGGCGGTCGCCCGCCTCCCGGACCGCTTCGTCGCCGGCTCGCTGGGGCCGACCAACGTCACGCTGTCGCTGTCGCCGCGCGTCGACGACCCGAGCTACCGCGAGGTGACGTTCGACGAGCTGCGGCAGGGCTACGCCGAGGCGGCCCGCGGCCTCCGTGACGGCGGCGTCGACCTCCTGCTGGTCGAGACCGTGTTCGACACGCTGAACGGCAAGGCGGCCATCGCCGCGGCCCGTGAGGTGGCGCCCGACCTGCCGCTCGTGGTGTCCGTCTCGATCGTGGATCGCAGCGGGCGGAACCTGTCCGGCCAGACCGTGGAGGCCTTCTGGACGTCCGTGGAGCACGCCGAGCCGCTGGCGGTCGGCATCAACTGCTCGCTCGGTGCCGCAGACATGCGCGCGTACCTGGCCGACCTGGCCCGGGTTGCGACCGTCCCGGTTTTCTGCTACCCGAACGCGGGCCTGCCCAACGCGCTCGGCGGCTACGACGAGCCGGCCGAGCAGATGACTGCCGTCCTCCGGGAGTACGCCGAGGCGGGCCTGCTGAACGCCGTCGGCAGCTGCTGCGGCAGCAGCCCGGAGCACACGGCGCTGATCGCCAGGGCCGTCGCCGGCCTTCCGCCGCGCCGCCTGCCCGTCCGGCCGCGGCGCCCGCGCTTCAGCGGGCTGGAGCCGTTCGAGATCGGGCCGGACACCACGTTCGTCATGATCGGCGAGCGCACGAACGTCACCGGCTCGGCCCGGTTCCGCAGGCTGGTCGAGAAGGACGACTTCGCGGGGGCGCTCGAGGTGGCGCTGGAGCAGGTGCGGGGTGGTGCCAACCTCCTGGACGTCAACATGGACGCGGACCTGCTGGACTCCGAGCGGGCCATGACGCGGTTCCTGAACCTGGTCGCCACGGAGCCCGAGGCGGCCCGGCTCCCCGTCGTCGTGGACAGCTCCCGGTTCGAGGTGCTGGAGGCCGGGCTCAAGTGCGTCCAGGGCAAGGGCGTGGCGAACTCGCTCAGCCTGAAGGAGGGCGAGGCGGCGTTCCTGGAGCAGGCCCGCCGGGTCCGGGCGCTGGGCGCCGCCGTGGTCGTGATGGCGTTCGACGAACGGGGCCAGGCGGACACCGCGGAGCGCAAGATCGAGGTCTGCGAGCGGGCGTTCCGGCTGCTGACCGAGGAGGCCGGGTTCCCGGCCGAAGACGTCATCCTGGACCCCAACGTGCTGGCCGTCGGGACCGGCATCGAGGAGCATGCGACCTACGCGAGGACGTTCATCGAAGCCCTGCCCGAGATCAAGCGTCGGTGCCCCGGCGCCAGCGTGTCGGGCGGGATCTCGAACCTCTCGTTCGCGTTCCGCGGCAGCGACCGGATCCGGGAGGCAATGCACTCGGCGTTCCTCTATCACGCCATCCGCGCCGGCCTGGACATGGGGATCGTGAACGCGGGCCAGCTCGCCGTGTACGAGGACGTCCCGCGCGACCTGCTCGAGCTGGTCGAGGACGTCGTCTTCGACCGCCGGCCGGACGCCACCGAGCGGCTGGTCGAGCACGCCCGCACCGTGCAGGGCCAGGGCACGCGCCGCGAGCGCGACCTGTCCTGGCGCCAGGGCAGCGTGCAGGAGCGCCTGACGCATGCGCTCGTGCACGGGGTGGTGGACTTCATCGAGGAGGACGCGGAGGAGGCGCGGCGGGAGCTCGGCCGGCCGCTGGACGTGATCGAGGGGCCGCTCATGGCCGGCATGCAGGTGGTCGGCGACCTGTTCGGGGCCGGCAAGATGTTCCTGCCCCAGGTCGTGAAGAGCGCCAGGGCCATGAAGCGGGCGGTGGCCTACCTGGAGCCGTTCATGGCCGCCGAGCGGCAGGACGGCGCCCGGGCGCGGGGCCGCATCGTCATGGCGACCGTCAAGGGCGACGTGCACGACATCGGCAAGAACATCGTCGGCGTGGTGCTCGGCTGCAACAGCTACGACGTCGTCGACCTGGGCGTGATGGTGCCGGCCGACCGGATCCTGGACGCTGCCGCCGAGACGGGAGCGGACGCGGTCGGGCTCAGCGGCCTGATCACCCCCTCGCTGGACGAGATGGTGGTCGTGGCGCGCGAGATGGAGCGACGGGGCCTCCGGCTCCCGCTGCTCATCGGCGGGGCCACGACGTCACGCCAGCACGCAGCGATCCGCATCGCGCCCGAGTACTCCGGCCCGACCGTTCACGTCGTCGACGCGTCCCGGGTGGTGGGCGTGGTCTCCGCGCTCCTGGACAGGGCCCGGCGGCCCGAGTTCGACCACGAGAACCGCGCGCTGCAGGAGCGCCTCCGGGAGCAGCACGCCGGCCGGGGCCGGCGCCCGCTGCTCACGCTGCAGGCGGCGCGGGCGAACCGCGCGCGCCCGCGGTTCGACGACCTGGCGCGGCCGGCGTTCACCGGGGCTCGGCTGGTCGAGCCGGACGTCGCCACGCTGCGCCCGTACATCGACTGGACGTTCTTCTTCCACGCGTGGGAGCTGCGCGGCCGCTTCCCGGCCATCCTGAGCCACCCGGAGATGGGGCCGGTCGCCACCGAGCTCTACGAGCACGCGCAGGCGCTGCTGGACGAGATTCAGGCCGGGGGCCTGCTCCGGGCGCGAGGGGTCTATGGCTTCTGGCCGGCCCGGGCCGAGGGGGACGATGTGGTGCTCGAGTGCGGGGCCCGGTTCCCGATGCTCCGCCAGCAGGTCGACCATGGGGACGAGCGGCCCAACCTGGCCCTGGCCGACTTCGTGGCGCCGGCGGGGGACCACATCGGCGCTTTCGCGGTGACAGCGGGGCTGGGTGCCGACGAGCTGGCCGCGCGGTTCGAGGCCGAGCGCGACGACTACCGGGCGATCATGGCCAAGGCCCTCGCGGACCGGCTGGCTGAGGCGTTCGCGGAGCACCTGCACGAGGTCGCCCGGCGGGAGTGGTACGAGCTCGGCCCCCGGCTCGACAACGAACAGCTGATCGCGGAGCGCTACCGCGGCATCCGACCCGCCTTCGGCTATCCGGCCTGCCCGGACCACACGGAGAAGCGGACGCTGTTCGACCTTCTGGGCGCCGCCGACGTGGGCATCCGTCTGACCGAGACGTGCGCCATGACGCCCGCGGCGTCCGTCGCCGGCCTGTACCTCGGCCATCCGGATGCGCGCTACTTCACCGTCGGCAAGGTGGATCGGGACCAGGTCGAGGACTATGCGCGCCGCAAGGCGATGCCGGTGCCGGAGGTCGAGCGCTGGCTGAGCCCCAACCTCGGCTACGACCCCTGATGACGAGGTCCCTCCACCCTCGGGGGGAGGTGGCCCCGCCAGGGGCCGGAGGCGGTCGGGGGTCCGGTGGCCCTACGCCGAGAGCAGGTCCGGCCCGTTCGCGGGCACGATCTGGTCCCACCGGAGCGACAGCTCGGCCAGGGGGTCTCCGGCGTGCCGGACGGTCATGTCGATGCGGTCGGTCAGGCGCAGGTGCGCCACCTCGGCGCAGTCGCGCAGGAACGGGAAGACGACCGGCCGGATCAGGTTCATCGCGTAGTCGAGGGCGCCGGCGGCGTCGATCAGCACGCCTGGGCTGCCGGATCGGTCCTGGAAAGCAATGATCACGACCTCCTCGGTCAGCGGGACGGGCTGCGTCCAGCCGTGAGGAGAGGTGACCAGGGTCGCCAGCATCCGGAGTCGGGCGGACAGTCTGCGCATGGGCTCGGCCGGGCCCTCGATCCAGAGTGGCACGTCCCGGAGCGGCTCGAGGAGCGACTGCTCAGGGTAGCGGGCGCTGAAGCCGAGGTCTGCCACGCCCGCGAACGGGCCGGGAACCCTGATCGTGATCTCGTCCGTACGCCCTGGATGTCGCATGTCCGGCACCAGCGCCTGGAGCCATTAACGCACGGATCGGCCGGCTTGCCAACTGGCCGGTTGGAGGGGCGGCGGGGTGGGCGAGACCCCGCCGCCGAAGAGAGGAATGCCTACGGCTTCAGCGTGTCGTCGATCACCGCCACCCGCTCGGACGCGGCGACGTAGCGGGCCTCGCGGATCCCCAGCGACTGGTGCAGCAGCTGGGAGGGGACGGTCAGCGGCCCCGGGGCGGGCGCCGCGCCCGGCATCGGCTGCGGGAACGCCGTCGCCCGGGCCGTGTGGAACGTGACGTTGCCCTCCACCTTGGACATCACCTGGTGCACGTGTCCGTTGAGGCACGTCACAGCCGGGAAGCGCTTCATCATCGACAACGCCTGCACCGCGTCGTCGGTGGACCAGCCCCAGGTCGGGTACATGGCGAACAGCGGCACGTGCGCAAAGACGACGATGGGGGTCTCCCTGGAGAGGCCGGCCAGGTCCTTCTGGATCCAGTCCAGCTGGTCTGGCCCGAGGTGGCCCATCCCCTTCGTGGCGACGGCGTTGACGAGCGCCAGGAAGTGCACGCCGTTCAGGTCGAAGCTGTAGTAGCCCGTGCCCGCGGCGGCCCTGCCGAAGGCGCCCTTGCCGAAGGCGTCCAGGTACGCCTTGTCGTCGCCGGTCACGGCGTCGTGCTCCCCCGGCACCTGGAAGACGCCGCCCGACTTGATCGTCCCCATCATCTGTGCGACCGCGTCGAACTGGACCGCGGTGGACAGGTGGGTGAGGTCGCCCGTGTGCATGACGAATGCCGGGCGCGACGGCAGCGCGTTGACCTGGTCGATCGCGAGCTGGAACGTGCTCGTCACGTCCTGGTTGGCCGGGCCCTTGAAGCCGATGTGGCTGTCGCTGAGCTGGACGAAGTAGAGATCCCTGGTCCTGGGTCCGGCGGGCGCTGGAGCTCCGAGCTGGCAGCCGCTGAGGACGCCCCCGGCGACGGTCCAGACGACTCCGGTGCCGGCCCAGGCCATGCATTTGAGAAAGCCGCGGCGGTCGATGTCCGGTGCCATGTGAAATCCCCCCTACCCTGCGGTGACCACGACCATCCCGTGCATGTACGGATGGATCGTGCAGATATACGAATAGGTCCCCGGCTGGCTGAACGTGTGTGTGTAGGTGTCGCCGCCCTGCATGGGCGTGGACACGGCGGCGCCCGTGATGGCCACGGTGTGCGCGTCCTGGTCCCGGTTCGTCCAGGTCACCGGCACCCCGGTCCTGACCGTGATGACCGCCGGGCTGAACGCGAAGCTGGCGATGTCCACGGACGCCGTCGCGACGGGCGCGGCCTGGGGGCCGGCCGTCGCGGTCGCGACCGCGGCGGGCGAGGACCGGGCGGCGGCCGGAGTCGCCGCGCTCGCGGCCGGCTGGGCGCCCCCGCACGCCGCGAGGGCCAGTCCGGCCAGGCCGCCGGCCAGCACCGCCGCGGCGCGTGGACAGATCGGCGTCATCTTCACCTCCTCAGCAATGCCCGGGCCGGCGGCCCGGCTGTCACTCACCAATTACGGAGGGGGTTACGAGCGAGCCCGGCCAGGCCCGCCCCCTGGCAACTACCTGGCGAGGACCTCGACGACCCCGTCGCGCACCCGGGTGCGCAGCGTCGGCAGCGGCGGAGGCGCGTGCGAAAGCTCGTGGTAGAGGACATCGCCGCCGGCGGAGAACGCGGTGCGGTGGCACGGGCACACGAGTTGGCCGGCAGCGGCCTCCTGCAGGATGCACCCGAGGTGGGTGCACACCGCGGAGAGCGCCTGCAGGCGGCCGCCGCGATTGACCACGAAGCCCTCGATCGCGCCCGTCGAGAAGCGCACCGCCCGGCCGGCAGGCACCGCCGAGGCCGCCATCACCGGGGTCCAGGCGCCGTCAGCGGGCACGAGCTCGGGAGACTTTACGAGGCCGGTGGCGAGCCGGTCGCCCACAACTCCAGCCACGCCGCCGGCGGCGGCCGCCGCCGCCGCGGTGCCGGCGCCCAGGAGCAGGCGCCGTCGGGAGAGCCAGCGGCGGTCCGGCTCGGCCTCCAGCGCCTGGCGAAGCCGTCGGCCGAGCTGCTCCACGAATGCCGGGTCGGGCAGGTCGGCGCCGGGTCTCGCCGCCCGCAGCGCTGCGGCAGCCCGCATTGCTCCCAGCTCCTCGGGGGAGGCGCGGAAGCGACGCGGGCGACGGTTGCGCAGCAGCTGATCGACGAACCGGCCCAGGCGATCTCTCCTCACGGCTCGAGTTCCTCGGCCAGCTCGGCGGCGCGGCGCAGCGCACGGTGCTGGAGCACGCGGGCGTTGCCCGTGGTCACGCCCATCTCGTCAGCCGCCTGACGGATCGACAGGCCGCGCAGGAAGCGCAGCTCCAGGATCTCCCGAAAGCGGTGGGGGAGGAGTCCCAGGACGCGTGCTGCGCGGTCGCTGGCCGGCAGGGCCTCCCCCGGCTCCAGGAGGTCGCTGCCCATGCCGTCCGCGAAGGAGACCGAGGGCGGGGCCGCGTAGTGACGGCGCCAGTGGTCGGCCGTGACCGTCCGCACGGTCGCGGCCAGGTACGCCCGCACGCTGCGGACCGGCGCGGGCAGCCGGAGGCGCGGTAGCGCGGCCATGAACACCTCCTCGGTGAGGTCCTCGGCGTCGGCCCGGTTGCCCACCTGCAGGTGGACCAGGCGGTACACCGCCACCACGTTGTCCGAGTAGACGGACTCCCAGTTCGCGTAGGCCTCTCCGTTCAGCACCCTGAGCGGCGGCCTGCGGGCAGGTTCCGATTCGGTCATCCACCTGGGAGCTACGGCCCGACGTTACACGCTGCGCGGGGAAGCGGCGATCTCGCGCCACACCGCATCGACGCGGGCCTTCAGCTCCGCCAGGCTCCCCGTGTTCTCGATGACATGGGTGGCCAGCCTGCGCTTCTCCTCGATGGGCATCTGGGCCGCGATCCGGGCCCGGGCCTGCTCCTCGCTCATGCCGCGCTGCTCGACCAGCCGCGCGATCGCCACCTCCTCGGGCGCGTAGACGAGGACCACCGTCTGGAAGGCCGCCGCGCCCCGGCTCTCGAAGAGCAGCGGGATGTCGAGCACCACCACCGGGTCGCCGCGCTCCGCCGCCTCCCGCTGGCGGTCCGCCATCCACTCCCGCACGAGCGGATGGACGATGCCGTTCAGCCGGCCGCGGGCGTCCGCGTCCCGGAAGGCGATGTCCGCCAGCCGGGCCCTGTCCAGCTCGCCGCCGGCGGTCAGGATGCCGGAGCCGAACTCCTCGACCAGCCGCCGCAGCCCCTCCGAGCCGGGCGCCTGGACGGCACGGGTCGCCTCGTCGGCGTCGATCACCGTCGCGCCGCGCTCGCGCAGCAGGACGGCCACGGTGCTCTTGCCCGTGCCGATGCCGCCGGTCAGACCCACCACCTTCATCGCGACACAGCATGGTCCAACCCGCCGGCGGCCGGTGCCGGGCGGCGCGCGCCGTCAGCGGCCGACGGACACGCGGATCCTGTGGTAGCCGCTGGCGCCGCTCGGGAAGCTCGGCGCCTGGTCCGCGCTCTGAACCGCGCCGCCGCCGTCGCTCGCCCTGACCACCAGCGTGTGCTCGCCCTCGCCGGCCGGATGCCAGGCCGCGGTCCACAGCACCCACGTCAGCGGGCCGAGGGGTGGCTGCAGCTCTGCGGGGCCCCAGGTCCGGCCCCCGTCGGCGCTCCACTCGACCGACTGGATGCCGCGGTTGCCGGAGAACGCCACCCCGGCCACGGTCACGGTTCCCAACCGCAGCACCGCGCCGTCCGTCGGGGTGTCGAAGCGCGACGTCGTGCGCACGGCGGCGCCGGCCTCCCAGCCCTGCTCCTCCCAGAAGCCGCCTCCCTCGGACTGGGCCACGTCGACCTGCTCGAGCCACTTGGGCCCCTTCATCCCGTAGTGGCCGGGGACGAGCATCCGCGCCGGGAAGCCGTGAGCATCCGGGAGCGGCGCACCGTCCAGCTCGTGCACGACCAGGATGTCAGGTGCCGCCATCACCGTGGCCAGGGGCAGGCTCTCCGTGTATCCGTCGCGAGCGTGGAAGTTGACGGCGCCGGCTCCGCCGTGCGGTCCGGCCATCGTGAGGAGGTCGCGAAGCGGCACGCCGGCGAACCGGCCGGTGCTCATCAGCTCCCCGCCCACGTCGTTACTGATGCACTCGAGCGTCATGAGCTGGGTGACGGCCGGGATCGCGCGCAGGTCCCGATAGCTCAGGCTGAGCTGGCGCTGCACCAGCCCGGTCACCCGCAGCGACCAGCCGTTCGCGGACACCACCGGGTCCTCGAAGTTCTTGGAGACCCGGTAGAAGTTCTGCACCGGGGTCAGGGCGGGCACGGGCCCGGTGAGCCCCGACTCGGGCGGCGCCACGATGGCCCGGACCCACCCCGGTACCTTGAGGACGCCGATCACGGCCAGGCTCGACAGCCCGATCACGGCGGGAACGGCCGCCACGAGGCGGCGGCGGTCCGCGTCGAAGGGCTTCTCCCCGCGGGCCCAGGCTGCGTCCCAGGCCAGCCAGTAGGCGACGAAGACAAGAGCCCAGACCACCGGGGTAGTGACGCCGTCCGCCAGCCCGAGCAGGCCCCGGCCGGCGAGCGGCAGCACGACCAGCGCGACGACCAGCCAGCCGGCTGCGGCGGCGACCAGACCGGCCCGCGACAACCCGGTCCGCGTTGCGACCACCCCGGCCACCGCCCCCAGCGCGCCCAGCGCCGCCACCATCGCCACGACCAGCCCTGCCTCCTCGATCACCTTGCCGGCGTGCTGGAGGTTGTCGATGAGGAAGCCGAAGACCGGCCCGGGCATCAGCGCCAGGACCGGCTGCTGCAGCAGGTCGGGCAGGGCGCGGAGTCCCGTCAGGAGGGATGCGACGTACATGGCGGCGACCGCAGCCAGCCCCCCGATGATCCCGGCCACCGCCCCTCGCTTCCAGCCGTCGTGCGTCATCGCCGGCCCAGAGCCTACCGCCGGCGGCGGCAGAGTAGCGGCCGCACGTTCGGATCGACCCGCGGCGGCCGGCCCCCGACCCCGGAAGCAGGCGGCGCAATCCGGTTAAATGGCGATCTGTGTTGCCTGCGCTCCAACCCGAGGACATCGCTCGCTTTCGCTGGGTCGACCACGCCCGGCTCAGCCCGTCGGGCGACCGCGTCGCCTACCAGGTGGACTGGGCGGACGTCGAGGCGCGGCAGAACCAGGGCCGCGTGCTGGTCGCCCCGACCCAGCCCGGCGGTCCGGCCCTGGAGTTGCGCTCCGACGCCGTCCGCGATCACTCGCCGGAGTGGTCCCAGGACGGCTCGACGATCGCGTTCCTGGGCCGCCGCGGCGCCCGCGACCAGCTGTTCGTGGCGCCCGCCGGCGGCGGCGAGGCGCGGCAGCTGACCGCGG
>DATFRD010000014.1:0-27168 GCA_035263645.1 Candidatus Dormiibacterota bacterium | reverse complement strand
CGTCAACCCCGGGATGGGGTGGCTGTTCGCGGTGGGCCGGGGCCTGCAGGAGGGACGCCGCAGCGCGGTGCTCGGCTCCCTCCTGCCCATCGCCGTCGGCCACGAGCTCTCCATCGTCCTGGTGGTCGTCACAGTCGCGCTCACGGAGGCGTTCGTGCCGCCCCACACCGTTCGCCTGGTGGCCGCGCTGGCGCTGGTCGGCTTCGGCCTCTACACGCTGGCGCGGCCGCGCCGGCATCCCCGTGGGTTCGGCATGCGGGTGGGCGTGGTGGGCCTGGCTGCCTGGTCGTTCCTGATGTCATCCGCGCACGGCGCGGGGCTGATGCTGGCGCCGGTCCTGCTCGGCATCCCCGTCGCCGGCGGGTACGCCGACCTGCGCGAGATCGGCCTCACCGCGGCCCTCGCAGCCACCGTGCACGTGGCGGCCATGCTGACCACCATGGCGGCGGTCTCGGTGATCGTCTACGAGAAGCTGGGCTTGGCTCTGCTGCGGCGGAGCTGGTTCAACCTGGACCTGGCCTGGAGCGCGGTCCTCCTGGTGGCAGGCGCGGCCACCCTGTTCACTGCCTGAGCCCCCGGCCCAGTGCGACGGCCGCCGCCACCAGGTCGGCGTTGCCGGCGGCGGTTCGCCCATCCGCCAGCACCAGCACGTCCTCCAGGCCGACCCGCACGTCGCGGCCGCGGGCCAGCATCGCCTCGATCACGGCCCAGGCAGCCAGGTCGGCGCCGTGATACAGCCGCGGCACCCTGACACCGGCCGCGTCCAGCACCGCGTCGATCCCGGCGGCTGACGCCAGCGCCGCGCCGAGCTCCGGCTCTGGCAGCTCGACGAGTACGCGCAGGCACAGCCCGGCCATGTCCTGGTCGACGAACTCGCGGGCGGCGGCCACCGTCGGGATCCCGGCCTCGACGCCGATGCCGAGCCTCCCGAGGTCGCGCACGAGGGCGGCCGCACCCGGCTCGTGCATGTTCACCGACACGAAGTCGGGTGGCGCCTGCCAGCGCCGGATGAGGTCCAGGCGCCGACCGGGGTCCGGCTCGATCCAGGCTCCTGTCGACAGGCCGACGGGCAGGCCCGGACACGCCTCCCGGATCGCGTTCAGCGCCGCGGCGCAGTCGGCGGCGTCGAGTGTCTCCGACCCATCCGCGCGCCGGGGGTGCACGTGCACGGAGAAGGCGCCGGCGATCGCCGTTTCCCGGGCATCGCGCGCCAGCTCCGCCGGGGTGACGGGCAGCCCGGGGTGTTCGCCGGGCCTCCGGCTGCCGTTCAGGCAACCCTGGACGAGGCGCACGCCGGCCGGCCTCAGTCCATGAACGGGTAGCGGTAGCCGGTGGGGGGCAGCAGCGTCTCCTTGATCGCCCGCGGGCTGACCCAGCGGGCCAGGTTCCACATCGAGCCCGCCTTGTCGTTCGTTCCGGACGCGCGCGAGCCGCCGAACGGCTGCTGGCCGACGACGGCCCCGGTCGGCTTGTCGTTCACGTAGAAGTTCCCGGCCGCGTAGCGCAGGTGCTCATGGGCGGCCTGGATGGCCAGCCGGTCCCTGGCGAACACCGAGCCGGTCAGCCCGTACGGCACCGAGCGGTCGACCAGGTCGAGCGTGGCCTCATACCGGTCGTCCGGGTAGACGAACACGGTGAGGATGGGACCGAACAGCTCGTCGTGCAGGAGCCGGGAGGTGGGGTCTTCGGTCACCACGACGGTCGGCTGGACGAACCAGCCCTCGCGGTCGTCCGTGCCGCCGCCGGCGAGGATGGAGTGCCCGGCCTGCGACCGCGCCTCGGCGATCGCCTCGGCCTGGCGGTCGAAGGAGCGCCGGTTGATGACCGCGCCCATGAAGTTGCGGAAGTCAGCCACGTCGCCCATGGGGATGGCGGCCACCTCGTCCGCCAGCCGGTCCCTGACCTCGGCCCACAGGCTCTCCGGCAGGAAGGCCCGGGAGGCTGCCGAGCACTTCTGGCCCTGGTACTCGAACGAGCCGCGGACGATCGCGGTGACCAGCCCGTCAGCGTCCGCCGAGGCGTGGGCGACGATGAAGTCCTTGCCGCCGGTCTCACCCACGAGACGGGGGAAGTTGCGGTAGGAGCCGATGCTCTCGCCGACCTGGCTCCAGATCCCGCGGAAGACGGCCGTTGAACCCGTGAAGTGGACGCCGGCCAGGCCGGGGTGGGCGAGCGCCGTGGGCACCAGCTCGGGTCCGGGGCCGTGGACCAGGTTGATCACGCCGTCGGGCAGGCCGGCCGCCTGGAGCAGCCGCATCAGGTAGTGGGCGGACAGGGGCGAGGACTCCGAGGGCTTCCACACGACCGTGCAGCCCATGAGCGCCGCGCTGGCGGGCAGGTTGCCGGCGATCGCGGTGAAGTTGAACGGGGTGACGGCCAGGACGAAGCCCTCGAGCGGCCGGTACTCCATCCGGTTCCAGACGCCCGGCGACGAGTCCGGCTGCTCCTCGAAGATCCGGGCGGCGTAGGCCACGTTGTACCGGAGGAAGTCGCACAGCTCGCACGCCGCGTCGATCTCCGCCTGGTGCGCAGTCTTGGACTGGCCGAGCATCGTGGCCGCGTTCAGCGTGTCGCGCCACGGCCCGGCCAGCAGGTCGGCCGAGCGCAGGAAGACGGCTGCCCGCTCGGTCCAGGGCAGACGCGACCAGTCGGGCCAGGCGGCGGCCGCAGCGGCAATCGCTTGCTCGATGTCGGCCGGGCCGGCCCACTGGACGGAGCCCAGGACGTGGGACGTGCGGTGCGGCATCACCGCGTCCACCGTGCGGCCGTTGTGGACGTCCCGGCCGCCGAGGACCAGCGGCATGTGCACCTGTTCGGTGGCCATGCGGGCCAGCCTGGCCTGGAGCGACGCGCGCTCCGGCGTGCCGGGCGCGTAGGAGCGGACGGGCTCGTTGTAGGGGAGGGGAGGGCGAGCGGCGCCGGAAGCGGTCATCGACTCCAGTTTGCCACCACAGAGGAAAGACCAACAGCAGCGTAAGCAAGGGCTCACCCTCACCGCCCTTCGGGCTTCTGGGGATCCCGGCCCGAGCGTGCAAGTCCGTCTTCCCATTGCCGCCGACGCCACAGGTAGCCCCGAAGGGGTGCACCGAACGTGCCCAGGCGTCCCGGATTGAAGGGGGGGTTCCGGAAGGGGGGGCCCGCCCCCCTTACATCTTTACTGCGCCACGTCCACCCAGAGGTCGCCGCCCCAGCTGACCCGCGGCTCGTGCATCCTGACCCGGAGCAGGCCGTCGTGCACGTAGGGGGCCGGCAGCGCCGCACGCCCGAGGGGGGTGCTCGCCGGCGACGGGAACGCCACGAACGTGCTGCTGGTCCAGTCCCACAGCTCGACCGAGGTCGCCCACTGCGCGTTCCAGGTGAGCGTCAGCGGCGCCGTGGTGGCCGGCACCTGGATGTCGTACACGTCGGAGAACCCACCCTGCTGGCCGCCGGCGACGCCGGCCAGCGACTTCCGCTCCAGCTCGCGCAGGCTGCCGTCCGCGCTCGCCACGGGCACGGCCTGCAGAACGACGCCGATGGCGGCCTGGGGCGGCGCCTCGCCGTCCACCGAGAGGCGGCTCGGCAGCGGCGCCGTCAGCCCCACGAGCTGTGCCTCGCCGCGGCCGGTCAGCGCCGGCGCTGCCACCGAGCGAAGCAGGATCGACTCGGCGGTGGCCGGACCGGCCGTGGCGTCGGCCCCGACCAGCTGCGCATCCACGTTCACCCTGGCCCCCGCCGGCAGGTAGCGGGCCAGGACGGCCTCGTGCAGGGTCTGGCCGTCGCTCGCGAACAGCTCCAGGTCGCCGATGGGCTGGGTACCCAGGTTCGCGACCGAGCCCTGGATGCGCCCCCCGATCACCGCCAGCTGCGCGCTGAGGCCGACCGGTGCACGGCCCAGCGTCGAGGACGCGACCACCCGCACCGTGCCGTAGACCACCCCGGTCTCGTTCACCAGCGGCAGGTCGGGCTGCGCGTGCTCGGTGCCCGGGGCCAGCCCGCCGAGCTGGCTGGTGCATCGTTCGCACGTGGAGCCGGTCGTCCGGTACGTCTCTAGGGTCAGCGGCGCCACAAGCGAGCCAGCCGCGGGCGCGACCACGTGGTTGCCACGGCGGAGGAAGAGGATCCGGTGGTATTCGAGGGCGTTGACGGTATGGTCGGGACCGACCCGCAGCACCTGGATCTCGTGGTCCTGAAGCCCGCCCTGGAGCGAGCCGCCCACGAGGTAGAAGGCTCCGGTGACCACGACGGCGACAGCCGGCACCGCCGCCCAGAAGAGGCCGGGCCGCCCCAACCGGCGGGTTACCAGCAGGTACGCGGCGGGGCCCGCGGCGAGCACGTACAGGAGCAGGATCCCCGTCATCAGCCACAGGGGTGGCAGCGGCGCGTCGTCGGCAGCGGGGAGCAGAGCCGTGAACGCGGGGTCGGGGCCCAGCACCGTCGTCGCCATCGGGGAAGTGCTCGGCGGCTGGGCCAGCACGCGGGCCAGGGCCTGGCTCCAGCCGAGGGCCGGGTAGGGCGAGCCGGCCAGGCCAGGATCGGCCGGATCCCAGGCCAGCTCGACCACCTGCCCCTCGCCGTACGCCAGCGACGTGGCCAGCGGCGCGCCGCCGGCGTCGAGCACGGTCCTGGCGCCCGGACCCAGGCTGCCGGCCGCGGCCGGCGTCGACAGCGGATCCGCCCCGACGCCGGACAGGGCCGCCACCGGAGCGAGCGACACCGTCGTGGTCGTGGTCGGCCGCTCCGGGAGCAGGTCCGCGGGCAGGGGGGCGATCGTGCGCGTCCAGCTGGCGCCGCCCGCCAGCACCAGCGTGCCGCCGAAGCCGACGAAATCCCGCAGGGCCTGGACCTGCGCCTGGCTGAGCGCCGCCGCGTCGAACCGGTCGATCACGATGGCGGCATAGCCGGCGAGGCCGAGGGCGCTGCTCGGGAAGTCGACGGCCCGGTCGAACTGGGCGGGACGCGCCGCAAGCTGGTCGTAGTGCAGAGCGGCGATCGTCTTGGCCGGCGTGTCGACGTTGCTCAGCACCGCCACCGGCAGCACGGCGGGCCGGTCCACGTTCTCCTGGTCCAGCACCGATCCACCCATGACGGCCTCGACGGTGTCGAAGAAGCCGGGGGCCAGCACGGCGAGCTGTCGGGCCGTGCGGCTCGGGACGGTCACGTGGAGCCGGTACGCGGACTCGGTGGGGACCGACGGCACGGCGGGGAGCTGCAGGCTGCCCCGGATCGGGGAGGCAGCCGCGGCCGGCGACTGGTCGTTCTGCTGGCCCTGGTCGAGCAGGAACACGTCGCCGGAGAACGTTCCGTCGGCCAGGTTCCGGACGTCGATCACGTACCGCTCCCAGGAGCCGGTGCCGACCGCGGTCGCGTCGAGCGCGACACGGACGTGGCCGCCAGGCGCCACTCCGGCGCCGCTCCGCGGGGCCACGACCACGTACCAGAGCACGGCCGCCAGCACGACCAGGATCGCAGCACCGCCCAGCACCTGGCGCCCGCTCATGAACCCCTCACGGCAAACCTACAACCGTCACCCCCATCGGTCAGCCATGCCCGGTTGGGAGTCTAGCGGGAGCCGGCCCCAGCCGCCCCGCCCCTATTTGTCAGCCCCTCCCTCATTTCTGGCCCCTCCCCCTCCTGTTAGCCCTTCCCCCGCCAGGGCCGGTGGGGGGATCCGAGTCGGCCGTCCTCCCCACCCAGCCTCCGCCGCGAGGGTGGAGGGGCCCTGACTTCAGGTCGGCTCGTGCTCGGACGACTCCAGCCAGGTGGTGGCGCCGATGCTGACCGCCACGTGGGCCATGGGGCCGCTCGGTCCGGCGCCGTGCCAGTGCTCCTCGCCGGGCGCCGTCGACACGGTGTCGCCGACGCCGATCCGGCGGGCCGCCTCGCCGCGACCCTGGACGTAGCCCTCGCCCTCGACCACGTGCAGAACCTGGCCGCCGGCGTGGCGGTGCCAGTGGTTGCGGGTGCCGGCCTCGAAGCGGACGACGATGACCCGCACGGGGCTCGGCTCGGCCGTCTCGAGGACGGGCAGGGCGCTGGCCGGCCCGGTGAAGTGGGAGGGGTCCATCGGCCCTCCCTGGACGGCATCGCCTGGCGTGGTGATCTTCACGCCGCGATCTTAAAGGTGCGGCCGGAAACCTGGCCGTACCCCTGGACGAGATCCCGATACCGGCCGGCATGCGGCCATCGGCCCCATGATCCATATGATGCTGGCATGCCAGTGATCGGCGTTTCCCAGCGACGACTCGAAGGGGGGCCCAAGGTGACCGGCGCCACCCGCTTCACCGCCGACGTTCGGCTGCACGGCCTCGCCCACGCGCGCCTGCTGCTCAGCCCGGTCTCCTCCGCGCGGATCGCCCGGGTCGACCTCGAGGCGGCGCGCCGGGCGCCCGGCGTCATCGCCGCCGTCGCCGGTGCCGACCTGCCGGACCTGGGCCTGGCCGGCCCGGAGCAGCCGCTGGCGCGCGAGCGGGTCTTCTTCGCCGGGCAGCCGGTGGTGGCGGTCGTCGCGGAGACCGAGGCCCTGGCCGCCGACGCGATCGAGCTGGTGGACCTGGAGTACGAGATGCTGCCCGCGGTAGTCGACCCGGACGCGGCGCTGGCTCCGGACGCGCCGCGGGTGCTCGACCGCGGCCACGCCGGCCTCGACGACGCGGGCGCCCACGGCGTGAGCGGTGGCGGCGAGGCGGCCTCGGTCCGCCCGCCCAACGTGACCGCCCAGGTTCGATTCGCGGAGGGGGACGTGGAGACGGCGCTGCGGGCGAGCGCCGCGGTAGTGCGCAGGCGCTACTCCATCCCTGCGGTCCACCAGGGGTTCATCGAACCGCACCTGGCGATCGCCCGGCCCGAGCCGGACGGTGAGCTCACGCTCTGGACGCCGACCCAGGGCACCTTCCTGACCCGCAAGACCGTGGCCGCGCAGCTGGGCGTGCCGGTGAGCCGGGTCCGCGTGGTGCCGATGCCGGTCGGCGGCGGCTTCGGCGGCAAGGTCTGCCTGATCGAGCCGCTCGTGGCGCTGCTGGCGCGCATGGTCGACCGGCCGGTCCAGCTCGTTCTGACCAGGACCGAGGAGTTCGCGATGGGCAGGGGCGGGCCCGGCGTCCTGGTCGACCTGGAGGTCGGCGCCAGCGCGGCGGGCGACCTGACCGGGCTCCGAGCCCGGGTCCTGTTCGACAACGGCGCGGGCCACGGTGGCATCGCGGGCCTGGCCGGCCTGTTCCTGGCCGGGACCTACCGGCTGGCCGCGTACGAGATCGACGCGCTCGACGTGGCGACCAACAAGACGCCCGTCGCCGCCTATCGGGCGCCCGGCGCACCCCAGTGCTACTTCGCGCTGGAGTCGGCTGTGGACGAGCTCGCGGAGGCCGTGGGCGTGGGGCGGCTGGAGCTCCGGCAGCGCAACGCGGCCAGGGAGGGGGACCGGCGGCCCGACGGCCAGCCCTGGCCCCGCATCGGGCTCGTCGAGTGCCTGGAGGCGGCCGCCCGCCATCCCCTCTACCGCGACCCGGTCGGCGACGGCGAGGGCGTCGGCCTGGCTGTCGGCGGCTGGGGCGGGGGCCGGGAGCCGGCCGCCGCCGGCTGCCGGGTCGAGTCCGACGGCAGCCTGCTGCTCCAGCTCGGCTCGGTCGACATCAGCGGCACCGACACGACCCTGGCCATGATCGCGGCCGAGACGTTCGGGGTGCCGCTGGACCGGGTCAGGGTGGAGACAGGCGACACCTCCAACGCGCCGTACGCGGGCATGGCCGGCGGCAGCAAGATCATCTACAGCGTCGGCCCCGCCGTCCAGCAGGCCGCGGCCGAGGCCCGCCGGCAGCTCCTGGAGATCGCGGCGGAGGAGCTGGAGGCGGCCGTCGAGGACCTGGTGATCGAGGACGGCCGGGTCACGGTCGTCGGCGTCCCCGGCCGGGCGCGGGGCATCGGGCAGCTGGCGGAGCTGGGGGCCCAGTTCGCCGGCCGCTACCCGCCCGTCCACGGCCAGGGCCGCACCGTCAACACCAGGCAGTCGCCGATGTTCACCGTCCACCTGGCGCGCGTGCGCGTCGATCCCGACACCGGGGGGTGGCGCCTGACCGGCTACGCCGCCGTCCAGGACGTGGGCCACGCCCTCAATCCGCCCGAGGTCGCGGGCCAGGTCCATGGCGGGGCCGTCCAGGGCCTGGGCCGAGCGCTCGGCGAGGAGCTGGCCTGGGACGCGGCGGGACAGCTCCGGACGGGGAGCTTCGTCGACTACGGGCTGCCCACGATCGACCAGATCCCGGAGATCGCGGTCGAGCTGCTGGAGATCCCCTCGCCGCTCGGCCCGTTCGGGGCCAAGGGGGTCGGAGAGCCGCCGGCCGTGCCCGGGCCGGCAGCCGTGACGAACGCCCTGTACGCCGCCTGCGGCCTGCGCGTCACCGAGCTGCCGGCCGAGTTCGCCAGGCTGGTGCGACAGGTGGGGTGACGACGAGGAGCCGGATCCCCGCCGACCTGGCCGCCCGGGTGCTCGCCGCCGTCGGCGACGCGGTGATCGCCGTCGACGCTGACGGCCGCGTCGTGTGCTGGGCCGGCGCAGCGGAACGGCTCTTCAAAGCATCCGCGCAGCAGGTCGTTGGCCAGCCGATCATCTCCGTGTTCCCCGGGCTGCTCCACAACGACCTGGTCGAGGTCACCACCCTGGGCGGCGCGGACCGGATGGAGGCCGTTCAGCGCCTGCGCGGCGACGGGGCGCTGATCGCGGTCACATCGACGCCCATCCGTGACCAGCGCGGCGCGGCGGTCGGCAACGTCGCCCTGGTGCGGCCGATGGGCGGCTGGCTGGATCCCGTGGAACGGGCCGGCCGGCCCCGCCGGCAGTGGCACCGCACGCTGGGAGCGGTCGTGCACGACCTGGTCGAGCGAGCCGGTCAGGACCCGAGCGCGATGGACGCCTCGGAGGCCCTGGCCCGCATGCTGGTCGGCCAGGCACGGCGCCTGCTGCCAGCGGCGGAGTGCCTGCTGGCCGTCGTGCCGCGGGAGCGCCAGGACCGCTTCAGCATCCTGGCCGGCGCCGGGCCCTGGGCGGAGCGGCAGGTGGGCCGGGAGTGGCCGCGCTCCGGGACCGTCCTCGGTCAGGCGCTGCAGGAGGGGCGCTCGCTGGAGACGACCCGCCTGCGAGAGGTCGGCAGCCCGATGCTGGCCGGCAGCGGCATGCTCTCCGGCCGGCTGGTCTCGCTGCTCAGCGCGCGGCCGCTGCCCGACGGCAGGCAGGCGCTGGGCATCCTCGGGTTCTTCCGGCCCACGTGCGCCTACTTCACGCCGTACGAACGACGGCTCATGCGCGAGTTCGCCCGGCTCGTCAGCCTGGCGCTGCAGCGGGCGGAGCTGCTGCGCAGCGCGAGCGAGGCCGCCGAGCGGATGCGCGCCGGGGTGGACGTCGCCGTGGAGCTTGCCGTGACCCTGGAGCCGGACGAGGTGATCGGCCGGCTGGTCAGGAGGGCCGCGGCGGCCGTCGACGCCGAGCGGGTGGCCCTGCTGAACATCGAGGGCTCGGAGGCAGTGGTGGTGAACGCGTTCGATCGCACCGGCACCGCCCGCCCCGCCCCGGCCGGGGCCCGGTTCCCGGTTTCCGACCTGCTGTCCGGTGACGAGCCGGTGGTCCTCAGGGCCCTGCACGACCGGCAGCCCCAGATGAGCGGCACCTACCGTGTGCCAGGCCTGCAGGCGGTCTCCGAGTGGGGCCAGTCCGGCCCGCGCCACACGCTGACGCTGCCGCTCGTGCTCGGGGGCACGGTCAACGCGGTGCTCCTGGTCAGCCGGCTCCGGGACCAGCAGTTCCATCGAGAGGACACGCTGACCCTCCAGCTGGTGGGCAACGTCGCCGTGCTGGCGCTCCGCAACGCCAGGCTCTTCGCCGACGCGCAGGAGGCAAACCGGGCCCGGAGCGACTTCCTGAACATGGCCGGCCACGAGCTGCGCACCCCGCTGACGGTGATCAAGGGCTACCTGGAGATGCTCGGCGACGGCAGCCTGGGCGAGGCGCCGGAGCGCCTCCAGCAGCCGATCGGGCTCCTGGCCGCCAAGGCCGAGGAGCTGAGCGGCCTGGTGGACGACCTGCTGTTCACGTCGCGCCTGGAGGCGGGCCGCCTCCCCGCGCACCCGATGCGGCTCGACCTCGGGATCGCGGTGCAGGAGGCGGCCCGGCGTGCCGAGCCGCGGGTCCAGCTCCTGGGTGGCCAGATGGAGGTCGACATCACGCCGGAGCCGCTGGTCGTGAGCGCGGACCCCGAGCACGTGGCCAGGGTGCTGGACAACCTGGTGAACAACGCGCTGACCTACCGCCGGTCCGGCCAGCCCGCGTGGGTCAGGCTCTCGGCGGACTCCGAGGACGGCTTCGCGGTCGTCAGCGTGGAGGACCGCGGCCGGGGCGTGCCGCCGGACCTCCGGGAGCGGATCTTCGAGCGCTTCGTGCGGGGCGACAAGGGTTCGGGCGGGGCCCCGGGCACCGGGCTGGGTCTCTATATCAGCCGCCAGCTGGCGGCGCGGCACGGCGGCCGGCTGGAGCTCGACGTGAGCGTCCCCGGCCAGGGCAGCCGCTTCTCCCTCCGGCTGCCCAGGATGGCTGCGGCGGAATGAGCCTGGCGGCCGAGATCCTGGAGGCTCTGGGCGACCCCGTGATCGCAGTCGAGCGCGATCGCGGCGTCGTCGTCTGGACGCCCGCCGCGGAACGGCTGCTGGGGTTCGCCGCGGAGGAGGTGCTGGGCGGCGCGCTGCCGGAGATCGGCATCCGGCTCGACACCCTGCTGGCGGGTCGCGAGCGCCGGCTGACGCTCCGCCACCGTCAGGGTGCCACCTTCCCGGCCACGGTCACGGCCACGCCGCTGAAGGGCCCCGAGGGCGAGCTCGCCGGCGTCGTGCTGCTCGTGAAGGACCTGACCCCGTGGATCGGGCCGGGCGCCGACGACGCGGTCAGCCCGGAGAGCCTGATCGTGGACGAGCGGCTGGGCGCAGCGTTCCGGGGTATGGTCGAGGCGACGGGCGCAGACCTGGAGCGTGGAGGCCGGCTCGAGCCGCTGGCCCAGGGCCTGGCAGAGCAGGGCCGGCGCCTGCTGCCGGGCATCTCATGCCTGATCGCCGTCGTTCCCGCGACGAGGCAGGAGATCTTCTACTGCCTGGCCGGGGCGGGTCCCTTCGCCGAGAGCCTGGTCGGCCGCTCGTTCGTCCGAGACGGGACGGTGCTGGGCACCGCGCTGGCCGAGAACCGCGTGATCGAGCGCACGGACATGGACCGGGCGGCAGCCAGCTCCAACAACGACATCTTCGCGGCAGCCGGCGTGCACACGATGCGCGGGGCCCCCATGAGCACGCGCGACCCTCTGCCCGACGGCCGGCGATCCCTGGGCGCCATCACGTTCTTCCGCACGGAGGAGCGACCCTTCAGCCCCGCCGAGCGCCGGCTGCTCGACGACTTCGGCGCCCTGGTCAGCCTGTCGCTGCAGCGGGCCGAGCTGCGGGCCACGACCGAGCGCGCGATGGCTCGGCTGCAGCTCGCCGTGGACGTGGCCCTCGACCTGGCCCGGTCGCTCGACGTGAGCGAGGTCGTGCGCCGGCTTGTGCGGCGGGCGGCCGTGGCCACGGCAGCCGACCGGTGCACGCTGCTCCGGCTGGAGGGCGGCGAGGACGGCGAGGTGGTCACGGTCGACACCTACGACGTCAGCGGCTACGAGGGCGGCATCGGCCACCGGCACGCGACCGGCGCCCAGGAGCTCGTCCGCGAGGCGGTCGCCAGCCGGACGCCGGCGCTGGGCGGCCCGTACGACATGGGCCCGATGCCGACCCGCCTGAGGAGAGCGCTGGGCGACATCCTGCACACCGTCACCGTGCCGCTGCTGTATGGCGGCCAGGTGATCGCCCTCCTGGTGCTCGGCCGGCGGCGCGAACAGCCGTTCAGCGCCGACGAGGTGGAGACGCTCATGCTGCTGGGCGGCCCGGCGGCCCTGGCGCTGCGCAACTCGTTCCTGTACGCCAGCACCGAAGAGGCCAGCCGCGTCAAGACCGACTTCCTGGACATGGCCGCGCACGAGCTGCGGACGCCCCTGACCGTCATCAGCGGCTACCTGTCGATCCTGCGGGAGGGCGCGTTCGGCGCGGCACCCGAGCCGTGGCAGCGCCCGCTCGCAATCCTCGAGGCGAAGGCCTCCGAGCTCCGGCGGCTCGTCGACGACCTGCTGCTGGCGGCCAGGCTGGAGACCGACCGCCTGGAGTCGACCATGCTGCCGGTCGACTTACGGGACGTCGCCGAGCAGGTCGGCAGGACCTTCGAGACGCCCCCCGAGCTGGCCCTCCCCCCGACCCCGGTGCTGGTCGACGGCGACCGCGAGCACCTGGCCCGGATTCTCGAGCACCTGGTCGGCAACGCTCTCGTCTACGGCCGGGAGGGCCTGCCGGCGTGGGCGCGGATCGCGCTGGAGGCCCGGCCGGACGCCCGCGAGGCCAGGATGACGATCGAGGACCAGGGCCGCGGCGTGATCCCCGGCTTCGAGGAGAGGATCTTCGAGCGCTTCACGCGGCTGGAGGACCCGGACCACCCTATGGTGCCGGGGACCGGCCTGGGCCTGTACATCGCCCGCGAGCTGGTCCTGCGCCACGGGGGCCGCCTGGAGCTGGAGTGGAGCCAGCCCGGTCTGGGCAGCCGTTTCGTGGTCCTCCTGCCGCTCCTCCGCGGCACCAACCCGGCGGAGGCGGCCGTGAGGGCCGGCTCCCTGCCCGCGGCCGGCGGTCAGCGCCGGGGCGCGCCCTCCGCGTAGCGGTCGGGGCCGCGTGCGCGCCGGGCGGCGAGCACGCCGGCCGCCCCGGCCACGAGCAAGAGCCCGCCGCCGACGTGGATGCAGAGCGGGCCCTCCAGCCGGAAGAAGACCAGGCCGCCGGCCACGAGGCCGAGCTGCAGCGGGTGCCCGGTGACGGCCGCTACGGCGGCCCGCCGGCCGCCCGGCGCCTGGATTTGCTGCCGTTTCGCGCGGAGACCCGGCGCAAGAAGGCAGCTAGCCGGGACGGCTCACGAAGGTGGAGCTGTCCACGACCTCGGTCCCGGCAGCCTCGTCGTGCATCGCCCGGCCCGTGCGGGCGGCCAGCGGCAGCGCGACCAGCCGTACCAGCGCCTGGCCCAGGGTCACCCGGCTGCCGTCGACGGAGACCAGCCGCTGGCCGACGACCAGCCCGCCCGCCGTGCGGCCGGCCATCGACCAGCACGCCACGTGGTACGCGGCGGCCAGCACCCCGAACGCGAGTAGGCGGCGGCGCGGCCGGAGCGCCGCCGTGGCGGCGGCGCAGAGCACGACGTCTACCGCCGCGGCGACCAGGCGTGGCGCCGGCCCAGCCGGCACGCCGGGGGCCGGCGTCCGGCCCCGCAGCAGGAGCAGGAACCGGCGGGTGACGAGTCGGTGCACGTGCGCCTGGGTCAGCCGGTACAGCGGACGGGGCAGGCTGGGCCGGTAGCCGTCGACCGCCCCCACCAGCAGGCCGTCCCGCCAGCCGAACCTCAGCACGCCGCCAGGGCTCCTGGCCAGCAGCCCGCCCGCGATCGGCCACGCCCAGCCCGCGCCGTCGAACGCCGGCTCGTCGAACGCGAGGAGGGTCAGGGGGCCGAGGCGAAGACGCCATCGCTCGGCCCTGACGGCGCCGAGCGTCAGGCCGCTGACGCGGTCGAAGAACGCGTCCCGGAGCCGGTCCGGGGGTGGCGGGACAGGTGCTCGCACGCGGTCCTCCAGGCGGACCGGCGGCGTGCGCCACATGGGACCCATCATGGACGACCATGGCCGAGCGCCGCTTCTCCGCCCGAGTCGTGATCGCACGCGAGCCTGCCCGGGTCTTCGCCTGGGTCGCCGACCATCGCAACGTGCCTGCAGTCCTGGAGGGGGTCAGCCGATGGCTGCCGCTCGGACGCTCCACCGGGCAGGGGGCCCGGTTCGACGTGGCCATGCACGCGCTCGGGCTGCCCCTGGAGAGCGTGCTCGTGCTCGACACCTGGGAGGAGCCGGCCGCCATCGGCTGGCGCTCCGAGTCTGGCGCGATCGCGCAGACGGGAAACTGGCGCTTCCGGCCGGTCGCGGACGGCACCGAGGTGACGCTCACCATCCGCTACATGGCCCCCGGCGGCGTCATCGGCGGCCTGGTCGCCGGCCGGGTCGACGGCATGGTGCGCGCCCGGCTCGCCCGAGCGCTGGAGCGCATGAAGGCGATCCTCGAGGCCGAGCCGGAGGCCGGCTGAGCGAGGGGTGCGGCAGCACCCCTGGCCGGCGGTCTCTGCGGACGCGGCGGCCGCTCGGGTAAGCTCCCACGGCGAAGAACGCGATGACGCGACCGTGCTGAAAGGGGGCATTCTGGCGATCCTGGCGGGCGCCCTTTTTCTGTTCGCCGGGATCTGGGTCGGGGCCGTGGTGGCAGGTCACGTACGGCCCGCGATCCCGACGAGCCCGACCGGGCCGCATCCCAGCTTCGACCCGTTGCAGGCCGACGTGGAACAGCTCGTCCAGGCCAGCGGCGCGGCCGTGGGCGTCACGCTGATCGAGCTCGGCGGGCCCTCGCCAGGTACGTGGTCGTACGACGGCGACCGGTCGTTCGTCGCCGCCAGCACGTACAAGCTGCCCCTGCTGATGATGGAGGCCCAGAACGTGGCCGCGAGCAGGTGGCGGTCTCGGGACTCCCTCTGCTACCAGGACTCGGACGAGGAGGACGGCTGGTTCGACGACTACCAGGACGGCACCTGCCTGACCCGCGGCGAGCTCGAGATGCGGGTCGGCCTCTACTCGGACAACACGGCGGCGCACATCCTGGTCCGGTATGCGGGGGGCGGGGCCGCGCTCGACAGCTATGCCCACGCGCACGGCGCCCGAGAGTCGGCCTTCTTCGTGCCCAACACCACGACAGCGAACGACCTGGCCCGGCTCTGGGCCGACGAGTATGCGGGAAGAGCCGGCGGCAGGGCCGCCCAGCAGCTGCTGTACCCGCAGCTCACCCATACGGCCTTCGAGGAAGGGATCCCGGCCGGCGTCCCCGCGACCGCCGCGGTCGTGCACAAGGTCGGCGTCGTCGACGCTCAGGTCAACGACGCGGCGCTGGTGCGGAACGGCCCACACGGCGACTACGTGCTGGCCATCTGCACCGAGGCCGGGGGCGGCGAGGCAGGGTGGACGCTTCTCGCCGACATCTCGCACGCCGCCTGGGAGTACGAGAGCAGCCGCTGAGCTCGGCGTGGCCGCGCCCGCGCCCGTACCCTGTGTGCGTGCGCCTGGACCCGGAGCAGCGGGAGGTGATCGCCGCGGCCCGCATCGGCATGCTGGCGGTCGCCGGCCGCCTGCCCCTGGTCAACCCGGCGGCGTTCCATTTCGGCGGCGGCGCCCTCTGGATGACCACGTCCCGCCACGCCGCCAAGCTGGCGCTCGCCCGCCGCGACCCGCGGGCGGCCTTCCTGGCCCAGCCAGCCGGGAGGTCGTCTCACGGTGTGCTCCTGCAGGGCATGCTCGAGGCGTACGACCCGCGCTCCCCGTCGAGCCAGCTCCGGGCGCTCGCCCTGGGCCCGCGGCTGGCCCTCAGCCTCGCCGGATACACGCTGAAGAACGCGGCGTTCATCGGCGGGTACGTGCTGGACCTGGCCAGGATCCCGGCCGAGTGGTGGCCGCACAACCGCGTGCTGCTGCGTATGGTGCCCGACCGCGTGAGCCTCGTCCCCCCGCTGGATGCGCCCCCGGCCGCGACGGCGAGGGTGCCGGGCCTTCCCGCGCAGGTGGCCCTCAGGGTGGCGCGACAGCGGGCCGGCCAGCTCTGCTGGCCGGTGGCCGGCCGTCCGGTGCTGACCAGCGCTGCCTGGACGATCGAAGGACGCGACGCGCTGGCCTGGCTTCCGGCGGATGGGCCGAGGCCGGCCGGAAGGGGGCTGCCCGGCGCCCTGCTCATCGAGAACCACCACCAGTTCCGTGCGACGAGGATGGTGGGTTGCTGCCTCCGGGGTCGTCTCGCGCCCGATCCAGGCGCGCGGGAGGCGCTGGCCGCCCGCTACGGGCGCGAGCTTCCCGAGGGCGGCACAGCGGTGCGCCTGGCCGCGGCGCGCGTCACCTGGTGGCGCGGGTTCGAGGTGCGGAGCAGGGACCTGGAGCGGCCCGCAGAGGCGACGCAGGCGGAGGCCGTGGCCCGGTGATCCGCCATCGCCCCCAGGCGCCCGAGGTCGTGACCCGGCGCTGGTCGGCGGCGGGGTGGTCGCAGGCGGAGGACCGGCTGGCGGCGGAGGAGCCGCTCCAGGTCCTCCTCGACGGAGAGCCGCTCAGCGTGCTGATGCGCACTCCCGGCCACGACGTCGAGCTGGCGCTGGGCCTGCTCTGGGCCGAGCGGGTCGTCTCCGAGCGCCGGCTGGTGCGCGAGGTGCTGGTCAGCGCGGAGTCCGGCGAGCACGAGCCGGCGCTCCCCGTGCGGGCGGACCTCCTGGAGTCGAACCAGGTCGACGTTCGCGTGGGCCCTGGCGCCCGGCGGCCGGCCCGCCGCTCCTTTCTCAGCACCTCGGCCTGCGGCGTCTGCGGCGCGGCCACGGTCGAGGCGCTGGCGCTGGACTTCGCCCCGCTTCCCCCCGGCCCCAGGCTGGACCCCGACCTGGTGTCCCGCCTGCCGGCGCGGCTGCGGTCCGAGCAGCGGCTCTTCGACCAGACCGGCGGACTCCATGCGGCCGGCCTCTTCGATGCAGCTGGCACCCTGGTGACCCTCCGCGAGGACATCGGCCGCCACAACGCGGTCGATAAGGTGGTCGGGAGAGCGCTGCTCGACGGGCGGCTGCCGCTCCCCGGCCACGTGCTGGTGGTCAGCGGGCGCGGCGGGTACGAGATCGTGCAAAAGGCGGTGGCCGCCGGCATCCCGATCGTGGCCGCCGTCGGGGCGCCTAGCAGCCTGGCGGTCGCCACCGCCCGGCGCTTCCGCCTGACGCTGGCCGGCTTCGTCAGGGACGGCCGCCTCAACGTCTACGCGGACGCGGGCCGGTTGAGCGAATAGCGGGCGCGAGCCGGATCAGCGACTAGCGCGAGACCCCTCCGGGCCTGGCGGGCCAGCTCCCCCGCCAGGGGGACGGCCTGTAGCCCGCCGTGCGGCGGAGCATCGTCGAACAGCACCTGAAGGGTTCCATGGGGATGTACTCTAGGCAGGCCCATGTGATAGATTTAGGGCACCCTAAAGATGACGCCGCAGGTCCGCACCCACCGGAAGCTCACTCCTTCGCAGGAGGACTACCTCAAGTCGCTCTACCAGCTGGGCGGCGAGGCCGGCAGCGTCGGGACGTCGCAGCTCGCCGACCGGCTCGGTGTCTCGGCCGCCTCGGCGACCGAGATGCTCGGCAAGCTCGCCAGCCAGGGCCTGGTCGCCCACGATCGCTACCGCGGCGCAAGCCTGACGGCGGAGGGCGTTCGGCTGGCGCTCGAGATAGTCCGCCACCACCGGCTCCTGGAGATGTACCTGACCCGCAAGCTGGGCTACGGGTGGGACGAGGTGCACGAGGAGGCCGAGGAGCTCGAGCACGTCATCTCGGAGCGCATGGAGGAGCGCATCTTCGAGGCGCTGGGCCGGCCAGAGGTCGACTGTCACGGCGACCCGATCCCGACGCTGGGCGGCGAGGTGGCGGAGACGGACTACCGAAGCCTCGAGGAGGTGACGGCCGGCGAGCGGGTGCGCGTGCGCCGCGTCTCGGACCGCGACCCCGGCAAGCTGCGGGTCCTGGAGCGCCTCGGGCTGCGCCTGGGGAGCGAGGTCGACGTGGTCGACCAGAGCGAGTACGAGGGGCCGATCGGGGTGCGCGTGGCGGGCCGGTACCGCCACGTCCCGCTGGGTGTGGCCAGGGTGGTCTTCGTCGAATGAGCGTGCGCGGCGTCGTCCGGGAGGCGGCCGGTCGGGCGCTGCCGGGCGAGCGCCGCGTGCTGGAGGCGGCTCAGCAGGCGCTCAGGGGCGAGGCTCGAGGGCTGCGCGCCCTGCTCCCGTTCCTGGGCCCGGCGTTCGTCGCGGCCGTGGCCTACGTGGACCCCGGCAACTTCGCGACCAACATCACGAGCGGATCGGCGTACGGGTACACGCTGCTCTGGGTGGTGCTGCTGGCCAACCTGACAGCGATGCTCGTGCAGGCGATGAGCGCGAAGCTCGGCATCGCGACCGGCATGAACCTGGCGGAGGTGTGCCGAGCACGTCTGCCCCGAGGCCTGAACCTGGTGCTGTGGCTGCAGGCGGAGGTCGTGGCGATGGCCACCGACCTGGCCGAGTTCGTGGGTGCGGCCCTCGGGCTCAACCTGCTCTTCGGGACCCCGCTGTTCCTGGCCGCCCTGATCGTGGGCGTGACGACGTTCGGCATCCTGGCCCTGCAATCGCGCGGGTTCCGAAGCCTGGAGGCGGTGATCGCGGGCCTGGTGGGCGCCATCGTCGTGGCCTTCGCGTTCGAGGTGGTGCTGGCGCGGCCCTCGCCGTCGGGGCTGGCCGCCGGGCTCGTTCCCCACTTCGCGGGCGGACCGAGCCTGGTGGCGGCCACGGGGATCCTGGGCGCCACGGTGATGCCCCACGTGGTCTACCTGCACTCCGCGCTGACGCAGCACCGCATCGTGCCGGCCGGCACTCGCGACCGACGCCGCATCTACCGTTTCGAGCTCTGGGACGTCCTGATCGCCATGGGCATCGCCGGCCTCATCAACCTGGCCATGCTGGCGACGGCTGCGGCGGTCTTCTCCGGCGACGGCTCGGCGCCCGTGCAGGACCTGACCGTCGCGGCGCGGGGCCTGGGGGAGCGGCTGGGCCACCACGCGGGCCTGTTCTTCGGGATGGGCCTGCTGGCGTCCGGGCTCTCCTCGTCGTCCGTGGGGACGATGGCGGGCCAGGTCGTCATGCAGGGCTTCGTGCGACGCCGGATCCCCGTGCTGGTCCGCCGGGTCGTGACCATGCTCCCGGCCCTCGCCGTGGTGGGCATCGGGGTGAACGCCACCCAGGCGCTGGTCTTCAGCCAGGTCGTGCTGTCGTTCGGCATCCCGTTCGCGCTCCTGCCTCTCCTCCTGTTCTGCCGGGACCGCGGGCTCATGGGCGACCTGGCGAACAGGGGCCTGACCACCGCCGTGGCCACGGTCGCCGTGGCGGCGATCGTGCTGCTCAACGCGCTCCTTGTCGGACAGCTGGCTGGGCTATCGTTCGTCGGGTGAGATTCGCGCTCGCCTTTCCCGGCCCGGCGCTGCGCGTGGCCGGCGTGGCCACCGTCGCCATCGGGCTGGAATGGGCCCGCGTGCTGGCGCTGCGCAGCCCCCTGCTGCCGGCGCTCACGCTCCTGGCGGGCGGCCTGGCGCTGTGCCTCCTGGGCATCGGCCGCCGCCCCGCCGACCTGGGGCTGGGCACGGCCCGGCTGGCGGAGAGGCTGGTCGGCGGCCTCGCGCTCGCGGGCGTCCTGCTGCTGCCGGCGGCGGTCCGCTGGGGAGTGGGGCCCGTGATCGGGCCGGAGCTGGGCGTCGCCGCCGTCGCGGTCAGCGTGGGCGAGGAGGTCGCCTACCGCGGCGTGCTCTTCTCCGAGCTCCAGCAGGGCTTCGGATCGGCTGCCGCCGTCGCCGGCAGCACCGCTGCGTGGACGCTCGCCCACGCGCTCTCGCACCCGCCCGCGTTCCTGCCTGCGGTCGCCGCGGCCGGGCTCCTGCTGGCGGCCTGGCGCTGGGCGGCGAACGACCTCGTGGGGCCCCTCGTGGGCCACGTGCTGGCGGACCTGGCACTGTGACCCGCCACCTGTCCCGGCGCCGCGCCGCGGTGCTCACGCTCGCCGCTCTGGCCTACGCGCTGGCCGCGTGGGCGGTCGCCCCCGGCTTCTACGACGGCTTCGCCCCGCCCTCGCCGTACCGGTGGACGTCGCCGCCGCCGCAGTTCCGCTCGAACAACCAGCCGCCCCTAAGCGGCAAGAGCACCGTGCGGGTTGGCGCCGACGGCAAAGTGGACCCGGGCAGCATCTTCACGCAGGACGGCCAGGCCGCGATCTCGTTCGTCGCCGGCGCGTTCACCGTGCCTCCGGACCGCTCTCCCGTGACGATCTCGATCGGTCTCCCGGCGCAGTTCCCGGACCCTGGGAACCTCCATCTGGCCACCAACGTCTACTGCATCACCAGCACCTCACCGCTGGCTGCGGGCCAGGAGGTGCTGGTCACGCTCCAGTTCTCGGCCCAGGTGCCGGCGCCCGGCGACGTGTATGAGTACCAGGGCGACGGGCCGTGGCAGAAGATCGGCAACACGGGCTCGGCGCAGCCCTTCTACATCGCGGCCCGTTCGACGTCACTGGGCTGCTTCGCCGGCGCCTATCCGGCCAACGCGGCTCAGACGGCGCAGGGCGCCAGGCTGGGCGGCGGCCAGCTCCTGCCGATCATCGTGGCGCTGGCCATCCTGGTCGTGGTGCTGGCAGGCGTACCGCTTGCGATCCTCCGCCGCCGGGGCGCGGAGGAGGACGAAGGGGACTGACCGGCCCGGCTTCCAGCGCCGCGCCGGGGGGCATTCGCACTCTGCGCGGGACCGAATCCGGGGACGTGGCAGAATGCTGGCGGCATGCTGGGGCTTGACAGGCGGGGGCGTCGGGGGCTCGGCATCTTCGCGGGCACGCTCGCCAAGCCCCTGGTCCAGTTCGCGCTGGCAGGGGTGGCGGCCCTGGTGGTGCTCTCGACGATCCTGACCGTGATCCTTTCTCAGACCGGCACGTCGGAGGCGATCAGCAACGCCCGCCAGTTCACCAAGCTGGTCGCTCGGGACATCATCCAGCCCAACCTCTCGGACGCCCTGCTGGGCGGCAGCGCGCCGGCGAGGGCCCAGTTCGACCAGATCGTCCGCCAGAGCGTGATCCAGGGCTCGGTGGTCCGGGTCAAGCTCTGGACGACCGGCGGCCAGATCGTGTACTCGGACGAGCCGCGCCTGATCGGCCGCTCGTTCGCGCTGGAGAGCGATCAGTACACGGCCCTCAAGACGGGACAGGTGGTCGCGAACCTCACTGACCTGAGCCGGCCCGAGAACCAGTACGAGGCCAACCATCGCGACCGCGAGCTCCTCGAGGTGTACATCCCGCTCCGCTCCCCGGCCGGCACGACCGTGCTGTACGAGAACTATCTGCGCTTCGACGTCGTCCAGGCGACCGGCCGGCAGATCATGCTCAGGTTCGTGCCCGCCGTGCTCGGCACCCTCGTCCTGATGGAGCTCGTGCAGCTCAGCCTGGCCTGGTCTCTCGCCAGGAGGGTCCGGGAGGGGCAGCACGACCGGGAACGGCTCCTCGAGCGGGCGGTGGACGCGGCGGAGGTGGAGCGGCGCCGGATCGCGCGGGACCTGCACGACGGCACGGTCCAGGACCTCACAGCCGTCTCCCTGTCGCTGGAGGTGGCGTCCAGGCAGCTCGGCCGGGAGGGCCAGGCCGCCGCCGCCCGAACGCTGGACGAGGCGGCGGCCGAGACACGGAAGAGCGTGCGCCAGCTGCGGACGCTCTTCGTGGACATCTACCCCAACAGCCTGCACGACCAGGGCCTGGGAGTGGCGCTGCAGGACCTCCTCGACCCCTTCGCCGTGCGTGGGATCTCCACGTCGCTGAGCGTCGAGCCCGACCTGCGGCTGGCTGCGGAGACCGAGCGGCTGATCTTCCGGGTGGCCAGGGAGACGCTGCGCAACGTCGCAGCGCACGCGCACGCACGCTCGGTGGAGGTGCGCGTGGGCACCGACGGCGGGCGGGTGTCGCTCCACGTCCGCGACGACGGGCGCGGCTTCGATGCCTCCGGGCTCAACCAGCCCGCGGCCGGCCACCTCGGCCTGCGGCTCCTTCGCGACCTGGCCCGCGACGCGGGCGGGACGTTCGATGTCTCGTCAAAGGCCGGCTGCGGCACGGAGGTGCACCTGGAGCTGCCGGCCAGTTGATCACGGTGGTCGTGGTTGACGATCACCGGCTGGTGAGAGCCGGGCTGGAGCAGCTGCTCTCGCTCACCGACGACATCAGGGTCGTCGGCAGCGCGGCGGACGGCTCCAGCGCCCTCCCGCTGGTGGCCCAGCGGCGCCCGGACGTCGTCCTCATGGACATCTCGATGCCGGGTGTGGACGGCATCCAGGCCACCAGGGCGCTCCTGGCCCAGAACCCCGCGACTCGCGTGCTGGTCCTCACCTCGGTCGCCGACCAGGACCGGATCCTCGAGTCGCTCGATGCCGGCGCGATAGGCTACCTGATGAAGGACGCCGAGCCCGACGAGCTGTTCGACCGCATCCGTTCGGCGGTCGCCGACTGCCCTTCGCCCAGTGGCGCCTGACGGCTCGGGGTTCGGCCGCGCTCCTAGACCAGGCCCTCGGATCTCATTCGCCGCAGGGTGGCCTCGAATGCGTCCGCGGTGCGGTCGACGTCCGCGTCAGTGTGGGCGGTGCTGACGAATCCGCGGCCCTGGAACATGTGCACGCCACGGAGCAGCATCCCGGCCTGAAGGGCGCTGAGCAGATCGCCCTCCGTGCCGTGCCTGAGCGCGGCCGTCCCCAGGCGGCCGACCCACTCGGACGGGTCGCCGGCCGGACGCTCGCTCCCGAGGACGACGTGGAAGGAGGAGCTCCCGCCGTGGACGTAGCCGGTGACGCCGACACGTGCGAGCACCGCGTTGAGCTCGCGGCGGAGCCAGTCGGCGGTCTCTTCGGCGCGCGACTGCGCGGAGCCGTCGGCCACCAGGTCCAGCGTGGCGACCCCGGCCGCTGCCGACAGCGGGTGGGCGTTGTGCGTGCCCGGGTGCTTGACCTTGACGCCGCCGCCGGGCCGGAAGGCCAGCACCTCCATGACGGCCGCCGCCCCGGCCACGGCGCCCGCGGGCATGCCTCCGCCCAGGATCTTGGCCAGGGTGGTCAGGTCTGGGGTCACCCCGGCGGCCTGCTGGACGCCGCCGGGCGACCAGCGGAAGCCGCTGACCACCTCGTCGAAGACGAGGACGGTGCCGGTCGCGCGGGTGAGGTCCCGGACGTCGCGCAGGAAGCCCGCGGGGAGGGGGACGGCGCCGAAGCTGGCCCCGGTGGGCTCCAGGATCAGGGCGGCCGCGTCGCGAGCGGAGAGCGCGGCCTCGACGGCTGCCGCATCCGGCGGGACGACAGTGACCACCTGTCCCAGCACCTGGGGCACGCCGGGCACATGGACGTCCCGGAAGGGGGCCTCGGCGCCGACAGATGCCACGTCGTGCCAGCCGTGGAAGTGCCCCTCGATCCTGACCACGCGGTCGCGACCGGTGAACCCCCCGGCCACCTGGAGGGCGAGCATCGTGGCCTCGGTGCCGCTGCTGGTGAAGTGCACGAGCTCCGCCGAGGGCACCAGGCGGCAGACCCGCTCGGCCCACTCCACCTCCGCCTCGTGGGAGGACCCGGCGTGGAGGAACCCTCCGGCGCGGCGCTCGATGGCCTCCGCGACGGGGGCGGGAGCGTGGCCCAGCAGCAGCGCGCCGTGGCCCATCACGTAGCAGACCAGATCGTGGCCGTCCGCGTCGGTCTTGTGGCTGCCGCTCGCCGCGACGATCGCGACCGGGAAGGGGTCGGACCTCCGAACGTCGTGCGTGATGCCGCCCGGGATGACCCGGCGGGCACGCTCGTGCAGCGCGCGGGAGCGGGGGTTGGCCTCGGCCCACTCGACCGGGAGGGTGGATGTCACCGCTCGTCCTCCTCGTACTTCACGGCCTCGAAGACCTCGCCGCAGCGCCTGCAGCGGTACTGCAGGGTCATCGCCTGCGTCCCGAACAGGGAGATCACCAGCGCGTCCCGCGCGCCGCAGCGCGGACAGGTGGGCGCGGATCGCGGCTGATCGTCAGGCTCCTGCCGGATAGAACCGTCGCTCCTCGAGGCCGCGCAGCATCGCGAACGTGCGCGGATCCATCAGGCCCGCCGCTCCCCGCCGGCGGGCCGGGTCCCAGCCCGACCAGTCGATCGTCGCGGGCGGCGCGGTGGTCTCCAGCCGCTCCTCCAGCCGCGCCAGCAGGCCGCCCGGCCCCATCGAGAGCGCACCCTGCCGGTGCAGCTCCGCCACGTCGCCGTCGGGCGGCCCGAACCACTCGACCGCCTGGCGCCACGCGTCTCGCAGTGGGTCCTCGTCGATGCCCGCGCGGAGCCAGCTGCGCCCGTGCAGGAAGTGGTATCGCTCCTCGCTCAGCATCTTGCGGAGACGCGTGCGGAGGACCTCGACGCCGCCGTCCACGCAGGCCTGGATCATGACGGAGAACGCGGTGTCCAGCACGGCGTTGGCGGCGACGAACTGCGCCCACTCGGACCACGGCCGATCGAAGTACGGAAGGGCGAGGTAGGAGGCAGGGTCGCTCTCACGGTCCGAGCCGCGCGGGTCGTTGCCGAGGGCGTCGAGGCAGCCGTACAGGACTCGCGAGTGGCCCAGGTCGTCGAGACCCATCGCGGCGGCCGCGATGTCTGCCTCGAGCGAGGGGGCGCGCGTCGCCCACTCGGCATAGCGGAGCCCGAGCAGCTGCTTGTTGTCGGCGAGGCTGAGCACGAGCGTGGACAGCGACATTCAGTCCGCCTCCTCGCCCGGCGCCCACAGGGTGGTGATCGAGTCCCTGGGCACGATCGCCATCTCGACCCAGCGCTCCTCGTCGTACGTCGCCCGCGCGTACGCCGCGGCCAGGTCGTCGTCGGGGGCGACGACGCTGCCGATCATGCGCAGCGGCTCCAGCCGCACCTTCCGCGCGAGCACCTCGTACTCCCGGACGCGGGCGTGGACGCGGTGGAACCGGTCCTCGCTCATACGGCGAGGCCCCACATCTCGAGCGCGTCGCGGCCGGCCCTCGTCAGCCGGGCGGCCGACCAGGGTGGGTCCCAGACGATGTTGATCGAGACCTCCTCCACGCCGGGCTCGCGCTGGAGCCGATCACGCACGTCCTCGAGGATGAAGTCGGCGGCCGGGCAGCCCATGGCGGTGAACGTCAGGTCCACCGTCACGCGCGGCCCCTCGCGGCGAACGCCGTAGACGATGCCCAGGTCGACGATGTTGACCGGCATCTCGGGGTCCTGCACGTCGCGGAGGGCGTCCAGCAGCTGGTCAGACACCGGCGTGCGCCCTTCGGAACCTGTGGAACTCCTCCTGGAGCGCGGACACCATCTCCGCGTTGCGCGGGCCGCGGCCGCGCCAGCGCGCGAGCACGTCGTCCCAGCTGCAGGGGTCGCCGAAGTCCCAGCGCCTGGCCTCCGGGTCGAACGTGCAGGGGAAGGGGTAGTCGAGCTCCCAGGTCTCGGCCTGGTCGCCGCCCTCCCGGTGGGCGGGGACCCTGACCCCGATCTCCTGGCAGTAGGGCACGACCAGCGAGAGCCACCACTGCCGGAGCTGGTCGTTCGTCTTGCCCTTGAGCCGGTACTCGAGCTGCGTGGAGTGCGTCTTGATGCTGTCCGGCAGGCCGAACCACTCGACCGTCAGCGGGAACATCCAGTCGACTGCCTGCTGGAGCTCGGCCCTGGTGGCGCCGCCGGCCTGCGCCATGCGCTTGGCCCAGGTGCGGCCGTTGCGGAGGTGGAAGTTCTCCTCCAGCATGACCTTGTTGAGGCCGCGCTTCCACGGGCCGTACGAGCACTCCTCGTGGATGTCGCCGAGCAGGCAGAAGCCGGCCTGGTCGTAGAACAGGTTGGCGACGATCAGCTCGGTCCACGTCTTCAGCGGCACGTCGAACGCGTAGGGGTACCGGAAGGACCGCGGCTCACGGGAGAAGATGAGCTTCTCCTGGTCCTCGCCGAGCTCCTCCAGGATGTGGTAGGCGATGTGGGCGTGCGCCAGCTCGTCCTGGATGATCGCGACGCCGGTCATGAACGCGTTGATGCTGGGCGCGCGCTGGGCGGCGAGGTAGTACGCGGGAGCCGAGATCAGCTCGGTGTCGCCGGAGACCAGGAGGGTGTGCTTGAGCTCACGCAGGTACTCCGGGGTCATCTCAGACGTGGTCTCGATGAGATCGCCCTTCTTCAGCAGCCTTTCGAACGCGGGGTTGGATGTCGCCATCGCTCACCTCTCCGGGGTTCTGTCACCATTGTCCACGATCGTGACCGGCTGTGCAATAGAGCAGTAGAACCGCTCGGCCCGCCGCCGGAGCTTGCGGTTGTACTCGAAGAACGCGTCGCGGGCGGCGATCCCGAGCCAGCCGGCCGGGAGGAGGGGGTCGGGCAGGTCGGGGTCGCTGAAGGGGAAGCGCCGGAATTCGTGCGTGAGCAGGAAGCGGCGCCTGAACGCCTCCCGGTCGTCCAGGCTGGCCGCCTCCCGCAGGTCGCGACGGGTGCGCTCGAGGAACTCGGCGTAGCGGGCCTCGAGGCGCCGGAGGTCCCAGGCTCGAGCTACAACCTGGGCGGGGTCCGTCGGCCACTCCAGGGTCCCGTGGTGCATCGTCACCTCGCGCTCGACGCCCGACCGGCGGATGAGCTCGCGGACGGGCAGCCGGAGGTCGTGCGGGGAGACGAAGAGGCCGTTGCCGAGCGAGCCGAGGCCGAGGAAGCTGAGGCCCTGGCGGAGGCGGTCCCGCTGCCCGCGGCGGGGCTCGGGCAGCGAGTAGGAGACGACGAGCCAGCGGCCGTCCCAGGCGGCGCGATGACGTCCATAGATGCGACGGATGCCCTCCTCGATGAGGGCGCAGCCCCGCTCGCTGAGACGGTAGCGGGGGCTGCCCCCGTTCCGGCGCACGGCAAGCCAGCCCTCGCGGGTCATGCGGGACAGGGCCGAGCGCAGCGCGTTGCCGGTGACGCCGAGCTCGGCGGCCAGCCTGACGAGGGCGCCGACCCGGACCTCCTGCTGCCCCAGCGGATGGACGTAGTCGCCGTACAGGGTGAACAGGAGGGAACGGGGGTTGAGGGGCGGGGCGGCCATCCCGAGGTCCACTCTAGCCGGCTGGTAGAATCTTGGCCGCTCCGCGACTCCGCGAGGGCTTCGTGGTGGCTATAGCTCAGCCTGGTTAGAGCACCAGATTGTGGATCTGGGTGTCACGGGTTCGAATCCCGTTAGCCACCCCATACGGTTAGTTTCGAACTCCTGGACCCCCCTCTCCGGACGTTCGGGGGCGGGGTCGGCTCGGCGGCCATCTGGGCCAGGATCCGGAAGGCGGGCCGGTACTCGGCGCTCAAGATCCCGTCCTTCAGGGTGGCGTTCCGGAGGATCGACGCCAGGAAGCCCCGGCGCTCCAGCAGACCGTACTTCTCGTACAGCTCCGCGGCCTGGCCGGCCACGTCGACGAGCCGGACGCC
>DATFRD010000013.1:0-16716 GCA_035263645.1 Candidatus Dormiibacterota bacterium | reverse complement strand
CGCCGAGCAGCCACGACAGCATCGCGGCGGCGGCCAGGAGACCGGGACCGAATGGGGTTCCTCGCATCGCCTGCCCTCCATGCTCACCGCCGTTCGCGGCTTCGCGGCTCGCCTGCGGAGACGGCGCCAGGCCGCCGACGGCCCTTCGTCGATTCGCGGCACACACGATAACGTGGGCGCGGCCTACCGAGACATGCCCACGAAGGTGGTGTCCCCCGGCAGGCCCTCCTGGTCGTGCTCGCCCGGGCGGAGACCGGTCAGCCGGGCCTGTGGCTCACTGCTGTCAGCTGACCACGTCCTTGCGGACGAAGCGGTACCACGCCCAGCCCAGGAAGAGGCTCGCGTAGGCGAGCGCGGAGATCGCGCCCTTGAAGATGTCGTCGACCTGGACCGGGTCGGAGAGCAGCCCGAGCCAGGCGTCCGAGTAGTGGGTGGGCAGGATTACCCGCAGGGAGCCGAGCGCGGTGATCTGATCCAGGATGCTGGACAGGATCTGCAGCAGCACCGCGCCCCCGACGGCGCCCAGCGGGGCGTCGGTCGAGACCGAGAGCAGGAAGGCCAGGCCGGCCACGACGAGCAGGCTGACCGCGAGATAGGCGACGATGCCGACCAGCCTCAGGAGCGCCGGCCCGCTGGCGATCTCGGTGGCGACGGTGGTCCGCAGCGGGTGCCAGCCGTACGCGATCGTGCCGGCGGCGAGCGCCATGCCCGTCAGGGCCAGGAGCGCGAGCAGGCTGAGCAGCAGCGCCACCAGGAGCTTGCTGCCGAGCAGGCGGCCGCGGGGCACCGGGATGGCCAGGAGGTAGCGCAGCGACCCCCAGCTCGCTTCGCTGGCCACGGTGTCCCCGCAGAACAGCGCGACCACCACGACGAGCAGGAACGAGGCGGACACCAGCAGCGTGAAGAGGGCGAAGTTGAGCCCGCCCGACGTCGCGATGTCGGCCAGCGCGGCGAACTGCCCGCGGTCGCCCCCTCCGCCTCGGCCCCCGTTCGGCCTGCCCAGCTCGAACGCGGCCAGAACGATCAGCGGCAGCAGCAGCATGAAGCCCAGCGCGAGCTGGGTGCGCCGGCGGCCAGCCTGACGGGCCAGCTCAGCTGCGAAGGTCAGGGTGGCGGCCGGCCGGTACCCCGGCGCCGCGCCATCCGCCGCCGGTGCCACCGCCATCAGCGCCGTCCCGGGCCGCCGGGGTCGCCGCCGACCAGCGCGAGGAACGCGTCCTCCAGCCGCCGCCGCGGGACCACGCGGCTCACGCCGATCCCCGCCGTGACGAGGGCCGCCACGACGGTGGCGCGCGGCGTCCCGTCGAGGTCGGCAACCAGGGTGCCGTCGCCGTCCGCGGCCACTGTTCGCACCCCGGCCCGGCGCAGGACCTCGGCCGCGGCGACGGGGTCGGAGACGTCGATCTGCACCGACGGCGAGTCACCGACGACCTCCGCGACCGGGCCGGCCGCCACCACCTCTCCCCGGTGGACGACTACCACGCGGGTGCACGTCTGCTCGACCTCGGCAAGGAGATGGCTGGAGACGAGCACGGCCCTGCCGTCGGTGGCGTAGCGGCGCAGCACGCAGCGCATCTCGGCGATCTGCGGCGGGTCCAGCCCGTCGGTCGGCTCGTCCAGCAGCAGCAGGTCGGGCAGGCCCAGCATGGCCTGCGCGATGGCCAGCCGCTGCTTCATGCCATGGCTGTACGCGCCCACCCGCCGGTGGACCGCGTCGCCCAGCCCGGCGACGGCCAGCACGTCGTCCAGGCGAGCGTCGGCCTGTGCCCGGCCGGTGGAACGCCAGTGGAGGCGCAGGTTGGCCAGGCCGGAGAGGTGGGGCAGGAAGCCCGGGCCCTCGACCAGCGCGCCGAGCCGGGAGAGCACCGGCGCGCCCGGCGACAGGCGGTGGCCGAAGACGTGGACATCGCCGGCGGTGGGCCTGACCAGGCCCAGGAGCACGCGCAGGCACGTCGTCTTGCCGGCGCCGTTGGGGCCGAGCAGGCCGACCACCTGTCCCCGGCCCACGGTGAAGTCCACCGCCGACAGGGCGACGAAGCCGTCCGCGTACTCCTTGCGGAGCCCGCGGACCACCAGCGGGGTGTCAGCGTCGGACGGGTCCACCGAGCGGTCGGCGCGGCGGCGCCGCCGCCGGCCGAGCCAGATCGCCGCCGCCAGCCCGGCGGCCAGCGCCGCCGCCAGCCCGGCCAGGATCCACCGCCACACCAGCTCCGGCCCCGCGATGGGCTCGCCGCGCACCGTCGGCAGGCTGACGCCGGAGTCCACGGCCACGGTGTAGACGGCCGGGGCGGGCGGCGTGGAGTAGGCCTGGTCGGACGTCGCCACGGTGATGCGCAGCAGGTGTCCGGTCGGGAACTCGTGCACGATCGCGGGCAGGGTCACCGTGACCGGCCCGGCGTCGGCGATAGAGGCGGGCAGGCCGGTCAGGTGGATGGGGGCGGCGAGGCCATCGGGCAGCACGGCGCCGGCCCGCGGGTCGACGTCGTAGAGCTTCACGAAGAGGACCGCGTCGCCGGTCGGGCTGGCCACCCGAACCCGCACCGTCGGCGCGCCCACCACGTCCACCGGGGAGGCAAGTGGCGCCGAGTAGAAGTCGGCGTGCTGGCCGGGGACGTCGTGGACCGGCGCGCCGGCGAGGCCCGCCACCCGGCCGCTGACCCCGGGCAGCGCGGAGACCGCGCCCGGCGTGCCGTCCGGCGGATTGGCGGCTGGCTGGGGAGGCCCGACCACCCGGACCGTCGCCGTCGCCTGGCCGGCCAGCCCCGGATAGGCCCCGACGGCGTAGCCCACCCCCAGGGGCGCGCCGGACCCGGCCTGGATGCCGGCGACCCGCGAGTACGTGAAGCCCTCGCCGGGCGGCCCACCCCTGCCCAGAAGGTAGTGGTCGAGCCACTGCGCGGTGAGGAAGCGGAGGCGGTCCTGGTCGGACTGCGGGCCCTGGCCGCCGTCGTGGCCGCCGGCGTACCAGGCGACCCGGACGGGGGTGCCCGCCGCCGCGATGCCGCGTGCGTTGGCGTCGGCCTCCGAGAGCGGGAACAGCGAGTCGGCCTCGCCCTGGATGAGCAGCGTCGGAGCGGTGATCCGCCCCATGATGCTGACCGGACTGGACCTGCGCAGCAGGGCGATCTGGCCGGGTGTCGCCGTCCCGGAAGCGGCCACGGCCAGGTACGCGCGGCAGACGTCCGGGGCAAACCGGCCGCAGGGCGGGTCGCCCGCGGCGCCGCCCTCGCCGAAGAGCAGCCCCGCCCAGGCCTTCTTGAAGACCCCGTGCTCGGGCCCGCCGCCGGTCGACTCGGGCAGGAACGCGTTTGCGAAGTCGTTCCAGGTGATCTCCGGGACGATCGCGTCGACCCGCCGGTCGTACCCGGCCAGCAGCAGCGCCAGCGCGCCGCCGTACGAGCCGCCCACGGCCGCCACCCGCGGGTCGCCAGGCCCGTCCTGGCGGACCTCGGGGCGGGTCGCCAGCCAGTCGATCAGCCGCTGGGCGTCCCTGACCTCCCAGTCCGGGCTGTCCAGGTGGACCTGGCCGCCGCTCCCCCCGAAGCCCTCGGCGGTCCAGGTCAGCACGGCGAAGCCGCGGCTGGCGAGGTCCTCCGCGTCCGGTGCGACGCTGTTCTTCGTGCCCCCGAACCCGTGGGCCAGCAGGACTGCGGCAGCCGGGTGCGCTGCGGTGGCGCTCGTCGGCCGGTAGTACGTCGCGTCCAGAGCCACCGGGGTGGCGCCGTCAGGACCGGTCCGGACCGTGATCGTGAGGGGCTCGGCGATGTAGCCCGCCGGCCGCGGCCAGGCCGCCCACGCGGCCACCGCCGCCACCAGCGCGGCCGCCGTCGCGGCGGCGGCCAGCCACGACCGGCCGGCAGCGCTTCTGGGTCTCGGGAGGGAACGCGGCCAGCGCAGGCGGCCGTGACGCGCCGGCAGCATGCGGACACGATACGTGGCCGCCGTGGCGCGGCGCGGCCGGGCCCCGGGCGGCGTAGGCTCCGCCGCCATGAGGGAAGCTGTCACGGCCCGCGCCGAGCACGTGGGCAGCCTGCTCCGGCCGGCCGAGCTGGTCCAGGCGCGCGAGGCGCACGCGGCGGGCCGCCTGACGGCGGCCGCCTTCAAGGTGGTCGAGGACCGGGCCGTCACCGACGTGGTGGCCCTCCAGGAGCAGGCCGGCTGCCGGATCGTGACCGACGGCGAGCTGCGGCGGGATTCGTTCCAGAGCGAGCTGACCGCTGCGTGCGATGGCTTCACCGGGGTGGACATGAACGCCTGGCTCTGGGGCGAGTGGCACTCCGACGTCGTCGGCGACGCGCGCATCGAGCGCCCGCCCGACCTGGCCGTCGTGGGGCGGGTGCGGAGGCGCCGCAGCCTGGCCGGCGAGGTGTTCACGTTCCTGCGGGCCCGCGCCACCGGTACGTGCAAGGTGACGCTGCCCAGCCCGTCGCTGTTCGCGAACCTCTGGTCGCCGAGCCGGTCCGCCGACGCCTATCCCACGTTCGACGCCTTCATGGCCGACGTCGTCGACGTGCTCCGCGAGGAGGTTAGGGAGCTGGTCCGCCTCGGCTGCAGCTACATCCAGCTCGATGCGCCGCACTACCCGCTGCTCGTCGACCCGGCGTGGCGCGCGTTCTACGAGGCCCGCGGCTGGCCGCTCGAGCGCTGGCTCTCCTACGGCGTCGACCTCGACAACGCTGTGATCGATGCCGGCCGGCCGGCCACGTTCGGCTTCCACCTCTGCCGCGGCAACCAGCGCAGCCGGTGGCTGGTGGCCGGCGGCTACGACGCGATCGCCGGGCCCATCTTCGGCCGGGTGCGCGCCGACCGTCTGCTGCTCGAGTACGACGACGAACGGTCGGGCACGTTCGAGCCGCTGCGGCTCGTGCCCGATGACCGCGTGGTCGTGCTGGGGCTGGTGACGACGAAGCGGCCCGAGCTGGAGTCGGAGCGCGAGCTCGAGGCTCGCGTCCGGCAGGCGAGCCGGGTCGTCGGCCTCGACCGCCTCGCGGTCGGGACCCAGTGCGGGTTCGCGACCTCGGTGCAGGGCAACGTCATCGATGAGGAAGCCGAGCGGCGAAAGCTCGCCCTGATCGTCCGCCTGGCCGCCCGCCTCCTCAACGGCTGACGCATCTCGGTCCCTCCCCCTCCGCGGGGGAGGTCAGGTGGGGGGGATAAGCGCCCAAGCCCCCTCCCCCAACCCCTCCCGCGAGGGGAGGGGGGCCATTTGGAGCGCCGGCCCCCTCAACGGCTGACCAGCCCGCTCCGATGGTCCCTCCCCCCTCGCGGGGGAGGTCAGGTGGGGGGTTGAGCGCCCAGCCCCCTCCCCCAACCCCTCCCGCGAGGGGAGGGGGGGCCTAGGGGTGCGGCCGGAAACCTGGCCGAGAGATTTGGGTTCCAGGTGCCCCAGATCCGGTGGCGCCGACGAGGAGCGGAAGGAGCGCCCTCAAGGGCGTGACTGAGCACCGCAGGAGGCAACGCCGGAGATGGGGTGCATGGGGCCCAAAGATCCGGCTGGGTTTTCGGCCGCACCCCTAGAGGCGGCGCACCCCCTGGCCTCCGTCAGCCGCCGGCCGGGCCCCCCTCCAGACCGGGCTCCGTCAGCTTGGCCGGGTCGATGATCCGGTCCAGCTCCTCGTCACCGAACCCGCGCTCGCGCGCCAGCTCGCGGATCGTCCGGCCGCTGCTGAGCGCCTCCTTGGCCAGCTTCGCGGCCTCGTCGTAGCCGATGACCGGTGCGAACGCGGTCGCCAGCATCAGCCCCCGCTCGACCAGCTCCGGCCCCCGCCCGGTCGCCTGCACGCCTTCGACGCAGCGCTCGGAGAAGTTCCGCGCGGAGTTGGCGAGCAGCGTGATCGACTCGAGCAGCGCCACGGCCGCCACGGGCATCATCACGTTGAGCTCGAGGAAGCTGCCCGTTTGGCAGAAGCCGATCGTGGCGTCGTTGCCCACCACCCTGGCCACCACCATGGTCAGCGACTCCACGATGACCGGGTTGACCTTGCCGGGCATGATGCTGGAGCCGGGCTGGGTCTCTGGCAGGGCCAGCTCGGCCAGGCCCGCCCGCGGGCCCATGCCCATCAGCCGGACGTCCGAGGCGATCTTCCAGAGGCCCAGCGCGATCGCCCGCAGGCCGCCGTGGGCGGCGATCACGGCGTCGAGCGCCGCCTGGGCGTGGAAGTGGTTGGTCGTCTCGCGCACCCGGAGGCCCGTGAGGGCCGAGAGGCGCTCGCATGCCCTGCCCGCGTATTCGGGGTGGGCGTTGATGCCGGTGCCGACCGCAGTCCCTCCGAGCGGCACGACGGTCAGCTCGTCCCTGGCCTGCATGGCTCGGCGGATCGCCTTCTCAACCTGGCCGGCGTAGCCCAGGAACTCCTGGCCCAGGCGGATCGGGGTCGCGTCCTGCAGGTGCGTCCGTCCGGTCTTCACGACCGGCATGAACTGGTCCGCCTTCGTCGCCAGCGCGGCGCGCAGCCGCTCCAGCCCGGGGATCAGCTCCTCGTCGATCGCCTGGGCCGCCGAGAGCTGCATCGCGGTCGGGATCGTGTCGTTGGACGACTGGCACCGGTTGACGTCGTCGTTGGGGTGGACCCGCGTCCCGCCCAGCCGCTGGGTGGCCAGCCGCGCGATCACCTCGTTGAAGTTGGTATTGGTCGAGGTGCCGGACCCGGTCTGGTAGACGTCGATCGGGAAGTGCTCGTCGAACAGGCCGTCGGCGACCTCCTGGGCGGCAGCGCCGATGGCGGCCGCCTTGTCGGAGGAGAGCAGGCCGAGCTCCGCGTTCACCTGCGCTGCGGCCCGCTTGATCTGGGCATGGGCGCGGATGAACCGGCGAGGGAACCGCTGGCCCGAGATCGGGAAGTTGATCACTGCGCGCTGCGTGGAGGCTCCGTACAGCGCGCCGGCCGGCACCTCCATCTCGCCCATGGAATCGCGTTCGATCCGGGTGGCAGCCATCGTCTCAGTCTCCGCCATGGGCAGATCTTAGAGCCTGCTCGGATCGGGCCACGCCAGGGCCCCTCTCCACTCGCCGGGAGATGGCCTGCCGGTGCCGGAGCAGGCTGCAGCCGACCACGCCCGCGAGTCAGGTTGTGCGATGCTTGAGCTCGTGACGGTTGTCCGGCTCTCAGCGACCGACTGGGTCGATGTTGGTTTCGACATTCTGGGTGATGAGGGCATCCTGGGCATCAAGATCGACCGGATGGCCGAGCGCCTGGGCGTGACCAAGGGCAGCTTCTACTGGCATTTCAAGGACCTGGACGACTTCCTGGAGGCGCTGGCGGCCCGGTGGGCTGGGGACATGGGGACCCGGTACCTCGCCACCGCGGGGGCCCCAGACGAGCATCCGGCCAACCGCATGCGGAATCGCCTCCGCGTGTTCCTCAGCCGCCAGGTGCGAATGCTCGACCGCGAGATGCGCCACTGGGCACGCAACGACCGGCGCGCCCGCGCGGCGCTGGCGAGGACGGATCGCCAGATCTTCGAGCAGATCACCCGCGACCTCCGTGAGCTCGGCTTCCCGCCGGCCGAGGCCGAGTGGCGGGCCACCGTCCTCTTCTACGCCAGCGTGGGCTACGCGGCGGTGGACCATCCGCTCACAGAGGCGAACCTCCGCGACGAGGCGTTCAAGCTCCTCCAGCTGCTGACCTCCCGCGACGACAACCAGTAGCCCCACCGAGACTCTCACCCCGCGGCAGTCCGGAGAGGTTGACGCATTCCGTACGGTCTGGTATGGTGCGCCGCCAACGGTCGCCAGGCCACCTGGTCTGGGTGGGGCGACCGAACCCGAACGGAGGAATGCGCCCGTCTGGGCCGACCCCGGACGGGCCGGGAGGAATAGGACTGGTGGGAAGGATGCGGCTGTCCCTGCTGGGACTCCTGCTGGGCGCGCTGGCCGCCCTGTCCCCTGCCGGCGCCGGGGCCACGTCCGGCGCCTACCTGGGGACGGGCGACTCGATCGCCTTCGGGAACAACCTCAGCCTGGACCCTAGCAACGCGAACAACTTCATCGGCTATCCGACACCCGTGGCCGCAGCGGAGGGCCTGGCGCTGACCAGCACGGCCTGCCCGGGCGAGACCAGCGCCCACTTCGTCTCGCTCAGCGGCCCCGACCTGGTCTGCGGGCAGTATCGCGCGGCGTTCCCGCTGCACACCTCGTACAGCACGTCGCAGCTCGACTTCACGGTGGCCTTCCTGAAGGCCCACCCCGAGACGCAGCTCGTCACCATCGACATCGGGGCCAACGACCTCTTCCGGCTCGGGCTCGTCTGCCAGACGGGCAAGACCACCTTCACGTTCAACGACCTCGTCACGGTCGCACTCAGCCAGAGTGGCACGCCGAGCCCGCAGGTGCAGGAGTGCGTGAGGGCCGGGCTGCCGGCCACCCTCCAGGCGCTGGGAGACAACCTCGACACAATCTACGGCGCCTGGCGCGGCGCCGGCTACCGCGGCGAGATCGTGGCCCTGACGGTCTACTCCACCAACTACGCGAACCTGGCGGCCACGGGGCTGATCTACCAGCTGAACCAGGTCATCGTCGCCCACACCCGGGCCTTCGGTGGCCGGGTGGCGGACGGCTTCGGAGCGTTCGCGGCGGGCTCGGAGGGGTCCCGGGGCGACGCCTGCCAGGCCGGCCTGCTCAACCCGCTTCCGCGCCAGCTCGGCGTCGCCGGCTGCGACGTCCACCCGTCAGCCGCGGGTCGCGCGCTGCTGGCGAACGCGATCCTGCAGGTCGTGTAACCGGCGCGAGGGGCCCCAGGGCGAGTGGGGCCCCACCACATACGTGCAAGGGGACTAGGAGCGCGGCCCGTCGGCCATAAAGGCGGTCAGGTCGGCCATGGGCATCGACTCCTCAAGGAAGCGGAAGCTCCCGGCGTCCCGCACCTCGCGGGCAGCGCGGACGAACGCGCTGAGCGCGGCCCCGGAGAGCGCCCCGCCCAGGCTGACGCGGCGCACGCCGGCGGAGGCGAGCTGCTCGACCGTGAGGCCACGAGCGGCCAGCACGTTGACCGGGCGGGACACCGCGGCGCAGATCGCACGGATGTCTTCGATCGCGCGCAGCCCCGGGGCGTAGAGCACGTCCGCGCCGGCCGCCTCGTACGCCTGGAGCCGCTCGATCGTGTCGTCCAGGTCGCCGCGGCCGTGGAGATGGTTCTCGGCCCGCGCGGTGAGCAGGAACGGAAAGGGCAGGGAGCGCGCCGCCTCCACGGCGGCCGCGACCCGCTCGACAGCCTGCGCTCGGGGGTAGATCGGGTCCTCCGGCCTGGTCGTCGAGTCCTCGATCGAGCATCCGACCAGGCCGGCGGCGGCGGCCATCCGGACCGTCTCCGCCACCGTCTCGGGGTCGTCGCCGAAGCCGTTCTCCAGGTCGGCAGACACCGGCAGGGGCGTCGCCTCCACGATCGCAGCGGCGCTGCGAAGGGCCTCTTCGCGGGTGACGGCACCCTCCCCGTCGCGCCGGCCCAGCGTCCGGGCCAGGCCGGAGCTGGTCGTCGCCAGCGCCTCGAAGCCGAGACCCGCCAGCACGCGGGCCGTCCCGGCGTCCCACGGATTCGGTATGACGAAGGCGCCGGGGCGCTGGTGGAGGCGCCTGAACGCCTCGGCTCTGTCGGTCTGGGTCATCGCCCGCTACCGTAGCGCGGCCGGCGGGACACGCGGGGACTTCAGGCTCCCTCGAGGAGACGCCGGCTCCAGGGCCCGGCCGGGATGGGACCGAGGGCCCTGCAGGAAGAGCGTGGCGATGTCGCGCAGGGCCCCCGGCTCTCTCCCCCCTTTCCCCCTACCTGATGCAGGCTGCTGGATGACGGCTCCGGTTTTGCGTGGGACCATACCAGACGGTATGGTGGCCGTCAATCTCCACGAGCCCCGGCCCGGCGGTTGCCGACCCGGTCCGCCGGCCGCGCAGCCGGCAGGCGTGCCGGCCCGGTACCCTTGGCCGCCGATGCGCGCACTGCTGGCCGCCAGCGGCCTGCTCGCGGCCGTGGGCCTGGCCCTGACGATCGTCGGAGTGCGAGAGCAGGTCGCCTGGACCAGGTGCGGCCCGCACTGCCCGGCACCGTCGTCGCTCCCGGTGGCCGCCGGCATCCTGCTGATCATCGGCGGCGGCTTCGTCCTGGCCTGGGTGCTGGTCTCCGGGCACGCGGCCCGCGTGCTGCACCCGGCTCCCGGCGACCTGGAGGAGCGCCGACGGCTGCGACGGGTCGGGGTGCAGGGGCGGGCGCGCGCGCTGGTCTGGACCGATGCGGGCACCAGTCCCACCGGGGAGCCGCTGCTGGATGTCGAGATGTCCATCGAGCTGCCCGGCCGCGCGCCCTACACGGCGCGCCACCGCGTGGCCGTGGCGCGACGCCACCTGGGCCGCCTGCGCAGCGGCCGCCCGGTGCCGGTCCTGGTCGACCCCGCCGACCCCGGCCGAATCGCGGTGGAGTCCGCGCCCCGGCAACGCCGGGCCGGCCCCGGCCCGCCGGCCGACCCCCCCGGCCCGGAGCCGTGAGCCGGCGGCTCGGCGCCGTCGACGTCGGCAGCAACACCGTGCACGCGCTGGTGGCCGACGTGGAGGCTGGCCGCCTGCTGGACGTGGCCCACTTCGTCGAGACGCCGGAGCTGGGACCGGAGGTCGGCCGCACCGGCCGCCTCGGTGCCCAGGCGGCCGCGCGGGCGCTCGCCGCCCTCCGCTCGGTGCTCGACCGGGCTGCGGCGCTCGGCTACGAGCACCTCGTGGCCGGTGCCACGGCCGCTGTACGTGCGGCCGCAGACCGCGACCGGTTCCTGGCCTGCGCGTCCGAGGTCGCCGGGACCACGGTCCGCCTGCTCGGCGAGCGACGCGAGGCGGAGCTCAGCTTCCACGGCGTCGCCAGCCGCCACGCCGCCCGGGAGCGCTGGCTCATGGGCGACATGGGCGGCGGCAGCACCGAGCTGGTGGTGGCTGAGGGGAGGCGGATGCTGCGCTGGGTGTCGCTGCCGGTCGGGTCGGGAGGGGTGGCGGCCCGGTACCTGTCCGACCCGCCGAAGCAGGGCGAGCGGGCCGCCCTCCGCACCGCCGCGCTGCAGCATGTCCGGAACGCCCCCGAGTCCGACGCGAGGAGGCTGGTGATGACCGGGGGAACCGCGTCCAACCTGGCCCTGGCGCTGTCCGCGGCCAGCCCGCCCCCCGTGCTGACCACCGAGGCCCTCCTGGCGGCGGAGCGGCGGCTGGACGCGGGCGCGGCTGGCGAGGTGGCCGTGCGCCTGGGGCTGCCGGAGGCCAGGGTGCGTGCGCTGCGGGGCGGCGTGGAGCTGATGCTGCTCCTGCTCGACTTCTACGGGCTGGATCGTTTCCACGTCAGCCTGGCCGGCCTGCGCCACGGCATGCTGCTCGCCTGGCTGGAGCGCGGCGAGGACTGGTGGCGCTGACCGGTCAGTCGAGGCGCTCGGGACGCCCGCGCGGCTGCCCGGCGAGGAGCGCCCCCTCCTGAGCGAGTATCCGCCTCGCCACGGCGATGGCAGAAGCGTACGTGCAGTCGGCGCCGCGGTAGTCCAGCCCGCGGGCGCCCAGGGTCCGGGCCTGGGTGTACGGCGTGTCGGACGCGTAGTGGATGATCCCGAGGTCGTACCCGAGCCTGCTCATGTTGACGTTGTCATCCATCGGGTAGCGGCCCGGCTGCTCGATCTCGAAACAGGCATCCAGGTAGGGCCCGACCTCCATCTCGATCACGGTGTACCGACCCTGGTAGTAGAACTCCAGGTAGTCGCGGTTCTGGAGGAACGTGCCCCGCACCGTCGCGGCCCGCTGGTTGTCCAGCGCGGACCCGAAGACCAGGTGCTGCTGCACGTCGGCCGCGGCGAAGCAGTTGTCCAGCCAGTACGTGTTGCCGGAGTGCTCGTTGTAGACCACGTTCGGGATCATCACGTCGCCGACGTCGGCGTTCAGCGTGGCCGCCTTGCCCATCACGTAGACGCCCAGCAGCCACGGGCTGGCCTCTGCCACCCGGCGGAGGATGTGGTACGCGGCCAGGCCGAGCGGGTAGTCGACGTTGACGATGACCGCCCGCGAGCGCCGGAGGGCGTCCGGTTCGACCGGCCCGACCCGGGGGTCGAGGCAGGCCGGGTCCAGCCCGGCCAGCCGGATCAGCTGCACCGCCGAGTCGATGCCGGTGGACGCCGGAGCGACGTGCCGGATGCCGACCTCGCCCTCGAGCTCCGCGCGCCTCCGGCGCAGCTCGCCGGCGCTGGGATGGTGGTCGAACATGCCCCGGGCGGCGAAGTAGAGCCAGTTGTCGCGGGAGGCCGGGGTCCGGCCCGACTCGAGCTTTCGCAGCTCCTCCAACAGGTCGGGATCGTCGCGTCGCGTGAACTCCACGATCTCCGACTGGAAGCGCCTGGCCACGCCGCTCAGCACGTTGACCAGGCTGTGCACGTTCGAGGAGACGAAGTAGACCGGCGCGCCGTCCAGGCCCTGCTCGTCGAGCGCCGCCTGGACGGGCTGCCACCAGCGCCCGGCCCCGCGCGCGTAGCCGACGTGCGACCCGCCCACCATCCGCAGCGTCAGGTGGCACTCGCCCCGGCCCGCCGCCGCGATGGTCGCCGGCGCCTCGGCCCCCCACGCCTCGCTGAGACGGCGCCAGTCGTCGTCGCTCGCCTGCAGGGCGCCGCGAAGCCGCTCGGGGTCGTCTCCGACCTCGCGCACGGCGCGGTGCAGCTTGTTCCACTCGATCTGATAGGCGACCAGCGTGGGCACCAGGTCGTCGATGTCCGAGGGCGACGCCAGCAGGACCGCCAGCGTGCCCTTGCCGTCCCAGTACCAGGGCCGCCGCCGGGCCGGCGCCTTGACCCGCTCCCAGGCCGAGATGTCCACGCCGAGGGCGGCGCGGAAGCCGTAGACGCTCTGGCCCAGGACCACGCGCCGCGCGCGGGAGATGGCCAGCGGCAGACGGCGGACCGAGTAGATGAACGCGCCCATGTCCATCCGCACGCCGCTGGCGAGCGCGTGCAGCGCCGACCCCATCCCGATGTGCGCGTGCGCCAGCGAGTCGAGGCGGATCTCACCCGAGCTCTGGAGCATCGTCGAGTACGTCCGGACGTACAGCTCGACGGCGTGACGGCCGCTCCAGCCCGTGGCAGTCACGGCGTTGGGCGCTGGCGCTTCCATCCCTCGATGAGTGTAAGCGTGCTTACAGAAGGTTTACCGCGGACTCAGGCTCCGCACGCTCCGCGGCCTGAAACTACATGGTGCCATGACCCTCAAGACTCTGTGGGCGGCACTCCCCCGAGGCGCCCGCATCTACATCAGCGCGCTCGGCGCTCTGTCGGTGGCCGCGCTGGCCACAGTGGTGACCGTCGCCGCCAGCGGTGCGCAGCTGCTCGCGGCCTCTCCGTCCCCCACTCCGAGCCCCGGGCCCGGCCAGGCCTACTGCAACGCGTTCACCGGCCACCTCGCGAACAACCTGGGGAAGAGCCAGAGCCAGGTGCAGAAGGCGATCTCCGACGCGATCACCCAGACGCTGAACGACGCCGTCAAGAACGGCGACCTCACCCAGAAGCAGGCGGACGCCGTGAAGTCGCGAATGGGCACGAACTCGAGCCAGGTCTGCGCCGCTCTGCCCGGCCGGATCGGCCTCGGCCCCGATCTCGGCCGCGGGTTCGGTCGGGGTCGCTTCGCCGCCGGTGTGGGTCTCAACGAGTACGCGAAGACGCTCGGCATCAGCTCCTCAGAGCTCATGCAGGACCTGCGCAGCGGTCAGACCGTGCAGTCCATCGCCGCTCAGAAGGGCATGGACGAGAATGCGTTCCGGAGCAAGCTGGTCAGCGTCACCAGGTCCGACCTGGACGCCCAGGTGAAGGCCGGCAACCTGACTCAGAAGCAGGAGGACGCGGTCCTCCAGCGGCTGCAGAACGACCCGCTCCCGCTCTGGAACCAGACTCTGCCCCGGCCCGGCCGGCACCCGGGAGGTGAGGGGCCCGGCCCGAGCCCCGGCGCCGCCACGAGCAGCGCCCGGATCTGACACGGCAGTGCCCTCCCCCTGCTGGGGAAGGCCCCCGGACAGGGCGCCAGGTAAGCAAGGGCTTGGCCCGAGCGTATGAGTCGCTTTCCCCGCCTCCCCCACGGATCCCCCCAGACCCGAAGGGAAGCGCCGGAGGTGCCCCAAAATCCGAGAAAGAGGGGGGTTCAGGAAGGGGGGGCCTGCCCCCCCTTGCAGCACAGGGTGCCAGGTAAGCAAGGGCTTGGCGCGAGCGTGTGAGTCGCTTCCCCCGCCTCCCCCACGGATCCCCCCAAACCCGAAGGGCAGCACCGGAGGTGCCCCAAAGATCCCAGAGAGATGGGGGGTTCCGGAAGTGGGGGCCTGCCCCCCCTTGCAACTCAGTCCGGCGGCTGGAGGCGGCGCATGAGCTCCTCCAGCAGCCGTCTCGCCTCGGGGTCCGAGAGCACGCGCTCCTGCATCGCCTCAGCGGCCTGCCGGAGCTCCGGGTCGTTCATCAGCCGCTCGGCCATGCCCTCGAATCGGGCCGCCATGTCCTTCATGGCCGCCTCCTGGGCGACCTGCATCAGGACCGGCTGGCTCGCGGCGGCGGCCACGGCCTCCACCTGGGCGCGGACCATCTCCACGCCCCGGCAGCCCAGGCACTCGCCGCGCAGGCCGCAGTGGCAGAGCTGCTTGCGCAGCTGGTCGAGCGCCTGGTGGACCCCGGAGAGGTCGACGGGGCCGCTCATCCGCGATGCGTCGCCTCCGGCCTGGTCCTGTCCTGGTACATGCGATCGATGACCCCACGGTACCGCTGGCCGACGACCCGCCGCTTGACCTTGAGCGTGGGCGTCAGCTCGTCCAACTCCTCGGTCAGGTCCTGCGCCAGGAGCTCGAAGTACTTGACGGTCTCCCAGCTCCCCAGGTCGCGGTTGAGGTCGTCGACGCAGCGCTGGACGGCGGCGCGAGCCCGCTCGTCCTGGAGCAGCTGCTCGGGGCTGCCGGAGACCCCCTCGATCGCCTCCAGCGCCTGCCAGTCCGGCACGATCAGGGCGACGACATAGGGCCGCTCGTCCCCGACGACGATCGCCCGCTCGATGATCGGCGCCTTCATGAGCCGCGCCTCGAGCTGGGCCGGCGCCACGAACTTGCCGCCGGCCGTCTTGATCAGCTCCTTCTTGCGATCGGTGATGCGCAGGAAGCCGTCGGCATCGACCTCCCCGATGTCGCCGGTGAGGACCCACCCGTCGTCGAGCGTCTCGGCGCTGGCCGCCGGGTTCCGGTAGTAGCCGAGCATGTTGCCCGGGCTGCTGACGAGGATCTCCCCGTCCTCGGCGATCCGCAGCTCCACGCCCGGCAGGGGTGGCCCGACCGTCTCGAACCGGTGCCGGCCGGGTCGGTTGGACGTGGCCCCGCTCGCCGTCTCCGTCATCCCCCAGCCGTTGTAGATCTGCACGCCGAGGGCCCAGAAGAACCCCTCGACCTCGGCCGAGAGCGGCGCGCCGCCGCTCACGAAGAACCGCAGCCTGCCGCCCGTCAGCCGGCGGCGAATCGGCCCCAGGACGATCCGGTCGGCCAGGAAGTGGAGCGGCGCGGCGCGGCCCTGCGACCGGCGCCGGCCCTGCTCGAGGGCCCAGCCGAAGATCGCCCGGCGGCGACCCGGAGCCTGGCGCACCAGCGCCATGACCTGCTGGTGCATCTTCTCGTACACGCGCGGCACCGCCACCATCACGGTCGGCCGGCACTCCCCCAGGTCGTCGACCAGCCGCGGGACGCCGCGTGACAGCCAGGTCGAGCCTCCGGCCGCCAGGCCGACGAAGACGCCGTTGATCCGCTCGAAGACGTGCGCGTAGGGCAGGAAGGAGAGCGACTCGTCGTCCGGGCCGATGTCGAAGACCTCGAGACAGCTGCGCGCCATGTCGACGAACGAGCGATGCGCCAGCATCACGCCCTTGGGCACGCCGGTCGTGCCGGACGTGTAGACGATCGTGGCCACGTCGTCGGGCCGGAGCGCGGCCATCCTGGCCTCGACGGCGTCCATCAGCTCCGGGTCAGCCTCGTCGCCCACCCAGCCCGGCAGGTCCGCGTCCAGCCGGACCAGTCGGTCCAGGCGCAGGCGACCGGCCAGGTCGTCGGCCACGAACCCCAGGGTGGCCCCCGCGTCCTCCGCGATGACCTGGGCGGCGCCGGGCGGGGTGCTCGCGTAGATCGGCACGGTGATCGCGCCCACAGCCTGGATCGCCAGGTCGCAGGAGATCCACTCCAGCCGGTTCTCGGACATCAACACCACGCGGTCCCCGGCCCGGACCCCGGCTCCGACCAGGCAGGCCGCCGTGCGCAGCGTCCGGTCGCGCAGGCCGGTCCAGCTCACCCCTCTCCAGCCGCTGCCGTCATGGTGCCGGACGGCCGTTCGGTCCCCCAGGCGCGCCGCCTGCCGGAGGAACAGGCCGACCGTGGTCCGGTCGGCGACGCGTTCGGGATCCACGCCCGAAGCATAGTCCGCGCGCGGCCACCGGCCGCCAGGGGCGCGGCCGGAGACCCGGCCGAGAGATTTGGGTTCCAGGTGCCCCAGATCCGGTGGCGCCGACGAGGAGCGGAAGGAGCGCCCTCAAGGGCGTGACTGAGCACCGCAGGAGGCAACGCCGGAGATGGCGTGCATGGGCCCAAAGATCCGGCTGGGTCTCCGGCCGCGCTCCCAGGTACGCTCCGCCCGGTGAAAGTAGGCGTCTTCGTGCAGACCTGCGAGGCCGAGAGCGGCCGGATGTTCCCTGTCGAGGAGGTCACGGCCACCATCGAGCGG
>DATFRD010000012.1:0-10133 GCA_035263645.1 Candidatus Dormiibacterota bacterium | reverse complement strand
CCCAGCCGGATCTTTGGGCCCCATGCACCCCATCTCCGGCGTTGCCTCCTGCGGTGCTCAGTCACGCCCTGGAGGGCGCTCCTTCCGCTCCTCGTCGACGCCACCGGATCTGGGGCACCTGGGCCCCAAATCTCTCGGCCAGGTTTCCGCCCGCACCCCTGGCTCGGCGTGGGGGGCGCGGCCGGGTCGGCTGGCAGGATAGCACCGGGGGATGGCCGCCGTCAGCCGGCGTGGCAGCCGTCAGCCGGGCGGGACCACGCCCACGAAAAAGCCGTGGAAGCCGAGGTCGGTCAGCCGCAGGGGGTGGCCGAGCTGGACCAGCGCCATGTCGCCGTCCCCCTGGTCGGACTCCACGACGCCGATCAGCGTCCCGGCGTCCAGCCAGCCCTCCGGCCGGAAGTTGGCGGGCAGCTGGACGGCCCGGCCCGTGGAGTCGATCACGGCCGCGCGGCCGCCGGCGGCGAGGTAGACGACATGCGCCGCGTCGGGGGCAAGGCTCAGGTCCAGGTACTGGGTGTCGCCCGAGGCATGCAGCCGGTAGCGGACGGTCCCATCCTTGCTCCGCACGGAGAAGTTCCGCAGCTGGCCGTCGTCGTCGCAGAGGACCGTCTCGTCGGGCAGCACCGACCAGGTGTCGCAGTTGTAGCCGCCGATCGGGGGGCCCGGCCGGCCCACGGTGTCCAGCTCCGCCACGTGGCCGAACATGGTCCGGCCGAGAGAGCCCTGCTGCGTGCCGAGCATGGTGTCGACGGTGGCCAGCGGCGCCGTCTGCGACCAGCCAACCAGGGCCATGACGTCCCGGGGCGGTCCCGCCGACTGGGCCCAGCTCCGCTTGACCAGCGGGGTCGGGCTGACGCCGGGCCGGGCCGACCAGACCTGCAGCATGTAGTCGCCGGGCCCGAAGGGGGGATCGATGGGCGTCTGCGGCGGTGGGTTGTGGACCGGAGGGAAGCTGAAGACCGCGCCGATCAGCTGGGAACCGTCGGGGCTCACCGCGAACGACAGCATCTGCTGCGCGCTGGTGAGCGGGAACGACGCCACCGGGGTGACCGAGCCGTCCAGGTGCAGGGCGCGCACGACGCCGGTTCCGTCGGCGAAGTACACGCCGCCGGGTGCCACCCTGGCCTCCGGCTGGGGCAGGGGCAGTGCGTTCCCCACTTTCGGCAGCTGGCGCGCCTCGATGCGCGCCCGGGCGCGCGCCGTGCCGTTCAGCCGCACGATGGCCACGGTGGTGTCGCGCATGCTGGTGAGGTCCCCGCCGGGCTCGAGCACCGCGAACAGCACCTCACCGGAGCCTCGGGCCGTGACGGTCGCCGTGGGGTTGGAGGCCGCCGGCGACGGGTGAGCGGACGTGTTCGCCGAGTTACCGCACGCCATCGCACCCATCATCAGGGCGACCGCCGCCGCCAACCGGCGCCCTGAGCCGCTGACTCGGGGACCCACCAGCACATGAAACGGTCGGCGCCGGCTGGAGGGCACGGGGACCGGCGATCCGGCCGGGTCCTTCCTCGCATGGGTTGCCCGCACCTCTGGGGTGAGCTCAAAATGGGCTCAATATGAAATCAACGACCATTCGGTTCTCCGAACCTGTCTACCACGAGCTCGAGCGGGCCAGCCGATTCGTCGGCCTGCCCATCAACTCGATCGTGACGGTCGCCTGCCTGAACTGGCTCGGCGACAACCTCCCGGTCCCGGCGGCCGGCGCCGGCCGGCTCGCCACCCCGGCCCTCGAGCTCCCGGCGCTCGGCCGGGCGGCGGCGCTGCGCTGGCTCCCATCAGGCCGTGTTCGGGCAGGGACGCAGCGCCTCGGGCTCGCCTCCTGGACGCTGGCGGCGAGCGACCCGCTCGGGATCTTCACCGCCTCGGCCCAGGAGGCGCTGGGTGCGGCACGGGAGGTCGCGGAGACCGGCCGTCAGCCCTGGATCGGGACGACCCACCTGCTCCAGGGCCTCCACGCGGTAGAGGAGAGCCGGGCCGGGCAGGCGCTGCGCGCGCTCGCGGTGGACGTGGCTGCACTGGCCGCCGCCGGGGAGCCAGAGCAGGAGGGGGAGCGGCAGGGCCCGCTGGCGCCCACCAACCAGGTCCGCCGGGCCGTCAGGCTCGCGCACGACGAGGCCCAGGCGCAGGGCTCGCCGCAGCTCGGCACGGACCATCTGCTGCTCGGCCTCCTGCAGGGCCCGAGCCGGGTGGCCGAGGCGCTGGCCGCCGCCGCTGTGACGCCCGGTCACGTGCGCGAGGCCCTGGCGGAGCTAGAGCCCGAGCTCTGACCAAGCAGGCCCCCTCGCCTTCGCGGGAGTGGTTGGGGGAGGGGGCCGCCCGGTCGATCCCGCCACCTGACCTCCCTCGCAACGCAAGGGGGGAGGGACCCGGAGACGGGCCTGCCCCCCTTGCATCTCACGAGTCGAGCTGTAATGGCTCTGGTGGGAAGCCGTCCCGGAGCAGGTCTTTGAGCAGGCGGCCCAGGCGGCGAGGTCCGAACCGGTCGTCCGACCGCTCGATCTCGTCGGCCGTCCACCAGCGGTGCTCGCGGACCATCTCGACCTCCTCCGGCAGAAACCCCTCGCGGCTGGGCTCGAACGGCGGCACCGCCGCGGCGAAGATCTGCTCCGTCTGCCGGTACCGCCGCCCCCGCCACTCGAACCTGGTCTCGCGCAGCCAGATGCAGGGTCCGAGCGCCAGGTCGCGCAGCCCGGTCTCCTCCAGCACCTCGCGACTCGCCGCCTCCTCGGCCGTCTCACCCGGCCCGATGCCGCCTCCGGGCGTGGCCCACCAGGCGAAGCCGGTCACCGGATCCACGAAGCGCAGCAGCAACACTCGGCCGGCCGGGTCCAGCAGGAGCACCCGGGCTGCGGGGCGGTCGATCGCCTCGCTGCCGTCGTCGCTCACCGGAACGCCGAGGCGGCCAGGGCCGCGACCCGGACGCTGAACGGCGTCTGCGGGCCGCCGTCGGACTGTGTGGTCCCGGTCAGCACGTACTCCGGCTCCAGGTAGCCGGAGCCGTCGGCGGCGACCGCCACGTAGACCAGCCGCGCCCCGGTCACCGTCACGTGCTGGCGGGGCGCGGCCTGCACCTCGGCCAGGGCGTCGGCCGGGCTCAGCGCGGGATAGGTCGCCGAGGGCAGTCCCGGCGGGATCGACGCGGGGTCCAGGACGGTCCCGGCCTGCAGGCCGGCGGCCGGCCCGTAGCGGTAGACCGGCAGCGGAACCGCGGTAGCGGGCAACGCGCGGCCGGCGACCGCGGGCCCCGCCGTTTCGCTCGACGCCCCTGGCCTCGTTGCCGCGGCTTCCCCGCCGAGCGAGGGCCTGGGCAGCAGGCCAAAGGTGGCTTGCTGCACGGCCGCGCCGCGGCTCGTGGGCGCGCTGCTCGTCTCGGACGCCCCGCCTCCGGGGTGGCCCCCACGGGAGATCAGGAACAGGACCCCGAACGCCACGAGCAGCACGGCCGCCAGCCCTCCCAGGGCCGGTCGCGCCGAGGCCGTGGCCCGCTGCAGCCGGCGCCACCACACACGCCGCTGGAGCCGGTCCCACAGCTCGTCCTGGAACCCGCGCCGGGGCCGGGTGGACTGGAACGCCGCGTCCAGCTGCGCCTGGAGCTCCGCCAGGTCCCTGTCGTCCATGTCGCTCACGTGGCCGCCTCCGGCAGCGCCGCGCGCAGCGCGCGCAGCGCGCGGTGGTAGAGCATCTTCGCCGCGTCCTCGCTGCTCCCCATCAGCCGGCCCACCTCGAGAAAGCTCAGCCCCGAGTGACGGAGCCCGATCACCTCGCGCTGTCGGTCGGGGAGCCGGGCCACGGCCTCCATCAGCTCGCGGTAGACGATCCGCTCCTGGGCGATGGCGTCCGGCTCGACCGAGGCGGTCGGCTGGCGGGCGAGCGCCTGCTCCGCCCTCGACCGCCGCCCGGCCCGCCGGTGGTGGTCCAGGGCAGCGTTGCGCGCGATCTGGAACAGCCACGCGGCGGGCGTGGACAGCCTCGGCTCGTAGCGAGCATAGGCCTCGTACGCCTTCACGAAGACCTGCGACGTCACGTCCTCGGCGTCCGCGGCGCTCCCCAGCTGAGAGCGGAGGAACGCGTAGATCCGCTCGACGTACTCGCAGTAGAGATCCTCGAACGCCGGCTTGGCACCCGGCACCGGCGCGTATGGTAAACGCACACTCCGTGGGACCCAACGCGCCCGGCTGGCCGGCGTAACGCCGCGTGCGCTTCCTCGCCCTGACCGTCCCCGGGGTCGGCGCGCTGCTGCGCGATGAGCTCTCCGAGCGGCTGGGCGCCGCCGCTGTCGGCGAGGTCGAGAACGACGGCAGGGCAGACGTGGTCCCGTTCTCCGCCGGGCCGGTCGACCCGGTCGAGACGAGGCTGGCGGAGGACCTGCTGGTCGAGGTCGGCGCCGGGGACGCCGGCGCCCCGCTGCCCCGGCTGATTCGCCAGCTCTGGAGCGGCGCCCGCTACGACGCCGCGCTCCCGGCGATCGCGCCCCGCCTGGGCCGGCTGGGGCCCCGGCCCGGGTTCCGGGTGGTGGCCAGGCTGCGGGACGAGCGCTCCTTTCGCCGCACCGAACTGCGCGACGAGCTCGCCCGGGCGGTGCTGCGCGAGCGCCCGCGCTGGCGGCCCACCGACCCGGCGCAGGTCGAGCTCTGGGCCCTGCAGACCCGCCCGGGCCGCGTCCGGCTCGGCGTCAGGCTGAGCGACGGCCGCCGGCGGGCGAGCCGCCAGGTCGAGCTGCCCGGCGCTCTGCGCCCGGCGGTGGCGGCGTCGCTGGTCCGGCTGGCCGGAGGGCGGCCCCGCCGGCCGGTGCTGGACCCCTGCTGCGGCTCGGGCACCGTCCTGCGGGAGGCGCTGGAGAGCGGCCGGCGGGCGATCGGCTCCGACCGGTCCGCCGCGGCCGTGGCCGCGTCGCGGGCGAACCTGCCCGGCGGCGCGGACCTGCTGGTGGCGGACGTGCGCGCGCTGCCGCTGGCAGCCGCGTCGGTCGGCGCGGTGGCGACCAACCTCCCGTTCGGCCGCCGGCACCCCCTGGAGGACCCGGCGGGCTGGCTGCGGCTGGCGTTCGGCGAGCTGGAGCGGGTGGTGGCTCCGGGCGGCACGATCGTCGTGCTGTCGCCGCGCACGCCCGCGTTCCAGGCGGCGGTGCTGCGGCCGCGGCCGGGGCGCGTCGCGCTGCGGCGGCCGATCCGGCTGCTGGGGCTTGACACGACCATCTGGGTCTTCACAGCGCCCTGAACCCGCAACTACACTGACACGCCGACAACACCGGCCTCGCCGGGCTTGACTGGGCGGTGTCCAGCGCCTGTCCGGTCACCGTCCTGCTCACGAGCAACTACGGTCTGCGCTACACCTTCGCCCGCAGCCGGGGCCCATGGCAGGGCCTTTACGACGATTCCCCGCCGCCGGCCGCGCTGTCACCACCTGACCGGGAGCGAGGCCAGGCCGCCGGTCAGCAGGTCGTCGCGCTGGCGAAGCTCCTCGACCGGGACCGCCAGCTGGAGGCCGGGGAACTGGCGGACGAGCGTCCCGAGGCCCACCTGCAGCTCGACCCGGGCCAGGCCCGCCCCCAGGCAGAAGTGGCTGCCGTAGCCGAAGCCGAGGTGCTGGCCGTCGCCGCGCTGGATATCGAAGCGGTCCGCCTCGGCGAAGGCCCTGTCGTCGCGGTTGGCGGCGCCCACGGCCAGCAGGACCAGGTCGCCCGCCTCGATCGCGGCGCCGCCGACGTCCAGGCTGGCGCTCGCATACCGGGGGAGGACCCCCTGGCCGCCCGAGGCGAAGCGCAGGATCTCCTCGACCGCTCCCTCCACGAGCGTCGCGTTCGCCGCGAGCGCCCGGCGCTGCTCGGGATGCGTCAGCAGCAGGAGGGCACCCAGGTCGAGACGCGTCATCGTCGTCTCGTGGCCAGCAAAGAGCAGTCCGGCGCCGAGCTGGGCCACGCCCTCGTCCGTGAGCCCAGGCTCCTCGCGGGAGGCGGCCAGCAGGTCCGAGATCACGTCCTCGCGCAGGTCGTTCCGCCGGCGCCGGACCAGGTCGGCCATGTAGGCGTTGAGCCGGCGGTAGCCGGCCCCGGCGCGCGCCGCGTCGAACAGGTTGGACGCGTCGTCCGACCACTCGCGGAACTGGTCCCGGTCCTCGTACGGCACGCCGAGCAACTCGCAGATCACGAGCACGGGCAGCGGCATCGAGAGCGCCGCATGGAGGTCGCCGGGCGGGGCGCACGCGGCGAGCCGGTCGAGCAGGTCGTCGACGATCGCCTGGATTGCCGGCCGCAGGGCGTGCATCCGCCTGACCAAGAAGGAGCGGGTGAGCAGCCGCCGCATCCGGGAGTGCTGCGCTTTCTCGGTCTCCGGGTCAGCCCTGGTGGCGGAGAGGAAGGCCGCGCTCGAGAACCTCGGCGCACGCTCCGGCTCGGGGTGGGACCGCCCCAGGCGGTCGTCGCCGAGCAGCGCCCTGACGTTCTCGTATCCGGTCACGAGCCAGGCGACGTCTCCCGCCGGGGTGCGGACGCGCCGCACCGGTCCCTCGGCCTGGAGGCGCAGCAGCAGCGGCGGCGCATCCAGGATCGTCGGCCGCTCGAAGGGCAGGGCAGGCAGGTCCTCCGTCACGGCCATATCTTTTCAACCGTACGCGAGGTCGGGCGGCGACGTGCGCCGCCGCGGTACCCGGGTGTAGGGTTCCCGCTTATGTCCTGGATCGAGGTCGGCGGCACGGACGTCCACTACGTCGAGGCCGGCTCCGGCCAGCCGCTGGTCTTCCTCCACGGCTTCGGGTCCTGCGCCGAGGCCTGGTACCAGCAGTTCGCGGTGTTCTCCTCGCGGTTCCGGGTGATCGCGTATGACAGCGTCAACCACGGGCACTCTTCGAACTCGCCGCGCGGCGAGCCGGAGCCCGACCGCGCCGACGAGCTGGAGGGCTTCCTGGATGCCCTCGGCATCGACCGGCCGATCCTGGCCGGGAACTCCATGGGCGCGCTCACCATCCTGCGCTGGGCCGTGCGCAGCCCCGACCGCGCGCTCGCTCTCGTGCCCTCGGGCATGGGCGTGCTCCCGGCGGGCGCCGCCGGCGAGCCGCCGGAGCCCGCGCGCCGGATGTTCGAGCCGGTCGCAGACGAGCTGGTCTTCATTCCCGGCGAGCGCGGCTTCACGCCCGGCTTCCGAGAGCGGTCCCCCGCCGCGTACGAGCGCTACGTCCGCCTGCGCTCGACGGCGACCCGCATCGAGGCGGCGCGCCACCCGCGGCAGCCGGCCATGTCCCGACCCACGAGGGAGGAGCTGGCCGGCCGGGTCGGCGCCATCCGGAGCCCGATGCAGATCGTGGTCGGCGAGGTCGACTGGCTGGCGGACGCGGCGCGGCACCTCCACGAGCTGGTCGGCGGCTCCCGGCTGGCCGTGGTCCCGGGAGGCCCGCACAACGTCTACTACGAGGCCGCCGAGCCGTACAACCGGGTCGCCGGCGAGTTCCTGGTGGGGGTGGCCGCCGCTCCCGCCCGCTGACCCGGCCGGGTTCCGGCCGCGTCAGGACGTTCTGGTTCCCTCGCGTCCCGCCGGGTGGGGACCCGGCTACCGCGCCGCGGGAGGCTGCACCCCCATCCGGGCGGCGATCTGGCCCAGCTCGAGCCACGTCTCGGCCGGGATCGGGATGCCCTCGACCAGGCGGTGCTCGCGGCACAGCCGTTCCGGGTCGCCAGGCACGAGCACCCGGTCGGCACCGGGCGCCGGCGGCACGTCCCCGACCGCGTCGAGCACCCCGGCCACCCGCCGCCGGTACTCGTCGGCGTCGCCGAACGCCGCCGGGTCGATGGCCACCACGTAGACGCCCGCGAGGCGCGTCCCCCACGTCTCCGGCCGCCGCGCGCAGCCGGCCGGCGTCGGGTCCGGATCCCCGATCATGGCCAGGGCGCCGACCAGGGCCGAGGCCAGCGAGAGGCCGTAGCCCTTGTGGCCGGCCAGATCGCCGCCCAGCACAGTCAGGCTTCCCCCCGCGTAGAGCTGGGCAGGGTCGGTGGTCGGCCGGCCCTCCGGGTCGCGGAGCAGGCCCGGCTTCAGCTGGACGGCCCGGGCCCGGGCGAGCCGCACCTTGCCCTCTGCCACGGTGGACGTGGCGGCATCGAACACCAGCGGGGGGCGGCCCGCGGCCGGCACCCCCATCGACCACGGGTTCGTGCCCAGGAACCGGGCGGCCCCGCCGAACGGCGCCACCGTCCCCCCGCCCGGGCCGGCGACCCCGACGGTCACGATGCCCACCAGGCCCTCGAGCGCCAGCCGCTCGGTGTACTCGCCGAGCCTGCCGATGTGCATCGAATGGCGGACGGCCGCCGCGGCGATCCCGTGCTGCTGCGCGTGGGCCGCCGCCCACTCCGTCGCGGTCATCGTCGAGGGCTGCCCGAAGCCGCGGCCGGCGTCGAACAGGGCGGTGACGGGCCCCTCGCGCAGCAGCTCCGTGGGCGCGTGCGGGCGCAGGTGGCCGGCCGCCAGCTCGTCGGCGTACTGCTGCCAGCGCAAGACGCCGTGGGAGTCGTGGCCCGAGAGGTTGGCGCTGACCAGGTGCCGGGAGGTCTCGGCGGCCGCCTCCGGCCCGGCGCCCATGGCCCTGGCCAGGCGCTCGCTGAACTCGCGGAGGCGGCCGGCCTCCGCCACGATGGTGTCCGTCACCGCCCCATTGTCGGGAACGCGGGACGGCCCGGGTCCCCGACGGGCCCGTCCAGGAGGGTGTAACTCCGGCGCCAGCCAGCGCGTAGCACCTGGCGATGGAGGTCAGCTACGCCGAGTGGGCCGGCGACCGCCTGCTTCGGGCGCAGGCCGGCGACGGCCTTGCCTTCGAAGAGCTGCTGGAGCCCGTGCTGGACCAGGCCTTTCGGCTTGCGATCACCATGCTGAAGGACCGCGGCGCGGCCGAGGACGCGGTGCAGGAGGCCGCACTGAAGGCGTGGACAAAGCTCGGCCGGTTCCGCCCTGGCGCCGACCTCAGGCCCTGGTTCCTCGCCATCGTCGCCAACGAGTGCCGGTCGGTGCGCCGCTCGACCTGGTGGCGCCTGGTCCGCCCCGACGACGTCGCCGCCGGGCCGCCGCCCAGCTCCTGGGACGCCGCCGCGGCGGACCGGCTCGACCTGGACGCGGCGCTCGACCGGTTGCCCCGGCACCACCTGCTCGCTCTGACCCTCTACTACCATCTCGACCTCCCCACCGACGAGGTCGCCCGCGTCCTGGGCTGCTCGCGGAACGCCGCCAGGGTGCGCATCCACCGGGCCCTCCGGGCGCTCCGCCCCGGCCTGACCGTCGAGGTGGAACGATGACGCCCGACGAGCGGGACCTGCGGCGAGCGCTGGCCGGCCGCAGCGGGGATGTGACCCCGGCCTTCCGCGCCCGGCTGGCCGCGGCGCTGGCCGAGGGCCGTCCGACGACCGACCACCGCCCCGCGCTCGCCGCGGCGGCCGCCTTCCTCCTGGCGATCGCGGCGGTCGCGGTCGTCCTGCTGTCGCGACAGGCGACAGGTCCTGCGCCCGCGCCGGCCGGCCCCGAAGTGTCCACCCCGGGTCCGGCGTCGGGGAGCCGCACCTCCACGCCGGCGCCGGCCCCCACCTGGGCGGTAGGCCCGAATCCCGCCCCGACCATCCTGGTGTCGCCCATCTCGATGCCGACCTTCGCCCAGTTCGAGGCGCCCTCGGACCGCGTGCTGTGGGCGTTCGTCGGCGGCGCCGAGCTGTTCCGCTCGACCGACCAGGGCGCCACCTGGGAGCAGCGCCCGCTGCCCCAGATCCAGATCGAGGGCGTCGCGTTCGTCGACGACCACCAGGGGTGGCTCCTGGCGCCCGGGTCCCCGCAGACGCAGTGCGTGGTACAGGTCCCGACGCTCTGGCACACGGTCGACGCGGGGGCCACCTGGCAGCGCATGGACACGAGCGGGATCGACGGCACCTCCTGCAAGACCGTGCTGGCCTTCGTCGACGCCGCGCACGGGTTCCTGGTCGCGTTGGATCCCAACCAACCACCGGTCATCTACCGGACCGCAGATGGTGGTCGGACGTGGACGGCCTCGGAGCCGATCCCGAACCCGCCTGGGTACACGGCCCAGCCTGGAGACCTGGGGCTCGACCTGGGGCCCGGCCAGGTCCGGGCGTTCGGCTCGACGCTGCTCGCCAGCGCCGGCCCCTA
>DATFRD010000011.1:0-5748 GCA_035263645.1 Candidatus Dormiibacterota bacterium | reverse complement strand
TGCCGTCGGGGCCGACCTCGACCATGGTCACGCCGTCGGGGGCCACGGCCACGGCGGGTCCGCCGTGCAGCGGCCACGCCTGCAGCTGGCCCGCAGGCCCGACGATGAAGAGCCGGCCATCCGCCGACCAGTGGGCGGCCGGCGTCCCGACGGGAGCCACGGGCCGGGCGCCCTCCAGCACCGGCGACGGGGTGCTGCTCGGCGAGCTCGTCGGGGTCGGGGTCGGGGCCGGGGCGGGCGGTACGGTCACGAAGGTGACCACATGCGGCTTCGCGACCGTCTGACCGGACTGGGTCTTGGCCGAGGGCGCGACCGTCACGTCGTAGCGGGTGTTGGCGGCGAGGTCGTGCAGCGGCGTGATGACGAGCCGCTGGTTGTTGTCCTGCCACGAGTACCGGGCGAGAATGGCCGGCTCGATCCTGACCGACTGCTCGGTCGTCCCCGGGTCCATCGGCTGGTTGAACGTCAGCTCGATCGGCCTGACCACGCTCACGGTCTGGGACCGGTTCAGCGGGCTGGTGACCGTGACCGGAGCCGGCGGGGGTCTCGTCGCCGTCGCGAACGTGAACCCCGCGAAGACCACGAGCAGGGCCCCCACGGCAGCGCCGGCCCAGGTCAGGGTGGACGGCTCGAGCAGCCGGCGATACCACGGCAGGACCGGCCGCTGGGCCCGGTCCCATGCCTCGCGCATGAGGCGCCGCCGCAGGCTCATGCGGAAGTGGGCGCTCGGCTCGATGCCGGCGGCCGGGTGCGGCGTCGAGCGAAGGAGCTGCGCCAGCTCCAGGAGGTCTGGCTCGTCGCCGAACAGCTTGTCGAGCTCGGGATCGAGGCGCGCGCTCACTGGCCGTTCCCCATCGTCCGGCGAACGGTCGTGACCCCGCGGTGGATCAGGAGCTTCACGGCGCCCGAGGTCTTCCCCATGGCCACCGCGATGTCCTCGATCTTCATGTCCTCCTGGAACTTCAGCACCATCGCGGCGCGCTGCTGTGCAGGGAGCGTCTCGACCACCGACGAGATGCGGCGGAGCTCGTCCCGCTGGGCCGCCACCTCCTCCAGCGCCGGACCGGCCACGGCGAGGTCCCGCTGCTCGTCGATGTCCTCGGTGGGGCGGGCCGCCCGATAGCGGTCGGCCACCGAGTTGACGGCGATCTGGTAGAGCCACGCTGAGAACGGCTTCCCGGTGTCCTGGTAGCGCCCGATGCTCCTCAGCGCCTTCATGAACACCTCGTGGGTGACATCCTCGGCGGCCGTCTGGTCACGCACTCTCGAATACACGAACCGATAGATCTGCAGGAAATAGCGATCGTAGAGCTCCCCAAACGCGTTGGGATCGCGCTTCGCGCGCGCTACCAGCGCCTGCTCGTCCTCCCTGGACGGCAGGGAGCTCATCTCTCGCTCCTTGACCTGCTCAAACGGCAGGTGTCCTCCCCCGGTTACGACTCAGGCGCATGCGGCCCCCAGCTTAACGCCTCGCGCCCCTGCCATAGAATCCGGCTGTCGATTCAACATCTTGTGTTGCAGCGACGAGATGACCACTACATATCGGCACCCGGCGCTCGGTATAATGGCGTAGCCATTTGTCACCGCCCATGGTTCTCATGAGCTTCGGCCGCACGTGATCGAGCGCTACACCCCGCCTCGGCTCCGGGACGTCTGGTCGGATCGTCACCGCTTCCAGCTCTGGCTGCAGATCGAGATCCTCGCCTGCGAGGCCTGGAGCGCCCTCGGCCGGGTGCCGGCCGAGGCGCTGCCCGCCATCCGGGCCGCCAGCTTCGATGTCGCGCGAATCCAGGACGTCGAGAAGCAGGTCGGCCATGACGTGATCTCCTTCCTCACGGTCGTCGGCGAGTCGGTCGGGCAGCCCCAGGCCAGGTACCTCCACCTCGGGCTCACCAGCTCCGACGTGGTGGACACAGCGTTCGCTCTCCAGCTGCGCGACAGCGCAGACATAATCCTGGAGGATCTGCGCGCGCTGCGCGAGACCGCGGCCGACCTGGCGCTCCGCCACCGCCGCACGGTCATGGTGGGCCGTACGCACGGCATGCACGCCGAGCCGATCACCTTCGGCTTCAAGGTGGCGGGATGGGTGGCGGAGCTGGACCGGACCCTGGCGCGGGTCGAGGCCGCGCGCCACGAGATCGCTACCGGGCAGATCAGCGGGCCGGTGGGCACGCACGCGGCCGTGGATCCACGGGTGGAGGAGCATGTGTGCGCGGAGCTTGGCCTCAGGGTCGACCCGGTCAGCACCCAGGTGGTGTCGCGTGATCGGCACTCCATGTACATGAACGCTCTGGCCCTCGCCGGCGGATCTCTCGAGCGCATCGCCCTCGAGGTCCGCCTGCTCCACCGCTCGGAGGTGGCCGAGGTTGTGGAGCCGTTCGGGGTCAGACAGAAAGGCTCCTCCTCCATGCCCCACAAACGCAACCCCGAGCTGACTGAAAGGATCTGCGGGCTGGCCCGCGTCGTCAGGGGCTACGCCGCCACTGCGCTCGAGAACGTGGCCCTCTGGCATGAGCGCGACATCAGCCACAGCTCGGCCGAGCGGGTGCTCTTCCCTGACGCCTGCTGTCTGTTGGACTTCATGACGCTGGAGCTCACCCGGGTCCTCGCCGGCCTGGAGGTCCACCCGGAGCGGATGGCGCGCAACCTCGAGGCCGGTGGCGGCCTCGTGTACTCCCACCGGACGCTGCTGGCGCTGGTCGAGGCGGGCATGTCGCGGGAGGACGCCTATCGGGCCGTCCAGTCGGCGGCCCTGCGCGCGCTGGACGGGGACGGGGGCTTCCGAAGCAACCTGGAGGCCGACCCGGAGGTCATGACCCGGATCGGCAACCGGCTGCACAGCGTCTTCGACCCGACTGACTTCCTGCGCCACGTGGACCTGGCCTTCGACCGTCTCGGGCTCTCCGGAGTCCCTGTCAGCTGATGCTGGAGGAAGGTGGCCCCATGAACCCCGAGGACGCACTCACGGATACGCGCCTGCATCTGCCGATCTTCTCCCGCGGCAAGGTCCGCGATACGTACCGGCTGGACGACGACCGGCTGCTGATGGTGACGACCGACCGCATCTCGGCGTTCGATTGGGTGCTGCCCACCGGCATCCCCGACCGAGGCCGCGTCCTCACTCAGCTCTCCGCCTTCTGGTTCCGGCGGACCGGCGACGTTGTCGAGAACCACCTGCTGGACTCCGGCGACGACGGGCAGGCGCCCGAGCTGGCCGGCCGCTGCATGGTGGTCAGACGGGCCGAGCGAATCGACTTCGAGTGCGTCGTGCGCGGCTACCTGGCCGGCAGCGCGTGGGCCGAGTACCGGCGCGCCGGCACGATGGCCGGCGAGGCCCTGCCGGCCGGGCTGCGCGAGAGCGAGCGGCTGCCCGAGCCGATCTTCACGCCAGCGACCAAGGCCGACTCCGGCCACGACGAGAACGTGACGTTCGGCCGGCTGCGCTCCGACCTCGGCGCCAGGCTCGCCGACCGGCTGCGGGACACCAGCCTGCGGCTGTACCGGGAGGCCTCGCGGCACGCCGAGGGCCAGGGCCTCATCCTCGCCGACACGAAGTTCGAGTTCGGCCTGATCGACGGCCGGCTGGTCCTTATCGATGAGGCGCTGACGCCGGACAGCTCGCGGTACTGGGAGGCGGCCACGTACCGCGTGGGGACGTCGCCGGACTCGTTCGACAAGCAGTTCGTGCGCGACTGGCTGGTCAACGAGAGCGGCTGGGACCGCGAGTCCCCGCCTCCACCCCTCCCCGACCGGGTCGTCGAGCAGACGCGCGCGCGCTACCTCACGGCGTACGAGCGCCTGACCGGGCGGGCGCTCCTCCAGGCCGCGCCGTGATCGCCCGGGTCGTGGTCGTGCCCAAGCCGGTCGTGAACGACCCGCAGGGCGTCACCGTCCGGCAGGGGCTCCGGGCCCTGGGCTTCTCCGAGGTGGAGGACGTCCGGGTGGGCCGGTACGTGGAGGTGCGGCTGGGCGGTGCCTCGGCGGAGGAGGCGGGGACGAGGGTGGACGAGATGTGCCGTCGCCTCCTGGCCAACCAGGTCATCGAGGACTACCGGTTCGAGCTCGAGACATGAAGTTCGGTGTCGTCGTGTTCCCGGGCACGTGGTCTGACCGCGACTGCGGGCACGTCGTGACACACGTGGTGGGCGCCGACCTGGTCTACCTCTGGCACCGGGACCGTGACCTCCGGGGTGCCGACTGCGTGATCCTGCCGGGCGGCTTCAGCTACGGGGACTACCTGCGGCCCGGCGCGATCGCACGCTTCTCGCCGGTCATGGAGGCCGTGGCGGAGCACGCCGCCAGGGGCGGCCTGGTGTGGGGCATCTGCAACGGGTTCCAGGTCCTGTGCGAGGCCGGGCTGCTGCCGGGCGCGCTCATAAGGAACGCGTGTCTGGAGTTCCGCTGTGAGTGGGTCCACCTCCGGTGCGAGCGGGCCGATACCCCGTTCACCCGCTGCCTCCAGCCTGGCCAGGTCGTTCGCGTCCCGATCGCCCACGAGGAGGGCAACTACGTGGCCGACCCCGACACGCTGGACGAGCTCGAGCGGCACGGCCAGGTCGTGCTGCGCTACTGCGACGCCGAGGGCCGCGTGACGGACGCCGCCAACCCCAACGGGTCCGCACGCGGGATCGCCGCCATCCGGAACGCGGACGGCAACGTCCTGGGCATGATGCCCCACCCCGAGCGCTGCGCAGAGGCCGACCTGGGCGGGACCGATGGCCTCCTGATGTTCCGCTCGCTGGTGGAGGCCGCGACCCCGGTGGGTAGGAGGCACGGATGACCGAGGCCGCGATGCCCGGCGTCGCCGTCGACGAGCGCCGGCTCCGTGAGGTCGCCCTCTCGCGCGAGGAGTACGCGGAGATCGTGGAGCAGCTGGACCGCCACCCGAACGCCGTCGAGCTGGGCATGCTGGGCGTCCTCTGGTCGGAGCACTGCTCCTACAAGACCTCCCGCCGCCTGCTCCGCCGGCTGCCGGCCGACGGCCCCCGGGTCCTCCAGGGGCCGGGCGAGAACGCCGGCGCTGTGGAGATCGGCGAGGGGTGGGCGGTCGTGTTCAAGGTGGAGTCGCACAACCACCCGAGCGCGGTCGAGCCGTACCAGGGCGCGGCGACAGGCGTCGGCGGCATCCTCCGCGACGTCATCGCCATGGGGGCGCGGCCCGTCGCCCTGCTCGACTCGCTGCGGTTCGGCCCGCTGCCGGCGAGCCGCCGGCATCTGGAGGGGGTCGTGGCCGGCGTGGGCGGCTACGGCAACTGCGTCGGGGTGCCGACGGTCGGAGGCGAGGTGTACTTCGACGAGTGCTACGCCCAGAACCCTCTGGTCAACGCGATGTGCGTCGGACTCGTGCGGACCGACCGGCTGAAGCGGGCGAGGGCGGGCGCCGAGGGCAACCTCCTGCTCCTGGTCGGCTCGCAGACGGGTCGCGACGGCATCCACGGGGCGTCCTTCGCGTCGCTGGAGCTGGACGAGGCCCTGGATGAGCGCCGGCCGGCGGTGCAGGTGGGCAACCCGTTCCTGGAGAAGTGCCTGCTCGAGGCGTGCCTGGAGCTGGTGGACCACCCCGGCGTCGTCGCCGTGCAGGACCTGGGCGCCGCCGGCCTGACCAGCGCTGTGGCCGAGGTCGCCGCCCGGTCCGGGGCCGGGGCCAGGCTGGACGCGGCCCGGGTGCCGCGCCGAGAGCAGGGCATGACCCCCTACGAGGTCATGCTGTCCGAGTCCCAGGAGCGGATGCTGCTCGTAGCCACCCCG
>DATFRD010000010.1:0-8330 GCA_035263645.1 Candidatus Dormiibacterota bacterium | reverse complement strand
CCACCCAGCTCCACGGAGGCGATCCGCTCGCCCTCGACCACCACGCGTGCCTGCCGGAGTTGGCCGTCCGGCTGGACCAGGCTGCCGAGCAGCACCTCCCGCGTCATGGGCTCAGGTGCGGGTACCGGTCCAGCAGGTGGGCGTTGCGGCGGTCGCCGTCCTCGACGTTGTTGGAGACCAGCACTTCGCCCGTGCCCAGGACCGCCTCGGCCTCGGCCAGCAGCGCGTGGAGGAGCACGGCCCCGGCCACCGTCGAGACCGGCCCCATGCGGACGGCGCCGACCGGTACCGAGGCGTCGCCCGGCGGCACGGCGGTGTCCAGCACGTGATCCACCGCGGCCGCCAGGCGGTTGCCCGGCGAGCGGCCGGTGATCGCGATCGTTACCAGGCCCGCCGCAGCGGCGCTCCGCGCCGCCTCCACCGGCACCGCGTTGCGGCCCGAGCTGGAGACGACCAGGAGCGCGGCCGGCGGTCGCAGCCCGGCCACCAGCCGGGCCCCCAGGCCCGCGCTGCGCTCGTGCTCGATGACGCGACGGCCGCGGGCCGAGCTGAGCCGGTCGTCCAGCACCGGGACCAGCCACGCTGGCCCGCCTGCCCGGTAGAACCCCTCCAGGGCCAGCAGCTGGGAGTGGCCGGAGCCGAGCACGTGCAGCAGGCCGCCGGCGCCCACGCCGGCGGCGACGGCGGCGGCCGCCGGCCGGACCGGGGCCAGGTCCAGGCGCACGATCGCCTCGAGCGCGGCTCGCCTCACGGCGGCCGCCGGGCCGGCTTCCGCGCTCACGCGGCCAGCACCGGTCCGACGTCGCCGAGCACGCCGGCCGCCAGCAGCTCGACTGCCGCCTCGGCGTTGACGCCGCCCGCGCCCCGGGTGGCGACGTAGGCGCCGGCCGCGGGCGGGTGCGCCGGCAGACCCATCTCGACCACGATCGCATCCGGGCGTCCGGCCAGCACACGCGCCACGGCGGCGGCGTGAGCCGGGTGGCGGTGCAGGTCACGGACGGACAGGACGAGCGGCCGCCCGGCCGCCGCGCCCAGCACGCCGCCGACGCCGGCCACGCCGTCCAGGCGCAGCACGGTCAGGCCGGGCGCCCGCCGGGCCAGCGCCTCGCGCAGGCCCCAGGGCACCGGGCCGGCGGCCAGACCGGGCTCCGGCCGCAGCTCGACGAGCACCGGCGTGGTGCCGACCGGCGGCACGCACCGCGCGGTGACCGCCCGACGCGCCGCCTCCAGCCCGACCGACCGCGCCGGGGACGGCGAGCTCCGGTGCCGGCTGGCGGCGGCCCAGCGGGCGGTGGCCGCGAGGCGCCAGGCCGCCCCGGCGAGGCGCTCCTCCGAGAGCCGGCCCAGCCGGACGGCGGCCTCCAGCGCGTCCACGTATCGCGTGACCACGTCCTCGCCGGCCTCGCCGCCTCCGATGCAGAGCGCGTCCGCGCCGGCGGCGAGCGCGCGCACGCCGCCGTCCACCAGGCCGGCGGTGGCCCGGATCGCGGCCATCTCCAGGGCGTCGGTGACGACCAGGCCGTCGAAGCTGAGCCGGCCCCGAAGCAGGTCGGTCAGGACGGCGGGGCTGAGCGTGGCCGGCACCGAGTCCCGGGTGGGGACCACCACGTGGGCGGTCATCACGGCCCTGACGCCGGCCGCGATGGCGGCCCGGAACGGCAGCAGCGCGGCCTCCAGGGCCTCCTCGCCGCCGGCCGCCACGGGCAGGCCCAGGTGGGAGTCCACCGACGTGTCGCCGTGGCCGGGGAAGTGCTTGACGCAGGCCGCCACGCCCTGCGACTGCAGCCCCTCGACGAACGCGGCGGTGTGGGCCGCGACCAGCTCGGGGTCGGCGCCGAACGAGCGGACGCCGATCACCGGGTTCTGAGGGTTGCTGTTCACGTCGGCGACGGGCGCCAGGTCGAGGTTCACCCCAGCCGCGGCCAGGTCGGCGCCCAGCGCCCCCGCCACCGAGCGGGTCAGGCCGAGGTCGCCGGCGGCGCCAAGAGCCAGGTTGCCGGGGTAGGAGCTGCCGGTCCGGGCCTCCAGGCGGGTCACGTCGCCGCCCTCCTCGTCGATGGCGATCAGCAGGTCGGCCCGCTCGGCCCGCAGCCGTGCGGTCAGGTCTGCCACCTGCTCCGGGCCGGCTACGTTGCGCGCGAACAGCGTGACGCCGCCGAGGCCGCCGGCCACCTGGCGGCGCAGCCACCCCGGCGGCCGGGTGCCCCTGAACCCTGGCAGCAGGCAGCCCGCCGCGAGTGCGCGCACCGAGCTCATCCGGCGTGTGGAGCCCGGCACGGCTCAGCCCTTCACCGCTCCGACGGTGAGACCCGAGGTCACGTGCCGCTGGAGGAGCAGGAAGAACAGCACCACGGGGATGCTGGTCAGCGTGGCGCCCGCCATGAGCGGGCCCCAGTCGGTCCCGTGGTTGGTCGTGAAGCTCGCCAGCCAGACGGTCAGCGTCTGGTGGGTCGGGTCGCTGAGCAGGACGTAGGCCACGATGTACTCGTTCCAGGCCTGGATGAACGCGTAGACCGCCGTCGCCACGAGGCCGGGGGCGGTGAGCGGGAAGACGATTCGCCAGAACGCGCCGAGGCGCGTGCAGCCGTCGATCATCGCCGACTCCTCCAGCTCGACGGGGATGTTGGCGACGAAGCCCCGCAGCGTCCAGACCATGAAGGGAAGGATGACCGCCAGGTAGGTCACGATCACCGCCAGGAGCGTGTCGGTCACGTTCAGGCTGTTGGCCAGGAGGTAGATGGGGATCACCAGGGCGGTGAGTGGCACCATCTGGACGACCAGGATCATGACGACGAACGCCCGCCGCCCGCGGAAGCCGAACCGGGCCACGCCCACGGCGGCCAGGAAGGCGAGCACCAGCGAGACCGCGACCACGACCAGCACGACGGTCAGGCTGGCTCTGACGCTGTTCCAGAAGTTCGGGCGGGTGACCGCGTCCTGGAAGTTGGCCAGCGTGGCTGGGGCCGGGATCCACTTCGGGTCGAACCGCAGGATGTCGCGTCCCGGCTTGAACGCCGTCGCGACCATCCAGTAGATCGGGAAGATCATGATCGCGAACACCACTAGCCCGACCGCGTCGTAGAGCCAGCGGCCGGACCGGAGCCGGCGGCGCCGCCGGAGGCCGCGGGCGGTCATCGCTCGAGCTCCCCCGTGCGGACCATCTGCCGGATGTAGAGGAAGGTGGCGACCATCAGGACCAGCACCATGATGACCGCGATCGCGGCGCCGCTCCCGTACTGGGTGACGCGAAACGACTCCACGTAGGAGTACACCCCCATCACGTAGAAGCCGCTGCTGGGCCGGGTGTTCAGCATGATCCAGACCTGGTTGAAGATCTGGAAGTCCCAGATGGTGGAGAGGCTGGCCAGGATCAGGAACAGCGGCCGCAGGATCGGGACGGTGATCTGCCAGAAGAGGTGCCAGGGCCGGGCGCCGTCGCATTTGGCGGCGTCGACCAGCTCGCGCGGCACCTGCATCAGCCCGGCGTAGAGCGTGATGACGAGGAACGGGAGCGCGCCCCACACCACCAGGGCGGTGATGATGAGAAAGCCCTGCAGAGGGCTCTCGAACCAGTTGTGGTGGATGAAGCTGCCGACGCGCAGGTTCGTGAGCAGCCAGTTGGCGACCCCGAACTCGAAGTCGAACATCCACTGCCAGATATCGATGGCCACGACCACCGGCGTGGCCCAGACGAAGATCAGCCCGCCACTGAGCAGCAGCCGGACCGGGCTGGAGACCCGCTCCAGCAGCAGGGCGAGCAGCGTGGCCAGCACCATCGACAGGCCCACCGCCGTGCCGGTGAAGGCAAGCGAGCGCGCCAGCACCTGCCAGAAGAGGCTGTCCCCCACGAAGGACTGGTAGTTCTGCAGGCCGACCCAGGCGCCGTGCTGCGCGATGAGCTCCCGCAGGCCGTAGTGCTGCAGAGAGAGGCCGACCAGCGTGCCCAGCGGGTACGCCATCACCGCGGCGATGACGAGGACGCTGGGACCGATCAGCAGGTAGGGCATGGCCCGGGCGCCGAGGCGGCGCCTGGGCGCCGCCCGGCCGGTCCGGGCCCCGGTGCGCGGCCCCACCGCTGCCTGGGTGGAGTCGCCGGTCAATGGAGCCGCGCACATGGGGAAGCCGTCAGCTCTTGGCGTTCAGGATCTGGGTGATCTGCGAGCTGGCCGAGGCGGTGGCGTCGGCCACCGAGGCTCTGCCCGTGAAGATCGACACCAGCATGTCCGGGATCACGTTGGCGGTCTCGACGTTGGCCCAGTTGGGCGAGTTGGGGACGAACCGGCTGTTCTTGGCCGCCTGGGCGAACGTGCCGATCAGGGGGTCGTTCTGGTTCAGCGTGAGCAGCATCGTCGTGTTGGGGATGACCTGGCCGACCGTGGCCATCTGGCTCTGGAACTTGGCGCCGGCGAGCAGGCCCACCCAGGTGCTGGCCAGGGCCTGGTTCTTGCTCTTCGCCGCCACGCCGAGGTCCGAGCCGCCAAGGAAGACCGGGGCCGTCTGGCCCGCAGTGTGGCTCGGGATCGGGAAGACGCCGAGCCTGTCCTTCAGGCTGGGGTCGCCGGTCTTGGGATCGGTGATCACGCCGATCTCCCAGCCGTTGGCGATCAGCATCGCGATATGCCCCTGCACGAAGGCCGCGTCCTGCTTGGCCTCGTCGCCGGTCTTGTCTGCCCGTGAGAGCTTGCCGACCAGGTTGGCGAGCACCGTGAGGCCCTGCTGGGACTGCGACGAGTTGAGGGCGCCCTTCCACTGGCCGCCGCTCTGCGTGGCGATGTCGCCGCCGAAGTCCCAGATGAAGGGGAGCGCCGCGTACCAGTACTTGCCGGGGTAGTAGAGGGCCGAGAAGCTGGGGTCGCTGCCGTTCGCGCTCATCAGCTTCTGGCCGACCTGCATCAGGTCGTCCAGGGACGTCGGGGGCTGCACGCCGGCCTGGGCGAACATGTCCTTGCGGTAGATGATCGCGCGGCTGCCGGCGTAGTAGGGCACGCAGTACAGCTTGCCGCCGAGCGTGCACGAGTCGGTCAGCGACTGGAGCCAGGTGGCCGAGTTCTGGTAGCCGCTCCTGTGGGAGCCGACGTCCATCAGGGCGCCGGCGCCCGCGTACTTGGCGACCAGGGTGTTGCCGAGCTCCACGACGTCGGGCGGCGTGCTGCCGGCGAATGCCGTGTCCAGCTTGGTCGTCACGTCGCTCCACTGCTGGATCTCGACGTTGACCTTGACGTTCGGGTACTGCTTCCGAAAGTCCGCGTTGACGCCGTCCACGACCGACTGCGGGGCGCTGCCGTTCATCAGCCACACGGTGAGCGTCCCGGTCTGGGACGAGCTGCCGTAGCTCGTGCCACCGGTGCTGCCGCCGCAGGCGGCGACGATCACCGCGGACGCCAGCACGGCGGCCGTGCGGGCGAGGTTGCGAGGGTTCAAGCCATGTCCTCCTCTCATCACTGCCGGGTGGGGGAGCGGCCATCCCGCGGATGGCCCTCCAGGGTCACGGGGAGCGGGCGGGCGTCCAGCGGCGGCACACGACCGCTGCGGCCACGGCGGGGCACGAGCTCGGTGACCAGCCGGTATCGGTCGCCCCGGTAGAACGAGCGCACGAACTCGACGGGCCGGCCCGACCGGGAGAGCGTGGTGCGCTCGAACAGGAACGCGGGCGAGTGCAGGGGGACGCCGAGCGCCTCCGACTCCTCCTCGTTGGTGACTGTGGGCTCGATCGTCTGGGTGCCCGAGGCGATCGCGATCCCGTAGCGGTCCTCCAGGATGTCGTAGAAGGAGGCGTTCTCCAGGTCGCCCCGGGTGAGGCCGGGGACCATGGCCGCCGGCACGTGGAGGACCTCCAGCGCCATGGGCTCGCCGTCCGCCAGCCGCAGCCGCCGGGCCCGGAGCACGGGCTCCTCTGGGGAGAGCTGGAGCCGGCGGCCGAGCCTCGCCCCGGCGGGGACGACCGTCAGCTCCAGCGTCCGGCTGCCGGGCACCATGCCGCGCCGCCGCATGTCCTCGCTGAACGAGGTCAGGGTCAGGGGCTGGGCGATCTTGGGCTCCGACACGTAGGTGCCGCTGCCGTGGCGGCGGGTCAGGAGGCCCTCCGCCACCAGGTCGTCGAGGGCGGCTCGCAGGGTCAGCCGGGACACGCCCAGCTGCTCGCAGAGGCGGCGCTCGGGGGGGATGGCCTGGCCCACCTCCAGGGACTCGATCAGGTCCCTTACCCGGTCGCGGATCTCTTCCTGCTTGCCCAAGTCAGCTCCCGCCTCCTCAAGTGGTCTTGTCCTCATCTCCCCCGTGCATCGCACATCTCAACACATCGGCTGCAATTGGTCAAGACCAATTTTGGGTCGCGGCGCCGGGCAGCAGGCGGGCCGCCGTTGCCTTACCGTGGAAAGTAGCGATGGCCCTGGAGGTCCTCAACCGCAACCTCGCGCTCGAGCTGCTGCGCGTCACCGAGGGAGCCTCGCTGGCCGCCGCTCCGCTGCGCGGGCGGGGGGACAAGGAGGCGGCGGATCGGCGAGCGGTCGAGGCGATGCGGCAGCGGCTGGGCTCGGTGGACATGAGGGGCACCGTGGTCATCGGCGAGGGGGAGAAGGACCAGGCGCCGATGCTCTACTTCGGCGAGGAGGTCGGCAACGGCCTGGAGCCGGAGGTCGACGTCGCGGTCGATCCCATCGACGGCACCCGGCTGACCGCCGAGGGCGGCCCCGGCGCGGTCTCCGTGGTCGCGCTCGCCGAGCGCGGGACGATGTTCACGACCCACCTGCATTACATGGAGAAGCTGGTCGTCGGACGCCGCTCCCGCGGTGTCATCGCCATCGACATGCCCATCGAGTGGAACCTGCGCCGGGTAGCCAAGGCCGAGAGCCTCCATCCCCGCGACCTGACGGTGGTCGTGCTCAACCGCGAGCGCAACGCGGCGGTCATCGACCAGATCCGAGAGGTGGGCGCGCAGGTGCGGCTGATCTCCGACGGCGACGTCTCCGGCGCCCTGATGGCGGTGCTGGAGACGAAGACCGGGATGCACGTGATGATGGGCTCCGGCGGCTCAACCGAAGGGGTGCTGGCCGCGTGTGCGGTCAAGGCCCTGCAGGGCGACATGCAGGCCCGGCTCTTCTACCGGAACGACGACGACCGCAGGCTGGCCCTGGAGGAGGGCTTCGAGCCGGGCCGCGTGCTCAGCATCGACGACCTGTGCTCGGGCAACGACATCTTCTTCGCCATGACCGGGATCACCTCCGGGGAGCTCCTGAGCGGCGTCCGGTACGAGGAGTTCTACGCGTACACGCACTCCCTGGTGCTGCGCTCGACCACGGGCACGGTGCGCTACGTCGACGCGTACCACCAGATGTCGAAGCTGCGTCAGCAGCTGCTGCTGCCCGAGCAGGCCCTGTAGCCGAGGGCGGGCGCGTCGGGGCGCCACGGCGCCCGCGCGGCTGGTAGGGTGTGAGCTCGATGGCAGCTCGAAGGGGTCTCGCCACGCTGACCCTCGTGTGCCTGGCCGCGATCGCCGCCGGCGGCTGCGCCGCCGCGGGTCAGCGCGTCACGGAACCCCAGGCGCCCCAGGCGGTGGGCCAGCCGGCGCCTGCCGGCGAGCGGCCCGCCGGCGCGGCCGTACCGGTCGGGGACGACCGGCCGCCGCCGCCACGGGCTCACGTGCCGGCCCCTGCCCCCACGCCCGCGGCCACGCCCCGCCCGCAGCAGGTGCAGGCCTGCGGCCTGCCGGCGCCGGCCCGGCCCGCCAAGGTCCAGGTCTGCCCCGGCACCTGACGGGGTGAGGCTGCTGGAGGCCCGCCCATGGGCCGGCCTCCAGCGGTTTCGTGGTCGCTAGCCCCCGGCGCCCGCCGGGCACGGGTTGTTCGGCAGGATCTGGCGGAAGTCGTTGATCCGGTTCACGGTCGCGCCGTGCCCGCCGAAGGCGAGGTAGACCTGCGACAGCAGCGGCCCGTACTGCACGTTGCCGCCGAAGTCGTTCTGCGTGAAGCCGGGGATGAAGCTGCCCTCCGCCCAGCGGCACTGGCCGCCGGAGCGGCCCAGGCTGAAGAACGGGTAGAAGTCGGCGGCGACTCTGTCGTCCGTCGTCGGGATGAGCGTGCAGCCGACTCCAGTTGTGCGGTTGCACGTGGTCAGCTCGACCCGGGGCAGGTCGGTCTCGAAGGCCACCTGCCGGTAGTTGGTCTCCAGCTCGCGACCGGTGCGCGGGCTGGTGAACTCGATGGACGTGGGGTGCAGGTCGGTATTGCCGTCCGGCCAGGACAGGTGGTACGGGACCCCGTCGAAGCCGTCGTTCTCGCCGTTGCAGCCCGAGACCTGCACGGAGGGGGGCGGCGGCGGGTTGAAGCAGGAGT
>DATFRD010000009.1:0-26545 GCA_035263645.1 Candidatus Dormiibacterota bacterium | reverse complement strand
AGCAGATCGCCCGCCTCAACCAGGACCGCGACCAGCTCATGGCCTGGATGCTCGAGGTCCGCGAAAACCTCGGCTTCCCTCCCCCTCACCTCCCAATCACCGACCAGGAAGAACAGGTCGGCTGAGACGTGCAAGGGGGGGCGGGCCCCCCCTTCCTAAACCCCCCCTCTTTTCTGGGATTTTCGGGGCACCTCCGGTGCATCTCTTCGGGTCTGGGGGGCTCCGTGGGGAGGCGGGGAAAGCGACTCACACGCTCGGGCCAAGCCCTTGCTTACCAGGCCCCCGTCTTTTTGGGCCCCTCCCCCCTCGCGGCGGAGGTCGGGTGGGGGGGAACGGTCGATTCCGTCCTCCTACCGGGGCCTGGCGGGCCACCTCCCCCATGATGGGGGAGGGGCCGTTAAACCGGGTCAGTCGGGGGTCACGGGGCGGAGGGCGAGCCGCTGACGGGGGCGCCGGTCGGCGCGTGGTGCGGCGGCATCCCCTGCGCCCACAGCCGCTGGGCCAGCAGCGGCTCGCGGGCCAGCAGCGCGTTCTCCTGCGACTGTGTCAGCTTGCCGGACGACACCTGCGTGTCGAGCTCCGACTTCAGGGAGCTGTGCAGCGCGGTGGCGAACTGCTGCTCGGTCATGCCCTTCGGCGCGATCTCGGAGACGCTCTTGCCAGCGTCCAGCTGGGTGCGCACCTGGTCGGGGGTGGACCCGATGGCCTTGGCGACGGCGTCGATCACCAGCGCCCGGTATGCCTGCACGTAGGAGCGGGCACCGTGGGCGATGTTGACGCTGCAGATGGAGCCATCTGACAGCTGGCTCTTCATCCCCGACGCCTGCTGCTGGGTCAGGTCCCCCCTGGCGACCGCGTCGTCGACGGTCTGGCGGGCGGCGGTCGTCAGCGCTTCCCGGACATGCGCCGGGCTCACGCCCAGCGTGTGCGACAGGTGGCCGACGAAGTCCTGGCAGTACTGCGATGCGACCTGGTGAGCGTTCGGGCTCTGGCTGGCCGGGCCAGTCGCCATGGCGGTCGTCCCGACCGGCGCCGCGGCTGCCGCGGCGGCCAGGACCACCCCGCTCGTCAGCGCGCACGCGAGCCTCCGAACGTGAAACTCTCTAGCCATGATCGGTTCGATGCTAGGCGACGGTCGAGCCGCCTCTCCACTGCCGATCGTCAGTCCGGTCGCTCTGCCATCGGCGACCTGCCGGCCTCCGCCGGCCGGGCCGCCGTCAGGGGCCGCGGCCGCAGTCGGCGCTCACTGGCCGCCGCCGCCGTGGTCGATCTGGTAGATGACCAGCTCGACGTCACCATGTCTCAGCGACCAGATCCGGGACGAGTGGTTGTCGATCGCATCCAGCATCCAGTTCTCCATGCCGTCGCCGTTGTTCTGCACCATCGCCTGCCGCATCTTGTTGGACATCACGATGTAGTCGATGTTCTGCCAGTCCCTGTGGAACAGGTTGTCGCGGATGGCCGGGTCCCCGGACGCCTTCCAGTGCGAGTGGGCATAGCGGTAGGGCGGATCCTGGTCGTGAAGGGGGACCCACATATCGTCGTCGATGATGATCCTGGCGCTCGTCGGTATGTGCTCACGCACGTAGGCCAGCTCCTGCTCCTGCATGGGAGTCAGGGGCACGTTGTACAGGTCGGCCGGCGCCAGCTGGTTCTTGTCGTTGTAGTAGAGGACGTAGCCGCCGACCGGCATCGCCAGGACGACCATCATCGCGCCGGCCGCGGTGACGCGGAAGGCTGCGGAGGAGTCGCGCAGCAGGTGGTCGAGCACCAGCCCGATGTTGAGGGCGAGGAACGGGAGCAGGGGGATGACGTAGAACTCGAGCATGACGCTGCCCCGGATCAGATAGAGCGTATAGCTGCCAGCCAGCGAGGCCGCGATGAGCAGGCTGGCATGGGTCTTCCGGTCCTGCATGCCCTTCATCAGCCCGAACACCATCGCGGCGCTGCCGGCCATCAGGATGAAGTGATCCTTGGGCAGCCAGGAACCCAGCGAGAACTGCCAGAACGCGCTGCCCGGGTCGAGGATGCCGCCCTGGTTGCGGTTGAGCTGCCACCAGATCGTGTACAGCAGCGCCACGTGGTCGGCCGGCGGGCTGCTGAGGCTGAAGTTGAGCCGGCTGGGGAGCAGCTCGTTCTTCAGGGACGCGTAGAGGGTGTACATGGAAACCGGGCCCCAGGCGGCGAAGCCCCAGTAGCCGAGCGCGAACCGTCGGTTGCGGCTGGCCTGGACCTGGCGATACAGAAGGAACCCGATCACGGGCGCGAAGAAGAGCGCGTTCTCCTTGGTGATCAACGCCAGCCCGAAGCTGAGCCCCGAGAGCATGGCCGTCCGGACCCGCCGGTCCTCCTTGGTCAGGAGGTAGACGCTGAGCAGCACCCAGAAGACCATGAGGTTGTCGAGCAGCACCTCCCGCTGGTAGAAGACGGCCACCGGGGAGAAGTTGAAGAAGAAGCACGCCACGACCGCCGCCAGGTGGCGGCGGGACAGCCGGTACGCGATCTGGTAGAGGAGGAAGACGTTGCCGATGTGGACCAGCAGCATCAGGATCCGGCCGGTGTTGATGGCGTCCCCGAAGGTCTGGAACTGCATCGGAAGCACGGAGACGTAGGCAGCGATCGTGAGCCAGGCGCCGGGCGCGTGGTCGTAGAAGTACGTGTACGGCGACAGCTTGCCCTCGCGCAGGACCGACCACGCCTGCTCCATGTAGATGCCCTCGTCCGTCGTGTAGAGGGGGTAGAGGAACAGGTGATACGCGTGGGTCAGCGCGCCGCTCGCCACGCAGACGGCGAGCAGGAACCGGTGCCGGCTGTCGGCCGGCAGCAGCCCCTCCTCGACCGGGTCCAGACCAGCGCCCGCCTCAGGCCCGACCTGGCCGCCTGGCCCGTCGGCGACCGCCTCAGGCAGCATGCTCGCCAGCCTCCTGGCGCTGGCGATGGGCTCCCACGTGCTTGGTCTTCTCCCAGTTGTTCACGCCGAGGACGATCCTGCCCACGGCGCGCAGGGCTGCGAACGCGAGCACCAGCTGGTAGGGGAACCAGGCCAGCGCCATGTTCAGCGTCATGCCCCACGACGCCTTCATGCCATACGCCTCGGTGAACTCGCGCAGCCCGATGACGGCGGTCAGGAAGTGCGACGCCAGGAGCAGCACCGGGAGGTAGGAGATCAGGGCGACCATGATCGGCGCCTTGACCTCGAACATCATGATCAGGGCGGCCACCGCGTACAGGCCGAGCGCCGCCTGGACGATCGGGAAGGTGAGCGTGTAGGCGGCGAGCAGCCGCTGGGCGCGGCCCGGCATGCGCCTCCAGTCGCCCTTGCGGAGCGTCTGCAGGAACCCCTGGCTCCAGCGCGTTCGCTGCTTGATGAACTGGCCCAGCGTGGGCGGGGTCTCCTCCCGGGTGACGTAGCGGTCGTCGTAGACCACCCGCGCGCTCACCCCCACGCTGCTCAGGCGGATGCCGATGTCGGCGTCCTCGGTGAGGTTGCGCTCGTCCCATCCGCCGACCATGTGCAGCACTGCGCGACGGAAGAACACGGTGTTGCCGCCCAGCGGTATCGCCCCGTAGCGGGCGAAGAAGTGGAGCGTGCTCTTGAACCAGAAGAAGTACTCGAGGACGTTGAGCGCCGAGTACCAGCGGTCCCGGTAGTTCATCAGCTGGACCCCGGCCTGCACCACCTTGACGGGGTCCTGGAGCATCACCGTGTTCACGACGTTGAAGATGTCCGGGTGGACGTCGTCCTCGGCGTCGAAGACGGTCACCACGTCCTTGGTCGCGTAGCGGAGCGCCGTGTTCAGGGCGTGGGGCTTGTTGATCGGCCGGTCGTCGAACACGACCAGGTCCACGCCACGCCGGTTCTGGAGCCGGAGCTCCTCGACCTTCCGCTCGGCCTGCTGGATGGTGCCCGTGTCGTCGGCCGAGCAGATGACCAGGACCTGGATCAGCTCGGCCGGGTAGTTGGCGCCGACCACCCTGCCCATGGTGGTCTGGATGACCTCCTCCTCGTGCCGGGCGGGGAGCATCACCGTGAAGGACAGGCTGGGCTCGGAGAACCGCTCCGGGGCCCGGGTGCGCTCGGTGACGCGAGGATCGTCCCAGGTGTAGATCATCAGGTAGAGGGTGTAGCCGCCCTGGAGGGCGAGCAGAACGGAGATGATTGAAAGGACGATGTAGACCAGGCCGATCATGGCCTCACTGTTCGTCCTCGACCTGCACGTCTTCCACGCACCCCGTCGGCTGCGAGCGCACGATGTACACACGGCTGGCGGCGGAGCCGTCGGTCATGTCCGCCGTGAGCACGTAGAACCTGATCTGTGTCCCGCCCCGCAGCGAACGGCCGCCGACGAAGTCGATGCCCAGCCGGGCGATGCGGCCGACCTCAGCCGCCCGCTGGCTGTCGGCCTGAGAGCGCATGGCCTTCTCGGTCACCACCTTCTGCAGGTCGGGACAGAGCTGGCGCCAGCCCAGGGCCCCGTCGCGCAGCGCGACCGAGCGCATGAACGTGTCGGACTGCCGCCCGTGGGTCGCACCGCCCACGGCCGTGCTGGGCGCAGGCTCCCTGCCTGCGGACGACACGGGCACCGGCAGGCGAAGCTGTCCCACAGGCCCGCACCCGGCCACCGCGAGTCCCAGCAGGCCGGCGCCGATCAGGGGGATGCACCGGACCAGCCGGTGCGTATCGCGGCACATGCCTCCACACTAGATTTCCGTGCTCCGCCGATCGACTCACGGTCGGCAGGCGGGGCGCTCTAACACGTGCGGTGTCAAGATGGGTCCCCCCGACGCTCGAATAAGGGCATCGGACCGGCCCCGGCCGGCCCGATGCTTGGGGGGGAAGGGGGAGGGTTGCGTCAACGCTCGGGTGGGTGGGCCAACTCACCCACCGTGCGGTCCGGACGCCCCGAGGAGGGCAACCCTCACGTCCTCACTGTACCCGGGGCCGGGAGGCGAAGAAGACTGGCACACGACAGGGCCGGGCCTCTGTCGATGCTCGTAGCCCGCCACGTTCCTCCTGACAGGCGTCACATGCTCGCGCCGAGCGGCACCGGCCCCTGCGCGAGGTTCACGAGGCGGTGCTGAGCCAGGGCCACGCCGAACCAGATCCAGTTCTCCGCGTAATAGCTCGAGCGATGGCCCCAGTCGACGCCGCCCCGGTCCCGGCGAAGGGTGGCGAGCAGCTCGTTCTGCACGATGGACCGGGCGGCGGCCGGGTCGTTCACGACGAAGTCCCCCAGGTCGCCGGCGTAGGTGAGAGCCTTCTCCCCGGCATCGGCATAGGCCGTCCCATCGTGCGCGTACCGGGCCTCCAGCCGGTGGTGGAGCCTCCATTCCCGGCGCAGAAAGCCGCTGTGGGCCAGGTAGGCGGCCGCCGCCGGCGAGCCGTTCCACTCGTCGTCGAGCGCGACCCTCCACATCACCCGGAACGCATCGAGGCCGTAGTCGTCGCCGTCGGCGCCCGAATAGCCGTGAGCCGCCCCGTCGTAAGGCGAGAGCACGCACCAGTTGGGCGGCAGGCCGACACCGGGATCCTCGTCGAGCCGGGACCACGAGCAGCGTTCCAGCACGTCGTATGACGTCCGGACGAGCTCGAGCCACCTGTGGCCGGGATCCACCGCCGCGAACACGCGGTAGGCGTAGGGAGCCAGGTACGACGGGTTGATCACCACCTGGTCGCGGACGCCGCCCGCCCAGTCGCCGGCCACGAGGTAGGGCCGGCCGCGGGCCCAGGCCACCTCCTTTGCCCAGATCCCCGCGATCACGCTGCGAGCGGCCGTCAGGTAGCGCTCCTCCGACCAGCGGCGGGAGGCGAAGACGAGCGCCAGCGCGATGTCCTCGTCCGCGTCGGCGGCCGTGTTCTCGCTCAGCAGGGTCCAGGCGCCGGCCTGGTCTCGCCCCCAGAGCCATCCGAACAGCGAGTCCCCGCGGACCTGGAGGTTCACCCGCGTCCAGCGCCAGGTCCGGTCGAACACCGGCCGGTCGCCGAGCCACACGGCCCGCAGCATCGCATAGGACTGGGCCTCCGATGTCGTCTCACCCCAGCCGGACGGCGGCGGGTCGACCACCCGTCCGTCAGCGGTGATGAAGTCACGGCGATAGGTCTCCCACGTCTGGCGAAGGACGTCAGGCCGGCTCTCGACCCACGCGACCAGCAGGCAAGCGCCGATATAGGCAATCAGCGAGCCCAGGGCGGCCAGCCGCCGCCACGCGACCCACACCTGGACGATGCGGGGCGCTCTCCGAGAGCGCTCAGGGCTCGAAGCGGTCAAGGGTCTGGATCCGCTGGAGCATCCGGCGGTGCAGGGCCATCAGCTCGACAGCGATGTCGTGATCGATGTCGGCGGCCCATGTGCTGGCCCGCTTGATGTACAGCGCGGCGATCCTCGCCTCCTCGATCTGGAGCCGCAGCGACCGGTCGATCGGCGCCGGGTCCTCCGGCTCGGGAAGCGCATGCCCGGCCATATGCGGCCCACACTAGGAAGCGACCGGCCGGGTTGCCACTGAACGATGCGCCGGTGGTGCCCTGCCGAGTGCGAGAGCGCGGCCGGACGCTCGACTCCGAACGCACCCGTGCTCACACGCGGTCGGGCCGTCTGAGAGTGAACCGCTGCATTCGACGGAGCCCCGGGCCTGACAATCGAGGGGCGCGCGCCTGGTCCAGTCGTTGGATCATCGGAGGCGATGGCTGTGCTGCGATCTACCCAGGCCCGGGCCAGGGTCACCGGAGTCGTGGCGCTGGGTATCGCAGTGGTCACGGCCCTGGCGGTGGTCAGCGTGGCGTTCACGGGAGCGATCTATGTGCTGCTCCGGCTGCCCCCGGCGGCGCCTGCTCCCGACTGTCCGTCCGGTACCAGCCTGTACACACGGAGCGTGGTCCTCGGGAAGGCCCTGGTGCCGATCCAGCACTGCTTTCGTGACTCCGACGCCCGCGACCCGCAGTCCAGCAGTCAGTGAGAGGGGCTGCACCATGCGGAGCCCGGGCAGTGGCGAATACCAGACGACGAAGGCCCCTGCCCTCAGTAGCCTCGGGGCATGTTCGTCGGACCAAGCCGGATTCCACGGCGCGCATGCACGAGCCAGCTCGACACGCGTCTCGGGGGTCGAATCCGGATGAGTCGGTGCCCGAGATGAGCATCGCCGCAGCCCACGACCAGATGTGCAACGCCGCCCTCCAGGACCGGCGGAGGGCGATGCGCCGGATCCGTGTCAGCGCTCTCATCCAGCACATCGACCTGCTCCTCGAGGAGGTCGAGAGGTTGAACCTGGCCTCGCGGAAATCGGTGCCGCCAAGCTGGCGAAAGCGCCTCGCGGAGCTCGCACCCGTGCTGCCGTTCGCCATGGATCCGGTCTGGCTTCGACCACGGTCCACGGTCGAGGCGATCGACGTGCTGTTCGAGATCCAGCATCAGCTCATGCGGCTGCGCTCCGGCCCCCTGGCACCCGACGTGATCGAAAGCGACGCGGCGCTCGGGGAGCCGGACCTCACGACCTGAGCTCGCCTTCGATCCCTTACCTCGCCGGCGTAATGCGACGGCGGGGGACCGTCGGGAGAAGGTGCATCCGGCAGTGGAGGCCAGCCTCACACCACCTTCAGAGCCCCCCTCGTTCACACGGATGATGACGGATGGACAGCCCAGGTCATAGAGTTCAGGTCTGCATGGGTCCGGCCACCCGTCGCACGGGTATTCGAACCGGAGGAGGAGTCCGATGCTCACCGTGGAGAGCCGCACCGTTGCGGCCGCGGATCACGGACCGCCGGACGGCAGTCAGGCGATCCGTCTCGTCGACAGCTTCGAAGACGGCGCGGTCTTTCACCTGGACCTGACCGGCCGCGTGATCGGCTGGAACGCGGGCGCCGAGCGAGTCTTCGGCATCGGCGGCGGGTTGGGGCCTAGCGACTGCTCGTTCCTGCTGCGGGCAACGGAGAGCGGCAGCGCCGAGACCGGTCCTCCTCTCCGGGCCGCACTCTCGAAGGGACAGTTTCGGATCGCCGGCTGGAGGGTGAGAGCGGACGGCACCTGGTTCCGGGCCCACGTCGTGATCACCCCCCTGCTGGACCACGCCGGCCGGGCCTTCGGGTTCCTGGCGGTGGTCAGGGACGTGACCGACCGCCGGCGGCGGCTCGGCCGGCTGCACGCTGCGCTGGACATCTCGCGGGCGGTGATGGGCGAGCATCCCCTGGCTCGGGCGGTCGAGCTCGTGGCGCGGCACGCGCAGTCGCTGCTCCACGCCGACGGCGCCCACGTAACCCTGTCGGCGCTGGGCAGCCGGCGGCCGGTGATCTCGGCGGCCGAAGGGTGGAACTCCAGGCACCTGCAGGCGGCCAGGTGGCCGGCGCGCCGGTCGCTGGCCGCGTCGGCCGAGGAGCCGGCCCGCCCCGGCCTCGCCGACGACGCGCTGCCGGCGCGGCGCGGCCCGGGGCGGATGGGCCCTATGCTGGCCGTGCCGCTGGCCAGGCGAGGGCGCCGGGTGGGCACCCTGCTCGTGTACAACCGTGTCGGCGGGCCCGCCTTCCGCCGAAAGGACCTGGCGGTCCTCCGCAGGTTCGCCGGCCACGCCGCGCTGGCCATCGAGCATGCCGACCGCCACCGGGGACAGCGCCGCATCGTCGCCAGAGAGCGGGCCCGGCTGGCTCGCGTCGCGGAGGCAGGCGCGGTCCACTCCCTGTCGCAGGTCTGCAGCCGCCTCAGGGACGCGATCTCCGGCTGCCACGACCGCGCGGCGCGGGAGCGGTTGACGACCTGCGCCGTCACGATCGAGGGCGCGATCGACGACATCCGCAGCTGCGTCTTCGGGCGCCGCCCCCGCATCCTGGCCGATCACCGCCTGGACGAGGCGCTGCGCCTGCTCGCCCACGACCTCGACGTGCGCACGGGCCTGACGACGACGGTCGAGATGCAGCCCGACGCGGCGGAGCGCCTGACCGAGCACGCGGGGGACGTCATCCAGCTCGTCCGGGAAGCGCTGTCCAACGTCAGCCGCCACGCCCGGGCGCAGCACTGCCGTCTCTCGCTCCGCGCCGCCGACAGCGGCGGGACGCAGCTGGAGATCGAGGACGACGGCAGGGGCTTCGACCCGTGCCGCGTGCCGGACCGCCGGGACGGCCTGCGCAACCTGAGAGAGCGCGTCGTCCGCATGGGCGGCCAGCTCCGGATCGAGACCGGGCCGGGAGAGGGAACCGCCGTCCGGATTGCGATCCCGGTCGGCGGCCGGTCGTCCCTTCTCCCCGGCATGGCGCTGGCCCACGCCCGCCGCCACGCGGCAGCAGCCGCCGGCACCGGCTAAGGAAGGGAAGCGAAGCGCCCCTTCCCCCTTGCGGGGGGAGGTGGGCCCGCCAGGGGCCGGAGGGGGGGTCAGGATACACGTGGCGCCCGCAAAACCAGCTCAGCCACGAGAGAGGACCTGTCGCAGACGCGCTGTGCCGCCGGGGGCCCCGGTCCGCGCTGGTCCCCCCCACCGGCCCTGGCGGGCCACCTCCCCCGCCGGGGGGGAGGGACCACTGACCACCGGCCCTGGCGGGCCACCTCCCCCGCCGGGGGGGAGGCACCACTGACCACCGGCCCTGGCGGGCCACCTCCCCCGCCGGGGGGGAGGGGCCCGCCGGCCGCCGGCCATCGCTCTCAGGTCATGCGCATCATGCGGGCCGCGATCTCCACCAGCTCCTGGGGGTGGTATCCCGGCGCGAAGACCTGCGGCTCCTCCGGAAGCGGGTTGACCCGCCCTCCGTCCGGGGGGCCGTCCTGGACGACCAGCTGGCTGCCATCCTCGAAGTGCTGGCCGCGCCAGATCTTGTCGATGTCCCGGTAGTCGTCGGGGCTGAACCGGTACAGCGTCCGGTGGACCCCGCGGTCCTGGAACTTCCTGGCCTCGGGGATCCTCTCGTTGGAGATCCTGGGGATGTTCAGCATCTTCGCGACCTCGACCCCGGTCAGCGTCTCCAGCGCCCTGGCGTAGGCCACCTGGTGCACGCCCCCGCGGACGATCAGGTAGCCCAGCATGGCTCGGGCCACCGGGTTGGTCGTCATCTCGTACACGCGCAGCTTGCCCATGCGGGCTCCGCACTCGAGGAAGAAGTTGTGCAGCATGTCGAGCACGACGTCGCCGCTGTTGAAGACGTAGTCGCCGGTCCACGCCTGCCCCAGCGCGTTGGCCGGCATCGCCCCCTGGCCGGTGGCCAGGAAGTGCTCGGGGTTGCCCGTGCCGACCACCGCGGCGAGCCGCGAGTCCGGCGCTTCGCCGCGCTGGACGACGCCGGTGAGCAGGCCGTTGATGGTAGCCGCTACCACCTCGATGTGACCCATCTCCTCGGTGGCGATGTTGGCGACCAGGTCGTAGTAGGGCTTGAGTTTGTCTTTGCCCCGGAAGTTGAACGACTGGTACATGTAGTTCATCAGGGTGGACATCTCGCCGAAACGCCCACCCAGCAGCTCCTGGACGGCCCGCGCCGCCTCGGCGTCGGGGTTCTCCGCCATCGGAAGCTCGACCTGCAGACGGTCGATGCGTAGGAACATGGTGTCAGCCTCCTCGTCGTGGGTTTGTCGCCGCCCCCCGGCCCTCGTGCTCGCAACCGGCTGCGGACCCGGTGGGCTGCCGCAGGGCGCCCCCCGCTTGCGGCGGGTCGCCGTCGGTGGCCGGCCTCAGCCGCAGCGCGGCGACGAGCAGCAGCGCCTCGAGGACGATGCCGAGGCTCATCTTGGAGCGGCCCCAGGCCCGCTCCCGGAACGTGATCGGAAGCTCCTCGAAGCGAAAGCCCGCCTGGTGGCACCGGTGGTTCAGCTCGATCTGGACGGCGTATCCGCGGGAGCTCACGTGGCCCAGGTCCAGCACCTCCAGCACGTGCCGGCGATAGCCGCGATAGCCACCGGCGGGGTCGCGCAGCGGCAACCCGAGCACAGCGCCCGCGTAGAGAGACGCCAGTCGGCTCAGGAGCCTGCGATGCGGCGCCCTGCGCAGCGCGTGCGCGCCGGCCGTGTACCGCGACCCTACGACCACGTCCGCCCGCTCCAGCGCGCTGCGCATCGCCGGCAGCATCGCCGGGTCGTGGGACAGGTCGGCGTCCATGTGAAACACGTGGCCGTACCCCGCCCGCAGCCCGTGCCGGAGCCCGGCCACGATGGCGCTCGCCAGCCCGAGCTTCGCACCGCGGTGGACCACGCCGACCCGACCGGGAAACTGCCAGGCGAGGGAGTCCGCCACCGCCCCGGTCCGGTCGGGCGAGCTGTCGTCGACGACGAGGACGTCGAACCCGTCGTGCCTGAGTATGCGGTCGACGACGAGCGCCAGGTTCTGGGCCTCGTTGTACGTCGGTATCACGACAAGGCTGCGCCGTCCGCAGTCGTGGTCCATCGAATCAGTGCTCCTCGGCAGCAGGGGGGCGCCGCAGCCTACAGGCTGCTGGCGATCCCCTGCCACAGCTGCTGGACGCGGTTGATCACGCCGCCGCCCCCATGGGAACCCGGCGCCGGGGCCGGCGCGCCCTGGCCGCCGCCTGGCGTGGCGGCCGGGGCCTGCTGCGTCTGAGCGGGCGCCGGCTGGGTGCCGGCGGGGGCGTTCTGGCCCGCGCCCCCGGCGGGGGCCGCCTGGCCCGCGCCACCGGCAGGGGCCGCCTGGCCCGCGCCGCCGGTCGGCCCCGCGGCGCCGGTCGGGCCCGCGGCGCCGGGCTGCCCGGCCCCGGCGCGAGGGGCCGCGGGCGCCACCGGGGTCGGCGTCGCCGGCTGGAGGTCCGGGGGCAGCGTGTACTTCGGCTGCGGCGGGATCTGCACCGCCACGTCGGAGTGCTGGACCGTCACGGTGGCCGTCGCCACCCCTTCGCTCTCGCGGCCGACGGCGGTGAAGACGACCTTGCCCTGGTCCTCGCTGGGGATCGTGTACTGGCCGGCCGCCGCGGCCCGCCCGCGGTCGTCCACCCGGAAGGCGCTGACCAGCTGTCCGCCGCCGTTCAGCGTGTGGTTCTTGTAGACGAGCACGACCTCGTGGGCCGCGAAGCCCTGCGCGTAGAAGCTCAGGGTGGTGCCGGGGAAGCCGCCCCACGTGCTCGGCAGCATGCTGGGCGTGTAGGGCAGGACCAGGAAGCCGGAGTTCACGACCGCCCGGCTCTGCTGGCCGATCAGGATCAGGCTCTGCTGCTTCTTGAGGCCGAATGGGACCTCGAAGCTGAGGCCGGCGAAGCCGCCCTTGTCGTCGACCTGGACGGTCGCCATCGGCGGCCCCTTGACCCCGTTGACGTAGATGAGGACCGTCTCGTCCGGCCCGAAGCCATGGGCGGACAGCGTGATCTTGTTGCCCGCCTTCACAGCGTACGGGTGCGCCGTCACCGTGGGATAGAGGCCCAGCATGATGAACTGGCCGATCGCCACGGACTGGCTCTTGCTGCCGATGAGGACCAGGCTGGTGTTGCCGATGGCGCCGACCGGGATGTGGACCGCGGCCTGGCCGACGTTCCCGCCGCCGTCCGCGTGCAGCGTCGCTGCCGGGTCCCCGTTGAGCTGACCCCAGTAGACCTTGATGTCCTCCTCCGGCTCGAAGCCGGTGGCCGTCAGCGTGATCACGTCACCCGGCTTGCCCACCATCTTGCTGAGCTTCACCGCGGCCATGCCGGCGGGCAGCTGCGCCTGGGCCAGCGCCACCTTCTTGCTGTTCCGCTCCTCCGCCGCCACGGTCGGGCTCCGCGAGGCCAGGCCCTCGGGCACGGTGAAGCTGGCGTTGAACGCGCCGTTCTGGTCGGCCCTGGCCAGGCTCACCGGCACCCCGGCGTCGGACGCGTTCTTCTTGAGCACGATGTCGATGACGCCCCCCTGGTCGAAGCCGAAGCCGGTCACCGCGACCTTGGTCCCGGGCCTCACCAGGCCCGGGTTCAGCAGGATCGTCGGCTGGCCGACGGTCGGGATGAGCCGGCCGTCAGCGGTGACCGTGCTGGTCCTGACCCGGCTTCGCCCGCTGGCGGTCGGCTCCCCGGCCTGGCTGGTCTCCGGCGCGGGCGTGGCGACGTGCTGGCCTCCCCCCAGGGAGGGCAGCCTGGGAAGGTGGATCGCCTGGCGCAGGATCGGACCCACGACGACAACGCCCACCGCGATGAGCGCGAGCGTCTTCCAGTTCAGCCACGACCTCTTCATGCGTATTTCTCGCCCTCACCTGCGCGTAGAGACCTGCAAGGCACGGTTTCACGGTAGGTGTCGGGATCACGGGCATCGACTCACGGTTGAGGGCACGCCCGCTACCACAAATGCCGCGCCGGATGGGCCAGCGGCCCCTCGGCCGGGTTCCACCGACTGGTGGAATCCGGCTCAGCGGGGACGGGCCACCAGGCCGCGCTCGATCGCGGTGGCGGCCGCCTCGAGCTTGGAGTGGACCCCCAGCTTCTCCAGCACATGCTGGACGTGCGCGCGCACGGTGCCCGTCCCGATGGCCAGCCGGCTGGCGATCGACTTGTTGTCGAGGCCCGCAACGATCAGCGCCAGTACCTCGCGCTCGCGCTGCGTCAGCTGGCCCAGGAGCTGCTGCCGCTCGCGGTCCTGACGCTCGCGCTCGAACTGCTGCCGCGCCCGCTCCCTCTGACGCATGACAAGGCTGGAGAGCTTCTGCGGCGAGATGAGCATCTCACCCGCCGCGGCCATGCGAACAGCGGAGACCAGCTCGGCCGCCGCCTGTGACTTCTTCAAGAGGTAGCCGGAGGCCCCCGCCTCCACCGCAGCGAGGAGCGACTCCTCGCTCTCGTCGGCGCTGAGGAACACGATGACCACGTCCGGGCGCTCCGCCCTCAGGGCGGCAGCGGCCTCGGCCCCGGAGCCGTCGGGGAGCCGGAAGTCCATCAGGATGACGTCGGCGTCGAGGTCTGAGCGCCGCGCCAGGAGCTCGGCCTTGTTGCCCAGGATGCCGACCACCTCGATGTCGGGTACTCCCTGCAGCAGCATCTCGAGGCCCTCCGCGACGAGGCGATGGTCCTCGACGATCGCGACCCGGATGGGCCGCACGGTCTTCCGTTCCGTGCTGATCACCAGCTCAGATTGACTCCATGATGCCCGTTTGCATAAGCCGGCGCGGCTGGCAACCAGAACTCGACGGTGGTGCCGCCGCCCGGGGTGGACTGTAGCCGGAACGAGCCCCCGGCCAGCTCGGTCCGTGCCCGCATCCCGGCCAGGCCCGCCCGCGGGGACCCGGACCGGGCGGCGGGCGGGGAGAATCCCCGGCCGTCGTCCCTCACGGTGACAAGGATGCCACCGCCCGTCTCCGTCAGGAGGACGTCGGCTCGACGTGCGCGCGCGTGCCTGCGCACGTTCGTCACCGCCTCCCGGACCAGCCAGTAGACGTCGATCGACTGGGGCGGCTGGATGCTGCGCATGACCTGCGAGCGGAGGCTCCAGACCGGGTCGGTGTCCGACCCCGTCAGGTCCAGGAACACCCGCAGGGCCCGCACGACGTCACCGTCGTCGAGGGCGACGGGGCGCCGGTCCCGGACCAGCAGCCGCAGCCGGTGGCTGGTCTCGGTGATGGTGGCCACGAGGCCCCTGGGCTCGTCCTCGGACGCGACCCCGGCGACCACGTGCGCCAGGAGGTCGGCGACAGACCGGAGGAAGCGGTTCTCCTGGACGGCCAGCGACGCCTCGACCCGCCCCGTCTCGCCGCCGGCCTCGCTCCGGCCACGCCAGCGGCGCCGGAGGCCGGGCGGGCCGGAGCCCAGCGTCAGGCTGTGGATTCTCGCAAGTGTGCGTCGAAGGAGGTACGTAGGCATAGCGGTCCACACGGTGTCACGGTAAGCACGAACCGGGCGTAGCACCAGCTTCCATTGCACAGACTGGTGCCTCTGCTCCATGTCAGAGGGCTGGCGCGCCGTCTGGACGACCATCAGCGCGAACCGCACCTTGTGGCGCTCGGCGGCGGCCGCCCCAGGCGATCGTGCACGTCGATCGTGCCGTGTCCCGTCACCTGCCCCACGTACGCCCCGCCCACCGCCGCCCGCGTCGCCGAGTCCACGCGCACGGCTCCGCGCGGCGCCTGGAGCTCCACGCTGGCCAGGTGCGCCCGGACCCCGTCCACCGCCTTGGTCCCGGCCGACTCCGCGGCCCGGCCGTAGAGCTGCGCGGCGACGTACGTGGCCTCCGCCCCGGCGTTCAGGGGCGCGGCGCCGAAGCGGTGCTGGTAGCTGCTGACGAAGCGCCGGCTCTCCGGCGTGTCGAGGCTCATGAACCAGGCCTGGCTGGTGAGGGCGCCGCCCAGCAGCCCGGGATGCTGGCTCGCGAGCAGCTCGTCCCAGGCGCTGGACACGACCAGCGCATGGACGTCGCTGGAGCCCACCGTCGTGGCGAAGTCCACGGCGTTGTCCAGGTCGAGCAGCGACCACACCACGTCCGGGTTCTTCTTCATGATGTCGGCGATCGCGGGCTGCAGGTCGTCGCCGAGCGACCGCATGGTCCGCACCGCCATCGGAGCCTGGTGGTGACGCTGCAGGCCGGCCCGCACCGCGGCCACGCTGGCCGCCGACCAGCGGTCGTTCATGGCCAGGACGTACACGCGGTGGCCGACGTTCTTGAAGACCCAGTCCAGCATGGCGGGCACCTGCTGGGCCGCCACCGCGCCGGCGCACACCAGCGAGCCGGAGCAGTCGCCGGCGGGCTGGGTCGACGTCACCATGAGCAGGCCGCCCTGGCGCGCCACCGCGGCCAGGGCCCGGTCGTGGTCGGCGGCGGCCAGGGAGCCGATGACCGCGTCGACCCCCTGGTCCTGGAACAGGCGCGTGATCTGCCCGTCCACCGGGCCGTGCAGGTCCTGGACCACGTCCACGGGCCGGCCGCCCACCCCGCCCTGCGCGTTCATTTCCGCCACGGCCAGGTCGAGGCTGTTGCGCTCGATCTGGCGCCGCTGCTGCTGGCTGCCGCCGTATGCCGAGATGAACCCGAACCGCACGCGCCCGCTGTCCGCCTGGCTGGCCGGGCCGCCGCAGGCGACCAGCAGGTCGCCGGCGATCAGCCAGCCCCCCAGCGCGGCGCCCGAGCGCAGGAGGTCACGCCTCGACAGCACGGCGGTCATGCCGCCAGCCCCGGGGCCCTGGCCGCCGTCCCGAACATGGAGCGCGACCCGTCGAGCGTCGCGATGGCCTGCTGTCCGGCCTGGAGCCAGGCGGCGGAGCCGAGCCACTGCTCCGCCCCCCAGAGGAACACCGCGGTCACACCGCTGTCGCGGTAGAGCTCCGCGCTCGTCAGCAGGTCGCCAGGCGTGAAGCCGCTGACGCCCTGCCACGGCGCGGCCTGCATCTCGGTGACCCACACCTCCTTCCGCTGGGAGCGGGCCTGGCTCGCCCAGTACGCCAGCGTGTCGCGCTTCCAGGCGATGCGCTGGTCGACGCTGATCCCGGCCAGCGGCGTGTTGGGCGTGACCACATAGGCGTTGAGGCCCAGGACGTCCCCCACCTGGAGGGCGGGTCGCGGGTGGCCCGCGGGCTTCCACGGGCTGAGCAGGCGCACGATCCCGGCCAGCCGGCCATCGGCATCGGCGTCGAGCTGGGCAGTGGCCGAGTTGAACGTCGTGATCACCACCGGATGGGCGGGGTCGAGCCGGTGGGCGAGATCCACCTCCTGCGCCACCAGTTCTCGCGGCACCGCGATGTTGCCGAGGTCCGGATTGGTGCTGTCGAACGGCTCGTTCTCGACCTGCCAGCCGTAGAGGAGCGGATTCTTTGCGTAGTGAGTGAACGCTGCGATGAGATACTCCGTGTAGGCGGGAGAGCGCAGCTCGACGGGGAGATCAATTCGCGATCGCTCGCTCAGCCAGCTGGGAAAATACAGCTCGGGGGCACCCAGGTTGCGTGCTCCGACGACAAGGACCACCCTCACGTTCCGGCCTGGCTGGGCGTCGTGATTGTACTGAGCGATGACGTCGAGCAGCTGGTCTGTGTAGCTGAAGTCCAGGCGGTCGGGCTCGGGAGCCGCGGTGTCCCAGTAGACGGGCAGGCGAACCAGGTCCGGATGCGTCTGCTGGAGAAGCGTGCGCAGCCCCGCCACGGGGTCGAGCCGGGCTCCCCTGGCCAGCTTCGGACTGTAGGAGAAGCCGGCCAGGGGCGCCGCCGAAGGTGCCGCCGACTGTGTCGGGGATGTCACTCCGTGTAGCAGAAAAAGGCCCGCGATGACCACCAGCATGACGCCGGCATAGCCAGCTCTTCGATTGCGGGAGGCGCCCAGCGGCATATCTCGAAAGTAGGAACGGCCACGCTCGGGGTCGTCTCACCAGCGGCATGATGCGAACTATGCGAAATGCAAGGCCGCTCATCCCAACCCTTTGACTACAATCGTTTGCAGGGCGCGGGATCTCTCCATACTCAGGGTGGGTCAGCAGTAGCACACGTCGTCGAGATTCGACTCCTCGGGGCAGCGGCCGCGTGGCGCGGTGGGGTGCAGCTCACCTTCAAGACCAGGAAGGCCCTGGCCGTGCTCGCCTACCTGGCCGCCGCAGCGGGACCCCAGCGTCGCCAGGACGTGGCCGCCATGTTCTGGCCGGGCGGCGACCCCGACCACGCACGGGCCAGCCTGCGGACCACGCTCGGCTACCTCCGGCAGAGCCTCGGCGAGGCGGCCGCCGGCTCGCTGGTGACCACGCGGGAGACCATCGGGCTGGCGCCGTCACCACTCCTGACCGTCGACATCAAGACCGTGGACAGGGGCCGTCTGCTGGCCGCCAGGACCGCCTCGGCGCCCGGGCTGACGACCCAGCTGCAGCGAGCGGTCGACGAGTACCGCGGGCGCTTCCTGGCCGGCTTCACGCTGCCGGACGTCCCCGACTTCGAGGTCTGGGTGCGGCACGAGCGCACGCGGTGGCTGCACGCGGTCAGCACGGTGCTCGACCGGCTCTCGGCGCTCCAGAAGGCCGAGGGCGACCTGCCCGCGGCCCAGGCGACGGCGGAGCGCTGGACGTCGCTCGACCCCGGCGCGGAGGTCGCCTGGCAGCGCCTCATCCGGACCCGCCTCGAGTCCGGCGACTCGGCAGGCGCTCGGCAGAGCTGGGACGCGTGCAGGACGGCGTTGGCGGGGCTGGACCGGCGCCCCGGCGCCGAGATCCTGACCCTGGCCGGCCGGATCCCGACGGCCTCCACCGCCCTGATGGCGCCGGCGGGCGGCGGCACGCCGCCAGCCCCGGTCATCATCTCCGGGGAGCCGGCGCGGTTCGAGCCCGGCCTGGTGCCCCTGCTCGGACGGGAGCGCGAGCTGGCGCTGCTCCAGTCGGCGTACGAGCAGGCGCAGGGCGGCTCGGCCCGCCTGGTGCTCCTGGAGGGCGAGGCAGGCATCGGGAAGACGTACCTGGCCCGGAAGTACCTGGCCTGGGTGGAGGGACAGGGGGCGGACGTGCTGTCCGGCCGCGCGTTCGAGATCGGCCAGGTGCCGCGCTACGCCGCCGTCGTCGAGGCGCTGAGGGGGCGGCTCGAGCACGAGAACGCCCCCGAGGACCTGGTCGACGACGTCTGGCTGGCGGAGCTGGCCACGCTGCTGCCCGAGCTTCGCACCCGGTATCCGGACCTTCCCGACGTCGTCCGCGACGAGCGGCTGCAGCCGGTCCGCCTGGTGGAGGCGGTGGCCCGCCTCGGCCTCGCGCTGGCCAGGCGAGGCCCCTTCGTGCTCCTGATCGACGACGTGCAGTGGGCGGACGTCCACACGCGCCACGTGGTCGGCTACTCGGTTCGGCGCTGGGTCGAGGCTCGGGCCCCCTGCCTCGTCGTGCTGGTGGTTCGGTCGGAGGACGCCGGCGCCCGGGATTGCCTCGCGCGGTGGCTCGGCGGCCTGGAGCGAGAGGCCCCGATCGTGCGGCTGAGCCTCGGCCCGCTCGGGGCCGAGGACGTCGTCCGCTGGGTGGGCAGCCTGACCGGGGTCGTGGAGGCCAGCTCCGGCGCCCAGGCCGACGCTGCAGCGGCGTTCGGGCGCTGGCTGGCCGACCGGACGGGCGGCCAGCCCCTCTACATCGTCGAGATGCTGAGGACGCTGCTCGAGGAGGGGGTCCTGGGGATGCGACCGGCAGCCGGCGACGGTTGGCTGCTCGACGTCGACGGCGCGCTGGAGGGCGCCACAGGACGGTTCCAGGACGTCCTGCCGGCCGGCGTGCTGGCGCTCATCCGCGGCGTGCTGCGCACGCTGGACCGGATCTCGTCCGAGCTGCTCACCGCCGCGGCGGCGCTGGACGAGTGGTTCACGGCCGAGGCGGTCTGCCACGTAGCGAACGTCGAGGAGCTGGCCGGACTCCGGGCCCTGGAGGGCCTCGTCCGCGGCCGGGTCCTGCGCGAGCGCGGCGACGGGAGGTACGCGTTCCACCACGGATTCGTCCGCGCCTCGGTCTTCACCGAGGCCGGGGAGGCGCGCCGGCGCACCTACCAGCTGCGGGCGGCGAAGGCCTCGGGGAGGGCGCTTTCCGCGGTGATACGGGATCACGGCTGACGCACGACGGCGGCCTTCTTGCGCTGCCCGATCGCCTATTGCGGAGCTGTATCGCGTCGGGCGCTACGGTATTTCCCAGTTCTCTACGACACCGGGATCACGGCTGGCAGGGCATTGAACGACCACACGCTCCATCCATCAATCGGCCGTGACCACGCGGCCTCAGCCGACTCCTCCGCCCTTCGCGGGGGAGTGGCCCCCCCTCCCCCAACCCCTGCCGCGAGGGGAGGGGGTCACCGGAGGGGCAGCACCCCTTGCAGTTAGCAGGGAGCACGCGCCGGCTTGCCTGACCTGCTGAGGCCGCCCGCCTTCCCGGGGAGGTCGGGCACGTGGGACCCGATGCTGGCCGACGACCCCACGGACACCGTGGTGCAGCTCGTCGCCCGTCAGGAGGGCCTGCAGGCCGCTCTGGAGATCGCGCAGGCGATCCTGGCCGGGCAGGAGCCGGCGACGATGTGGCGGCTCTTCGCCCGCCGCGCCCGCCGGCTGCTGCGAGCCGATGCGACCATCGTGCGCACGGTGGGCCTCAACGGCGCGACGCTCGTCCTTCGCGGCGTCGACCCGCGCCGCTCCGCCGATCGCCTCTCCCGCATCCTGGTCCCGGAGGAGCCGGTGGCGGCCGGCCTCGGCGGGGCCGTGCTCGAGAGCGGCCGACCCCGGATCCTGGGCGACCTCGGGCTCTACCTGCAGGAGGCCGCCGGGGCCGCGCCGGCCACGGCAGCCGAGCCGGACGCGGCCGGCCGCATGGCCATGGGCCCGGCCCTGATCGTCCCGATCGGCCAGAGGGCCGCCCCGATCGGGACGCTGATGGCCGTCAACCGGGCCGGCGGGGCGGGGTTCCGGCGGCGCGACGTGGACCTCCTCCGGTCGTTCGCCGGGCAGGCGGCGGTGGCCGTGCAGCAGGCCGAGCTTCGTCGCAAGCGCCAGCGGATGCTGGTGATGGAGGAACGCGAGCGCCTGGCTCGGGAGCTCCACGACGACGCCATCCAGTCGCTGCGCGACATCGCCGGCGGCCTGCAGTCGGTCGCCGACCGGGCCGAGGACCCGGTCCTGCGCGAGCGGATGACCGGCCTGGTCCAGACCGTCGACAGCGTCATCCGGGACCTCAGGAACCACGTCTACGGGCTCCGCCCGAGCGTGCTGTCCGGGCGCCGCCTGGACGAGGCCCTGCGTCAGCTGGTGAGCGAGTTCGAGCAGCAGACCGGCACCACCACCGTCGCCGATCTGGACATCGAGGCGGCCGAGCATCTGCGGGACCACGCCGGCGAGGTGGTCCAGATCGTCAGGGAGGCGCTGTCCAACGTCGGCCGTCACGCCGACGCCCGCAACTGCCGGGTCAGCCTCGGTCTCGAGAATGGCGCCGCCCGGCTGCTCGTGGAGGACGACGGCGTGGGGTTCGACCCGCTTCGGACGCATCGCCGCGGCCATGGGCTCCGCAACTTCGCGGAGCGCGTCGACCGCCTGGGCGGGCGGCTCGAGATCGAGTCGCGCCCGAATGCCGGCACCGCCCTGCGGATCACGATCCCTCTGCGCAGGCTCCCCCGCCAGCCCGACGAATCCTGACGAGCCCCCCCTCCGGCCCCGGCGGGCCACCTCCCCCGCAAGGGGTGCGGCCGGAAACCTGGCCGAGAGATTTGGGTTCCAGGTGCCCCAGATCCGGTGGCGCCGACGAGGAGCGGAAGGAGCGCCCTCAAGGGCGTGACTGAGCACCGCAGGCGGCAACGCCGGAGATGGGGTGCATGGGGCCCAAAGATCCGGCTGGGTTTTCGGCCGCACCCCTTGGAGGGAGGGACTCAGGACGCCGGCCCTGGCCCCCCCTTGCACCTCCTCAGCGCCTCGTGGGCGGCGCCCAGCAGCACCAGATCCCGGCGCGCGACGAAGACGGGCACCCGCTCCAGCGGCTCGCTCGCCATCCCCGCCCAGAGCAGCGGTTCGAGGAATGCCGGGCTCACGAGCTCGTTGCGGAGGCGCCGGGCCAGCCTGCCCGCCAGGTAGATGCCGCCGGTGGCCAGGACGGTGAGCGCCACGTTCGCGGTCTGCGCCCCGAGGATCTGCAGGTAGAGGTCCAGGGCGGAGCGGGACAGCGGGTCGGGGTCGAATCGGTCGCACGCGGCGTCCAGCACGATGCGGGTCCGGTCGCGAGCCGAGGGCAGCGCGGCCGCCAGCTGCGCCGATTCGGCGACCCCGCCGGCGTCCCGCAGGAACTCGTACAGGCCGTGAATGCTCGCCTGGGACGGCACGTGCTCGAAGCTCGCGTGCTCGAAGCCGTGCCACAGACCGCGCAGCAGCTCGAGGTGACCGGGCGTCATGGGCGCCGCGACGGCGCGGTTCGCCGCTGACGGAAGCGCCCGGTAGCCGGAGGCGGCGTCGGCGTCGTGCACCAGCAACCCGACGCTCAGCCGCTCTCCGGGTACCAGGAGGACGATCGCGCCGCCCTCGGCGGGCTCGCCGTCCTTGACGAGCCCGAGCTCCGCCGGCTCGAGCAGCGGGATGGCGGTCGCCGCGGCGACCATGTCGTTCAGCAGCCAGACGCGCCGCACGGCGAGGTTCCTCGCGAGCCCGGCCTCGTCGATGTGCCACGGTGGGGCGTCGAGCCGGGCACCACCCCGGCTCACGAGGCAGGGCAGGCTGAAGCACGCCGCCTCCACCTCCAGCTCCGACTCGTCGAGGAACGCTCGGGCCAGGTCCGCCAGACTCTCGTATCCGCCCGTCGGGTATCGCCGCTCGGCCACCGGCCGTGCCGGCCCTCGCTCCTCCGACACGGCGGCGATCTCGGTGTGGGTCACCCCAACGCTGGCCACCAGGACAGGCGCCCGCGCGGACCGCCCCCGCCCCGCCAGGGCACCGTCGGACCGCCCCCGCCGCGCCCGCGCCACCGGCCGAGCCTCCTCAACGCCAGCCCTCACATCACCCCCTCAAAGGAGAAAAGGACCCAGCGGCAGCGTAAGCAAGGGCTTGGCCCGAGCGTGTGAGTCCATCTTCCCGGCGCCGACGACGCCCCATAGAGCCCCGAAGGGAAGCACCGAAGGTGCCCCCAAAGTCCCAGGATAGTGGGGGGTTCCGGAAGGGGGGGCCTGACCCCCCTTGCGTGGCTCCGGAAGGGGGGGCCTGACCCCCCTTGCACCTCTCAACGGCGCACCACGTAGATGTTCAGGCACTGGCGGCAGACCCGGATGCGCCCGTCGTACCGGTCCACGACGGCCCTGATGCTGTGGCACTCCGGGCAGCGGGGATGGGTGCGGTAGAGCTCCAGGAACGTGATCGCCAGCAGCGCCCCGACAGCAACGCTCAGCATGCCCGGACCGCCCTGCCCGCCGCCGGGCGTCTTCCGTTCACCATGGGTCCAACCTAGCCGGCACCGGGCTCCGGCTCGACCCCCAGATTGCAGGGCGAACGCTCTGTAACCGACCAGGCGAACCTGACCCGCGTCCGGGCGGGCGCCGGGACGCGCGGCCGCTCTCAGGCCCCGCCCCCGCTCGACCGCAGCTCACGGACCAGGCCTCGCAGGTCCGCGATGACGGCGTCGACGTGGGCGGTCATGCCGGCCAGCTGGCGCTGCAGGCGGAGATCCTGGGCACGCTCGATCGCCACCGAGAGGCTCAGGGTGACCGCGTAAAGCGACTGGATGACCCCGTCGTGGATGTCCCGTCCCAGCCGCCGCCGTTCCTCGATGAGCACTCTGCGCTCCTGGTCCCGGCGGCGGCGCACCTGCTGGATGGCCAGCGTGACCTGGTTGGCGAACGCCGCCATCGTCTGCAGGTCGTGTCTCTCCAGCGACGGCCGCCCGGTCAGGTTCGACGCGGTCAGGACGCCCAGGCTCCGGCTCCGGACCCTGAGCGGCACCATCAGCGTCGGCCCGGGGATCACCTGCTGCACCTCCGACAGCTCCCCGTAGGGGTCGCCAGGCGGGTGCCGGAGTGCCGCTCCCGGCCCGCCGACCAGGCGGGCCCGGCCGGCCTCGAACACGGCCCCGCAGAGCGAGCCTCGCACCGGCAGCTCGGGCACGACCGTTGAGGACGGCGCCTGGTCGCCGCGGCGCTCGGAGATCCCGCGCAGCACGAGCATCGTGCCGCTGGCGTCGACGATCCGCACCTCAGCCGCGTCGGCGTCGACGAGCGCCCGGGCCCGCTCCGCCACCATCTGGAACGCGGCGCCCAGCTCGAGCCCTGCGAGGATGGCCCGCGATACGTCGAGGGCGGCCTTCAGCCCGTCCTCGCGGCGCTTCGGCCAGGTCAGGTCCCGGATGGCGGCGACGTACTCGAGGGCGGGTCCGCCGCCGCCGAGCGGGGCGATCCTGACCTCGGCCCAGAAGTGGGACCCGTCTCCCCTGACCTGCCAGCCGCGCCGCTCGTAGCGCCCGTCCGACATGGCCAGCGCGAGGGCCTCCCCGGCCTTCTCGCGTCCGGTGTCGGTCTCGTCGAAGAGGAACGAGCAGTGGCGACCGCGGAGATCGGGTGCCGCGCGGCCCAGGATCTTGGGGGCAGCCTCGTTGCAGTGGAGGACCAGGCCTGTGCGGTCCAGGCGCAGGAGGGCCCGGTCCCTGATCGCGTCGAGGACCTGGTTCAACTCCGGGAGAGGACCGCGCTCAGGGCGGTCCGGCAGCCGTACCACCCAGCCGACGGCTCAGCCGGCCGTCTGCTCGAGCGGCGGGACCACAGCGCCGATCATGGGCGCCCGCGTCTGGAGGTTCCCTCGCGCGGGTGTCCAGAAACCATGCCTAGAGCCTAGACAGCACCCGGGCCGGTTCTCGACTGTCGATTGAGGGCCGGGGGCTCTGCACGATGCAGGCTCGGACCGGCGGTGGCATCGCCGCCGGCCGCCTCCGTCAGGCGGTGGAGTTCCCCGACGGGGGTCCGGGACGCGGTCAGCCGGTCTCGTCGGGCGGGGCCGGGCTGAGGTCGCGCCGGAGCTGGTGGATGTGGGCCCGGAGCCCCTGGATCACCGTATCGATCCGGCCGGCCACGCCCCCGAGCTGCTCCTGGAGCCCGTTGTCCGCCGTCCGGGCGATCGCCCCGGCCAGGCCGAGAGTGACCGCGTACAGCGACTGGATCGCCCCGTCGTGGAGCTCCCGCCCCAGCCGCTCGCGCTCCCGGGCGACGGCCAGCCGCTCCCGTTCCCGGTGCACGGTGGCCCGGTGCAGGGCCACCGCCGCCTGGTCGGCGAGCAGCTGGAGCACGTCGAGGTCCTGCCTGCGAAAGCGTCTCCGGCTCCTCCAGTTGCGCACCACCAATGTGCCGAGCGTGCGGCTGCCGGCATTCAGGGGGACGTACAGGGCGGGGCTGGCCGCCGGCCGGACCGGGTGACCGTAACGGGACGCCGCCCGCCTGCCCTTCGCCCTGCCCGATACCAGCCAGGGCCGCCCGGTGTCGAAGACCCACCCCGTGATCGATCCGCAGCGGGGCACCTCGCGGGCCGGCGCCGCAACCTGGGCGTCGACCGGGTCACGCCAGGCGGTCGCACGCAGGACCAGGACGTCGCCGGCCGGGGCCGGCGTGCGGACGAGCGCGCAGTCGCCCTCCACCAGGGCACGCCCACGGCCCGCGACGAGCTGCAGCACCATCCCCGGCGGGCGGCCTTCCAGGAGGGCGCGCGAGATCTCCAGGGCTCCGCTCAGCTCGTCCGCGCGGCGCTTCTCCTCGGTGACGTCACGGACGACCGCGACGAACCCCAGCGCGCCGCTGCCCTGGTCGAGGACCGGCTTCAGGGTCACGCTCGCCCAGAAGCGGCTGCCGTCCATGCGCAATCGCCAGCCGTGCATCTCGTGGCTGCCGCTCGATATCGCCGCCCGGAGCGCGCGGCTCGAGCCCGCTGGCCCCGGCTGCGCGAACAGCGACAGCCACGACCGGCCTCGAGGCGTGCTCGGGCCGATGCGCAGCATGCGCTCGGCCGCCTGGTTCCACGAGATCACCCGGCCGTCCTGGTCGAGCGCCAGCACCGCCCGGTCGGCTGCCTCTTCTGCGTTCATCGTCTCCCTTTCGTCCCGCGATGGTAGCGAACGTGCAAGTGTGCGAGCGGCGCCCGGGCGCGTCCCTCGGCGAAGTGGCGAGATGGACTCACAGACACGGAGCGGCGCCCATGGCTCACCGGCTACTGAGAGTGTGTCGCGACGACTGCGAGCAGCCTGCTACTCGTTCACCGGGGCGGCCCACCGGACGGCGGGTCGTCTCTGGCACCACCTGCGAACGGCCGCACACAGCTCGCCCGGAGTCGTCTCGTATTTGACGAGGTGGGCGACGACGCCCAGCTCCCTGTTGCGTCGGAGCACTGCGGGCGAGGCATCATTGGAGAGCATGATGGTCGGCGGCCCCGCCGTGTCACCGCACTGACGCAGCAGCGTGAGAACGCTGTGGCCGTCGAGGCCGGGGAGGTGCACGTCGAGCAGCAGCAGGTCGGGCAGCCGCTGCAGCGCCTCGCGCAGGCCGCCCCAGCCGTCTGTGGCGATCTGAACGGCATAGCCGTCCCGACGAAGCGCGATGGCGTACATGTCCGCTGTCGCACGATCGTCCTCCACCATGAGGATGCTGAAGGGCTCCGTCGGTTCGTGCATGCTCGCTCTCTCTCCTTGCTGGTGGCTACGGACTGTCACGCCATCACGGGCTGCGTGCTGCGGGCGCCGCACGCCGCACCTGATGGGATGATCCGCTCAGGATGGCGCCGGGGAGGCTGCCGCCGATACTGTCGATTGTCAGATGCCGGCTTCTACAGACAGTGGAGCTGCACGCCGGTTCCGGGGGCCCATCCCGCGGCCCGGCCGAGGCCGGTCAGCCCTCGACGACCAGGCGGGACGAAACCGGCAGCTCACCGGCAGCGGTCGCCGACGCGGGATCCAGTCGGGGCCGGTCCGTTGCGTAGCGGCTGGCGGTCCGGGAGACCTCGTCCTCGGACAGCCAGAAGGCCCTGGCCGGCCGCGGGGTCTCGTAGCGGCCCGGGACGTGGATGAGGAACGATCCCGGCAGCCGCAGACGCTCAGCGCACCAGCCGGCAGCCCACCGGCCGGTGCCGAGGATCCGGTCGACGTCGCGGGACTCGGTCAGGCCGAGACAGGCGCGGATCCCGACCTGGGTCCGCAGGTCGAGGCCACCGAGCACCGGCGCCGCCGAGGGCCGGTGGGTGGCGATCACCAGGACGATCCCGAG
>DATFRD010000008.1:0-2678 GCA_035263645.1 Candidatus Dormiibacterota bacterium | reverse complement strand
CGGCGCGCCGGCCGGCAGCGTCGAGCTGCTGATCGCCACCTGCCTGGAGTCGTTCCGCGGACGCGCGGCCCGCGCCAGCCTGGGCCTGGCGCCCATCACCGGCGGCGGTTCGGCCGCCGGCCTGGCCGCCGCCGAGGGATTCCTGAGCAGGGCGCTCGGCCTGCCCAGCGTCTCGCCCGGGCTCTACGCCTTCAAAGCCAAGTTCAACCCCACCTGGGAGCCGCGTTACCTGGTCGTGGAGCGCCTCACCGACCTCCCGCCGGTGCTCCTCGCCACGCTGGTCCTCCACTTCCCCGCCCTGACCCCGCGCCGCCTCGCTCGGGCCGGCGTCGAGGCCCCACGGCTGCCCTGACCCGCGCGGCGGGGGGCCGCAGCGCCCGGTTGACCTGTCTGGATGATTGTCCTATCTTCAGACCATTTAGTCGGAGCCGTGGACGCGGCTACGAGAGGGAGGTGAGTTAGCGGCCGGATGTCCAGACCAAACCCGCTGCGCCTGGTGTCCCTGCTCACGCTGACGATGCTCGCCGCCGCGTGCGGCGGTGCGGCGTCGGCTCCCGCGACGACGTCGTCGTCCCATCCGACCACGTCGCTCACGGCGTCATACAGCGAGATCATCCCCGACGAGCTCGCGCCCTGGGTGGCGAGTGACGAGGGCTACTTCACGAAGAACGGGCTGGACGTGACCCTGCAATCAATCGCCAGCACGAACGGCGTCGCGGCGCTGCTGTCCGGCCAGGTGCAGATCGCTCAGCTGGGCGGCTCGGACGTCCTGAGCGCTGCCGCGGCAGGCGGCGACATCGTGATCGTGGCCAACCTGGTGCCGGTCCTGCCTTACGTGTTCATGGTCCCGGCCAGCATCGACTCGGTCTCCCAGCTGAAGGGCAAGAAGGTCGGGGTCAGCAAGTTCGGCGGCTCGGCCGACATCGCGACGCGGCTCGGCCTCCAGAAGAACGGCCTCGATCCCAACGGCGACGTGACCATCGTGGCGACGGGCTCGGCCTCGAACCGCGTCGCCGCCCTTCGCGCCGGCGCCATCCAGGGCGCCGTGAGCCAGCCGCCGGAGTCGACAACGCTCCAGCAGCAGGGCTTCCACGTGCTGTTCGACCTCGCCAAGGAGAAGCTGCCGGCGGCCAACACCGTGGTCGCCACGACGGGCGCCTACCTGAAGGCCCACCGGGCCGTCGTCCAGTCCTACGTCGACTCGCTGGTCGAGGCCCTGGCGGGCCTGCGCAAGGACCAGGCCGTCTCCGACCGGGCGCTCGGGAAGTGGGAGCAGGTCACCGACCCGGCCCTGCTGAAGGACACCTACGCCTTCTACACGAAGGAGATCTTCACGGCGTACCCCACGCCGGTGCCCGGGCAGTACCAGGCGGCCATCGAGGTGCTGAAGGCCCAGAATCCGAAGCTCGCCACCTTCGACGTCTCGAAGATCCTGGACCCGTCGTTCGTCAAGAGCGCGCAGTCCCGCAAGGTGGGCGGCTAGCCATAGCCGGGGAGTACCTCCTGGACCCCTACCGCGACTGGGCAGCCGGCCAGGGGGTTCCGATCCACGCCGGGTTCGGCTTCGACCTGCTGCGGGCCGAGACCGGGGACTGGCCGACGGTCGGGGCCCGGGGCGCGCTCGTCCACCTCGACGGCCGCGGAGACTTCGTGGACTGCCACCTGCTGGAGCTGCCGCCCGGAGCGCAGACGGAGCCCCTTCGCCACCTCTACGAGGAGGTGGTCCACGTCCTGGCCGGGCGGGGCGGCACCACCATCGAGGCGGGGGGTAGGACCGGGCACACGTTCGAGTGGGCGGCCGGCAGCCTGTTCGCCCTGCCGCTCAACGCACGGTATCGGCACTTCAACACCAGCGGGCAAAAGCCCGCCCGCCTAGCCTCCGTCACCAGCCTGCCCCTGGTCCTGAACGCCTTCCACGACCTCGCCTTCGTGTTCGACAACCCCGCCAGCTTCCCGGAGCGGATCGGCCCGGACGGCCACTTCCGCGGGGAGGGGCGCTTCCTGCCGGTGCGGCCGGGCCGCCACCAGTGGGAGACCAACTTCGTGCCGGACCTGCGCGCGTTCGAGCTGCGCTCGTGGGAGCGGCGCGGCGTGGGCAGCGCGAACATCAAGTTCGTGCTGGCCGACGGGACCATGCACGCGCACATGTCGGAGCTGGCCGCGGGCACGTACAAGAAGGCGCATCGCCACGGCCCGGACTTCCACATCTTCCCGGTCACGGGCCACGGCTACTCGCTGTTCTGGCGCGAGGGAGACCCGGACCTGGTCCGACTGGACTGGCAGCCGGGCTGGGTGTACGCGCCGCCCGACCAGGTTTTCCACCAGCACTTCAACACCGCGCCGCGCGCGGCGCGGTACCTGGCAGTCGCCTTCGGGAGCATCCGCTACCCCTTCAGCGCCGACAAGCGGGGCCTGTTCGGGGACGGGGTGGACCGCAACGTGGCCCGCGGCGGCCGCCAGGTCGAGTACCAGGACGAGGATCCTCGGGTGCCGGCCATGTTCCGGGCCGAGCTCCAGCGCCGCGGCCTGGACCCGGACCCGCGCCTCGTGGAGATCTGGCGCCGGACCGGCGCCAGGTGCCCGGAGGTCACATGACGGAGACGCGCTACCTCATCGATCCCCACCGGGACTTCATCGAGTCGGAGGGGCTGCCGATCGTCGAAGTCTTCGGCATCGAC
>DATFRD010000007.1:0-7544 GCA_035263645.1 Candidatus Dormiibacterota bacterium | reverse complement strand
CCCCAGATCCGGTGGCGCCGACGAGGAGCGGAAGGAGCGCCCTCCAGGGCGTGACTGAGCACCGCAGGAGGCAACGCCGGACCCGGGGTCCCCGCGAAATCGCGGTGTTGTGGTGCGGATTTCGTGGGGTGGGGAGATGGGGTGCATGGGGCCCAAAGATCCGGGTGGGTTTTCGGCCGCACCCCTAGGCTCCAGCAGGGCCGACGCATGCGCCTCCTGCGGCCGGTGTCGGAAGACGAGGTGGTGGCGGCCTTCCTGCGGGCCGAGGGCGACGGCGAGACCGGAAGGAATGGAGCGCTGATCGTGAGCCGCCTCGGCGCCGATGACGAGCCCGCCGACACCGTGGCGCGACCCGACCTCAGCGACCCGAGACAGAATGCCTACCGGCGTCGGCTGCTGGGGGAGATTCGCGGCTTCGGCCGTGGGGACGGGATGTTCATCGGGTTCCCGTCGCAGGTGGACTGGCACCGCGCGGCGCTGCTTCGAGACGAGGTGCTGGAGGTCCGCTACATCAACGATCGCGCCTCTGACGACTACTGGGTCACCCTGTCGGGCGGGAGCCGCCGCCCCCTCGACGCCGCGGCTCGCATCCGCGCCGGAATCGGCCCGGAGTGGGCGATCGGGGTCTGGGACCTCTCCGGGTGCGCGGCGGTTGTGACCCGGTTGTGCCAGGGCTCCCTCCCGGAGTTGATCGTCGCGACCGACCCGCGCGTGGGCCGGGTGGTCGCCGTCGAGGGCAACGGCCGGCTCACCTCGTTCGCCCTCTGCCGTGAGCGGCTGCCGGAGGTCGTCGAGGTGTTCTGCGCGATCGCCGAGGGTCTCGACAGCTGGGGCCTCTACTGAGGGGTTGCCGGGCCGTCAGGCGAGGATGCCGGGCGCCGGGAACGGCGGCGTGAGCTCCGCCACCTCCCCGGCGGTCCGCTCGAGGGCGGCCTCGTCACCTCTGCGGGCCGCCTCGACGCCCACCGCTTCCCGATGGTCGGTTCCATCCTCACGCGCCAGTCGCGGTGGCCCGCCGATGGTACATCTCTGCAACCTGCACGCTCGTGGCTGGCATGGTCCACCAGCCCCTTGCCGAGCGCGCCTCCGGCTCAGGTCCTGGGCTGGAATGGGGTGGAGACCCGGTCGGCAGGCCCAGCTCGGGGGCCCGAGGCGCCGGCGGTTCTTAACCGCGTGTCGGAGGTTCGAGTCCTTCCGGGAGCATCATCGATGCAGATAGAGACGACTGGCCGCCGATGTGAAGATTGGTAAGTTCCCAGACTGGCCGGCCGCCGAGAAGGCGGCGCGCGACTGAGCGCCGGCGTCTGGTATATGATGCGATTTCCCACGGAGACGCCATCCATTGGTAAGGGAGCAGATCTATTCTCCGGTGATCGAGCCTCTGACACCTGACTACGTCCGCCGCGCTGCCACCACCGCTGGCAACCCGGACGCCGCTCCCTTCGTCTTTCACGACGCGGGCGGTCGTCGCTGGCCCCGCATCAAGCGGATCACACTCACGGCCGCGGCGGCTCTGATTGTCCTGGCTGGAGGGGTGGTGCTCGCGGTCACGCACGTGGCGCCGGGCCGGGCCCCGCTGTTCTCCGGGGCCGCGGCTCCACAGGTACCGGACTGGCCGCTTCGCGACTCCGGCTCCGCGCCTGCGCCAGCGGCGCCCGCCGCCGGGCCGGGCACGCGCGCCGGCGCCGCGCAGCCACAGCCCACGGCCAACAGCGTGGCGTCTCCGCCTCTCGCTCTCCGACCCACTCCGCCCGCCACGGGCAGCCTCAAGCCCAAGCGGCCCCGGCCCTCGCCCCACCCCCTGCCCTGGCCCTTCTGAGTCACGTGGCGGCCGCGCAGCGGACCACGGCTCTGTTTGTGCGCTGTTTCGTTGTCCTCGTGGCCGTCGCGCTCATGTGCTCGCTGACAGCGGCCCGTGCGCACGCCGTCGACACACCGCGGATCACCCTCGCCTTCTATGACGGCGACACTGGCGACTATTCCGGTCTGGCCCAGCTCGACAGTGACCACGTCAGTCACGTGGCGCCGAGCGGTCTGTACCTTGCAGCCGACGGGGGGCTGCGCGCGGTGGGTGACCTGCAGACGCTCGTGCGGCGGGCCCATGCCGGCCACGTGAAGGTCTTCCCGATGGTGCAGAACTACCGCGACGGCGCCTTCCAGAGCAGTGACCTCCGGCTTCTGGCCTCCACGGCGAGCCGGCAGGCCCTGGCCGACGAGATCGCGCGCACCATCGTAGGCGCCGGCGGCGACGGGGTCGACCTCGACTTCGAGCAGCTCTCACCCGCGCTCACGGCGGCCTTCGTGGGCTTCGCGACGGAGCTGTCCGGCCGCCTGCACGCGGCCGGGCGCAAGCTGGTCGTTGACGTCCCGATCGACCACCGGGCGTATGACGTCACCCGGCTGCAGGGCGTGAGCGACTGGCTCCTGCTGATGGCATACGACCAGCACAGCCTGCCCGGCCGGCCTGGCCCCATCGCCGCCTATCCCTGGGTGCAGGCCGCCCTGCAGCAGCTGAAGCAGGACGTCACGCCGGCCAGGACCCTTCTCGGCCTCGGGGGCTACGGATACGACTGGGGACCGAGCACGGTCGAGCCGCTGTCCTTCACGCAGGTCATGCAGCGAGCCGGCAGCGCCGACGCGATCCGCTGGGACCCGGTCGCGCGCGAGCCGTGGTACGCATATATGGCCGCGGACCGCACGGCCCACACCGTCTGGTTCAGCGACGCCGCCAGCCTGCAGCCGCTGGTGCGTGAGGCCGAGGCGGACGGCCTCGCCGGCATCGGCCTGTGGCGGATGGGACTGGAGGACGAGGGGCTGTGGCAGATCGCGTCCGGCGGCGGCTCCGTCCCGGCCACCCTGTCCGGGATCACCATCAGCCCCACGCTGAGCGGCCAGGGAGAGGTCGCCGGCGTGACCGCGCTCTCCAGGCCGGGGCATCGCGCGGTGACCATGGACGCGGCGGGCGATCGCGTGACTGGTGAGCGCTACCTGGACCTGCCGGCCGGCGTCGAGCTGCGAGAGACGGCGATCCGCCAGGGCACCGTGGCCCTCACGTTCGACGACGGGCCCGATCCGCGCTGGACCCCCCGCATCCTCGACATCCTGCGCCAGTACCACGCCCGCGCCACCTTCTTCGTAATCGGCAGCCAGGCGGCTCAGCATCCGGAGCTCCTGCAGCGGATGTACGCGGAGGGGAACGAGGTCGCCAACCATACCTACACGCATGCGGCCGACCTGGAGCACGCGCCCGGCTGGCGGTTCTCACTCGAGCTCAGCATGACGCAGCGGGTGATCGAGGCCGCCACCGGACACTCGGCGACGCTGTTCCGCTACCCCTACTCGGACTCGCTCTCTGATCCCAGCCAGGAGAACGAGAGCCTGTTCCAGGTGGCGGAGCAGGGATACCAGGTGGCGGGGAGCGGCGTCGACACCCAGGACTGGACACGGCCGGGCGCGGCGCTGATCACGGGTCGCGCGCTCGCCGACCCCGACGGCCAGACGGTCCTCCTGCACGACGGCGGAGGCGACCGCAGCCAGACCGTCGAGGCGCTGCCGGGGATCCTCGCCCGTCTCCAGGCCCGTGGTCTCCAGGTCGTGCCGGTCAGCGAGGCGATCGGGGAATCGCCCGCGGTCGCGATGCCTCCGGCGCGCCAGCCGGGCGTGTTCCTCGACTGGCTCGTGCTCGGAACCATCTGGGCAGCCGGCCATGGCGGCAGCCTCTGGTTCGCCGTGGTCAACCTGGTGGCGCTGCTCGCGTTCGCGCGGGTCCTGCTCCTGGGCGGTGGCGCTCTGCTGCAATGGGCAGGCGGCGGCCGCCGGCCGGCGCACCCCTATCGAGGCCCGGTCACGGTGTTGGTGCCGGCGCACAACGAGGAGAAGGTAATCGCGAGGACGCTCTGGGCCCTGCTCCACAGCTACCACCCGAGCCTGGAGATCATCGTCGTCGATGACGGCTCCCGGGACGGGACGGTCGCGGTGGCGTCCGCCTTCGCGGAGCACGGCATCCGAGTGATCCAGCTGCCGCACGCCGGCAAGTCGCAGGCGCTGCGGGTCGGGTTTGCCGCGGCGCGCCACCCGATCGTCGTGGCCCTCGATGCCGACACGGTCTTCACGCCGTGGACCGTGCGGCGCCTGGTCGAGCCCTTCGGCGACCCCCGCGTCGGCGCCGTCGCCGGCAACCCCAAGGTCGGCAACCGGCGCACCCTCCTGACGCGGTTCCAGGTCCTCGAGTACGTGCTGACGCTGAACCTGGAGCGCCGGGTCTACAGCATGCTCAGCTGCGTCCCGGTGGTGCCCGGCGCGGTCGGCGCCTGGCGGGCGGCCGCGGTGGCCGAGGTGGGCGGCTTCGGGGCCGACACGCTGGCAGAGGATACGGACGTCACGCTGGCGCTGGGCAGGGCCGGGTACCGGGTGCGCTACGTGCCCGGTGCGGTGGCGTATACGGAAGTGCCCGAGACGCTGCGGCAGCTGGGCCGGCAGCGAAACCGCTGGGCGTTCGGCACGCTCCAGAGCCTCTGGAAGCACCGGTCTGCCACGCTCAATCCCCGGGCGGGCGCGTTGGGGCTGGTCGCCATCCCCGGCCTGTGGATCGCTCAGATCATCTTCCCGCTCGTGGCTCCGACGATCGACCTGGGGCTGGTCCTCAGCCCCCTCTTCGCATGGGGCCCTCAGCTGCTCCTGGAGGTCGCGGCGTACAACGCCGCGCTGCTGCTCCTCTGCCTCTGGGCGCTGGCGGTGGACGGTGAGCCGCTCGCGCTGGTCCTGCTCGTGCCGGTCCAGAACCTGTTCTACCGGCAGTTCATGTACGTGGTGGCGTTGAAGGCCATCCTCCGTGCCCTGAAGGGCATCCGGGTAGGCTGGACGCGCGTGACGCGGCTCGGCACCTCGCCGCTGCACGGCCGGGGCGCGCCGTGAGCTGGCGCGGGCGCGGGCCCTGGACGTGCTCACTGCTGAGCCTGGCCATCGTGTGTCTCGGCTGCGGGGCGCAGCCGCAGTCCCCGTCGCGTGTGGCAGCGCCGCCGCCGCCGCCGGCCTCGACCGCGCCCAGCCCGCCCCAGCCATCGCGCGCCCCCACCGGCGGCTGGCGTCTGACCGTCTACTACACGCCCGTCGAGTCCTATCACGGCCCCCCGCAGCAGTCCATCTCGGACTGCGCCGGCCGGCCCCTGGGCCAGCACGCTCGCGACTTCCTTGACAAGGTCCAGATCGAGGGCTTCGGCCGCGTCGTCACCGCGGTCCAGGGGAACAGCTACGTGGGCTGGGACTTCGACCACCACTGCTGGTTCCTGGCCAGGACGCCGGTCGGCGCTGATGACCGGCCGCTCCGGGCCTGGGCCTCGACGGCGGCGCCGTCGACCATGGCCTTCGGGACGGCCGTGCACGTGCTCGGCTGCGGGTCCGGGGTCGACGCCACCGTCTGCCCCCACGTGGAGGCGGCCGCCTGGACAGTGGACGACCGTTGCAGCGACGACTGCAGCGACCGGCAGCACCTCGACCTCTACATCGGCGAAGAGGACCAGCCCGACTTCGAGGACCAGAGCCCGAAGTACTTCGAGGCGCTCGGCGCCGTCGTGCTGCTGTCGGCCTGAGCCGGGCCGGCCGTCGCGGGCCAGCGACGGCTCGACGGCCGCGGAGAGCTCGACAGCCTCGGCAAGCATCCGGTCCTCGATTACAAACACTTAACAGGGGGGCTAGCAACCTGCCAGGCGCGGGACGTGTAATTCCTGGCGATGCAGGCAGACCGCACCCTGGCCGCGCTTCGGGCCCGGGCCTCGGACGAGCCGGGCTCGACTGAGCTGGCGCGCTCCGCGCGCGGCGGCGACATGCGGTCGTTCGAGGCGCTGGTGCGTCGCTACCAGCGCCGGGTGTACGCGCTGGCCTACCAGCACCTGCGTGACGCCGACGAGGCCCAGGACCTGGCGCAGGAGGTCTTCGTCACCCTCTTCCGGAACCTGCGTCGTTTCGATCCCGAGCGGCCGTTCGAGCCGTGGTTCTGGCGCCTGGCCGGCAACGTGGCCGCCAGCTACCGGCGCCGGCGGCGCGCAGCTCCGCTGGAGCTCAGCGACCATTCCGCGGGCGAATCCCGCCGCGACACCCTCCCGCTCGAGAGCGCCCTCGCCGACCTGAGGTCCGACCTCCGGCTGCCCGTTCTCCTCCACTACTACCTGGACCGTCCGCTGGACGAGGTCGCGGACGCGCTCGGGCTGTCGCTCAGCGCGGTGAAGTCGCGGCTGCACCGGGCGCGCGCCATCTTGCGGAGGGTGCTCGTCGAGGAGAACGGCGATGCGGGGTGAGGCAGGCCTAGAGGCGCGGCCGAAAACCCAGCCGGATCTTTGGGCCCCATGCACCCCATCTCCGGCGTTGCCTCCTGCGGTGCTCAGTCACGCCCTGGAGGGCGCTCCTTCCGCTCCTCGTCGGCGCCACCGGATCTGGGGCACCTGGGACCCAAATCTCTCGGCCAGGTTTCCGGCCGCACCTCTCGGTCCCTTCGGGGTCCCGGCGCCGTCGCGTCCACCGGTCGTGGTGCCGCCGGGCGGGGAGGACTGACGTGGCGGCGATGTGCGCCTGGGTTCGCGACCACCTCGAGGCGCTGGTCGACGGAGACGTCGCCGAGCCTCGCCTCGGAGAGCTGCGCCGGCACCTCGCCGAGTGCGGAGGCTGCCGCGCGCACCACGCGGAGGCGTGCTCGCTGCCCACCCGCCTCAGGGCCGTTCCCGCGCCGGAGCCACCGGGGGGCCTGGTCGAGAACGTCCTGCGCCGGGTGAGCGGCGACCGCGTCGGACCGATACAGGTCTGGGGTCCGCTGGCCGTCGAGGCCACCCTCTTCCTGGTCGTCCTCTGGTACCTGTCCGGGCCGCGTGGCCTGTACACGCTGGTTCAGCACACCGCGTCGGACGTCGGCGCGGTGGTCGGGTGGGGGCTGGGACAGGCAGACCTGCCCGCGCCGACCGGGGACGTCTTCCTCCTGGTCGTGTTCGCCCTGCTCATCGTCACGACGCTCTACCACCTGAGCCTGCTCTCACGGCGGGCCCGGCTCTCCTGATGACACGCGGAAGGGGCGCCAGGCCGACCCCCGTGGTTCCGGTGGGGAGGGATGGCTGACGTGCGGTGGGGCTGGGCGGCGCTGCTCGCGGCGCTCCTGGTGATCGCCGTGCTCCTGGCCTGGGCCGACTCGACGGTGTTCCGGCCCCTGTTCCCGGAGCCGTTCGAGCCGCCGCGCCGGTCGTCCTTCCGCCCGCCCGCCTCGCTGCCGCTGCCGGCGGCGCTGCTGCCCGAGGTGCGCACCGACGTCGTGTTCAAGCGGTTCGGGCGGGTCGGCGGCCTCTACACCTTCTGGTGGTTCCTCAGCGTCGGCGCAGGGATGATCCTGGTCACCCTGGGCATCGTCCTGGCGTTCCCACAGCGGGTTCGCCGAGCGGCACAGGCGGTCTCGGGCCGGGCGCTGCCCATGCTGCTCGTGGCCGGCATCGCAACGCTGCTGCTCGGGCTCGCGCTCACCGTGCTGCTGCGGGTGAGCTTCGTCCTGCTCTCGGTCGTCCCGCTCC
>DATFRD010000006.1:0-3515 GCA_035263645.1 Candidatus Dormiibacterota bacterium | reverse complement strand
GTGCCGCTGGGTCCGGTCGAGCAGCGCCCAGGCCGTCAGGCCGTTCAGGGAGAGGCCGCTGACCAGCGCGCACAGCGCGATGGCGATGCGGAACCCACCCAGGTGCTGCATGACGAAGGCGGACGCGTTCACAGCCAGGATGCCGACCGGCGTCGAGGCACCAACAACCACGAAGACGATCTCTCTCCTGCGCTGGGACCCCGACCGGGACATCGCTTCAAGGATAGAACGGGTCAGGGCCGCCGGCCGGCGGGGTCGAGGGGGTGAGGGTGGAGGGAGAAGAAGAAGGGCGGCGCGAGCGCCGCCCCTGGGCATCCTCTGGAGCCCGGAGAGCGTCCTGACTAGTGCCCGCAGCCGCAGCTCTGGGCCGAGCCGGTGTCGTCCCCGGTGTCGAACGAGTGGCCGCACGAGCACGACCGGACCGCGTTGGGGTTGTGCACGGTGAACCCCGCGCCCATGAGGCTGTCGACGTAGTCGATCTCGGAGCCCCGGATGTACGGGGCGCTGAAGTCGTCGATCAGGACGCGAACGCCGTCCTGGTCCACGATCTCGTCCCCGGGCCTCACGTTGTCGTCGAATGCCATGCCGTATTGGAGACCGGAGCAGCCGCCGCCGCTGACGAAGACCCGAAGGCCGAGCTGCGGGTTGGCCTCCTTCTCCAGCAGCGACTTGAGCTGCGACAGGGCCTCCCCGGTGAGTGTCACGGTCGCGGACTCGATCATCGCGGAAATTTAGAACCTCCCTGGGGCGAATGCGATTCCCATGCTAACACCTGGCCGACCCCGGGCCCCTATGGGCTGGGATGGGGGGTGGGCGACGGACTCGGCCCGGACGTCGGCGTCGGCGTGGGCGAGGCCGAGGCCGTGGGCGTCGGGGTCGGCTCGGGCGTGGCTTCGGGGGTGGGAGTTGGCGACGGGGTCGGGCAGTTCAGGCCGTTCTCGGTGCCCGCCAGGTAGATCTCGTCGCCACTGTCGGTGCCGGGGCAGCCGCCGCCGCTGACGATGCCGTCCGGACGCCGGTACCAGTCCTTCATGCTGCCGGGGAGTCCGTTGATGAAGGGCCCGAGGATCGTGGTGCCGACGTCAGTGCCGAACGAGCTGATGTTCTTGCCGGCCCCCCCGTTCACGGTGTTCGGGGCGGTGTTCCCGGCCCAGGCGCCGATCACGATGTCGGGGTTGTAGGCCATCATCCAGGCGTCGCGGTGGACGCCGACGACGGCACCGCCGGTCGTCCCGGACTTGCCGGCCATCTGGCGCCTCCAGCCGAGGTGCCAGACGCTCTGGTAGTCCTTGAGCACGTCGGTGATCAGGTAGGCGTCGGCCGCGGTCACGGGCTGCGAGATGCCAGCCTGGGTCCCGGGCTGCTGCTGGTAGAGGAGGTCGCCAGCTGAGGTGGTGATCTTGCTGATGGTCATCAGCGGGACCAGCTTCCCCTGGTTTGCGAATACCTGGTAGCCCTGCATCTGGTCCAGCATCGTGACGGCTGAGCCGCCGATCGACGTCTGCAGGTTGGCCACGAGGTCGGCGGAGACGCCCTGGGCGTGCGCCTGGGCGATCACCTCGTTTATCCCGATCTCCTGGGCCAGCTGCACCGTGGGGATGTTCCGGGAGAGCACGAGCGCACGCCTGGCGCTGATGTCGCCCATGTACTTGTTGTCGAAGTCCATCGGCTGGTAGCCGTTGAAGTCGGTCGGCTTGTCCTGCAGCGTCGTGGCGAGCGTTGCCTGGTGATTCCTGAGGGCCGCCTCGTAGACGTAGGGCTTGAACGACGAGCCGGGCTGCCGGGGGGACTCCGGCACGTCGAACTGCCCGCCGATGGCGTCGTCGTAGTAGTCGGCCGAGCCGACCCAGGCCAGGATCTCCCCGGTGCGGGGGTCGGCCGCCAGCAGGTCGCCGTTGTTGACGCCGCCGCCCTTCAGGCGGGCTCCGCCCACGCCGGCGGTCACCGAGCGCTGGGCCAGGGCCTGGAGGTCGAGGTCGAGCGTGGTGTAGATCTTGATGCTGCCCGTGGACATGCTCTGGCCGAGGGTCTTCTCCGCCCGGCCGATCACGTAGTTCACGAAGTGCGGGGCCTGGCTCTGGAAGGCGGTACGTCCCAGCTTGAGCTCGGACTTGATGTCCTCCTGGGCCGCCTGGCCGGCCTGGGCCTCGGTGATATGGCCGGTCTTGACCATGCCATCCAGGACGTACAGCTGGCGCTGCTTGGCGAGGTCGTAGCTCGTCTGCGGGTCGTAGTAGGAGGGCCCGTTGATAAGGCCGGCCAGGAAGGCGGCCTGGCCCACGCTGAGGCTGGCCGCGTCCTTGCCGAAGAACTCCCGAGCCGCCGCGCCGATGCCGTAGGCGTTGTGCCCGTAGAAGACGCGGTTCAGGTACATCTCGAGGATCTGGTCCTTCGAGTAGCGGCTCTCCAGCTCGATCGCGATGGTCGCCTCCTGCAGCTTCCGGAACACCGATCGCTGGGGGGTGAGCACGGAGATCTTGACCAGCTGCTGGGTGATGGTGCTGCCGCCCTGCAGGGCGCCCTGGTGGAGGACGTCCGCCCCAGCCGCGCGGACGGTGGAGTTGAAGTCGATCGCCGGGTGGTGGTAGAAGTCCCGGTCCTCGGCCGCGAGTGTCGCCCACTTGTTGAGGTCGCCCATCTGCGAGAGCTTCAGGTTCTCGGTGAACTCCCCCTTCGCGTTGCGCTCCTCGATCACTCGCCCCTTGCGGTCGTAGACGATGACCGTCTGGGCCACCGCCGGAGCCTGGCCGGGATCGGGCGTGTCGCGGATCGTCCAGAGGACGTAGCCGAGGACTCCGGACACCGAGATCACCAGCAGAAAGGCCAGCCAGGGGCCGTAGCGGCGGAACCAGCCCCGCCGGCCGCCGGGTGGGCCGCCGTACGGGCTGCCGTAGGGCGAGCCGTTGTAGGGCCATCCCCCCGAAGGCGGTCCGCCATACATGGACGCCCGCCGCCGGGAGCCCGGGGCCAGCCGCGGGTTGGGGTCGGGGCCGGGATAGCCGCCCCGAGGCGGGCCGCCGCCGGGCGGCTGGTAGGGCTGAGGTCGGTAGGGGCCGGGCGGGTAGCCGGGGCCGGTGCTCACTGGATGACCTCCAGGGGTTCGTGGGATCTTCGGTGGAGAAATCCTGATAGCGGCACTGGTAGGTGCCCGCTGAGTTGAACGGCCCGCAGGATAGCTCGGTTACGACGCTCGCCGCAGGTCACGTTAGGAGGGTACGCCAGTGCTGGTAGACTTCTCAGCCGTCGGTCCCGTGGTGTAGCCTGGCCAAACACGCGGCCCTGTCAAGGCCGAGAACGCCGGTTCGAATCCGGTCGGGACCGCCATCCTCACCGCCCACGCTGCTGGAGAGGTGGCCGAGCCCGGTTGAAGGCGACGGTCTCGAAAACCGTTATAGGGGCAACCCTATCGTGGGTTCGAATCCCACCCTCTCCGCCAGATTTCGAGTTCGAGACGTGGCGTGGCGGGCGCGGGATGTCTGAGTGCCCGGGTATCAGGAACGATGGGGCTGACACCA
>DATFRD010000005.1:0-4361 GCA_035263645.1 Candidatus Dormiibacterota bacterium | reverse complement strand
ATCGACGGCGCCTGGATGGGCTCGCCGCCGTGGTTGCGGATCAGCTCCGCCATCTCGGCCGAGCGCCGGCTCTCGAAGCTCGCCACCCGGAGTCCGCTCAGCGCTTGAGTCATCGCTCGCCCGACGCTTATGCTACTACGGGGCGCGAGCGCGTCCCGGAAGGAGGAGAGCCATGAGCGAGAGCGCGATTGCCGCGGCCGATCCGTATCCGCGAAAGCGCGTGAAGGTGCTGGACAGCGAGATGGCCTACGTGGACACCGGGACCGGCGATCCGGTGGTGTTCCTCCACGGCAACCCCACGTCGTCGTACCTCTGGCGGAACGTGATCCCGCACCTGAGTCCGCTGGGCCGCTGCATCGTGCCGGACCTGCTCGGCATGGGCGACTCCGACCCGCTGCCGGACTCGGGCCCCGGTCGCTACCGCTTCGTCGACCACCGGCGACAGCTCGACGGGCTGCTCGAGACGCTGGGGATCCGTGAGCGGGTGACGCTGGTCTGCCACGACTGGGGGTCGGCACTCGCGTTCGACTGGGCGAACCGGCACCGCGGCGCCGTCAGCGGCGTCGCGTACATGGAGGCCCTCGTCCGCCCGGTCACCTGGGACGAGTGGCCCGAGGCGGGCCGGCGAATCTTCCAGGGCTTCCGCTCCGAGGCGGGCGAGCAGATGATCCTCGAGCGCAACCTGTTCGTGGAGGCGGTGCTGCCGGGCAGCATGCTCCGAAAGCTCGCCGACGAGGAGATGGCCGAGTACCGGCGCCCGTTCAGCGAGCCCGGCGAGCGCCGGCGGCCGACCCTGACGTGGCCGCGCGAGATCCCCATCGACGGCGAGCCCGCCGACGTCGCCGAGATCGTGCGCGACTACGGCCGCTGGCTCGGCGAGTCGCCGGTCCCCAAGCTATTCGTGAACGCCGACCCCGGCGCCATCCTGACGGGGGCGCTGCGTGACTTCTGCCGGGCCTGGCCGAACCAGGAGGAGGTCACGGTGCGCGGCGGCCACTTCCTCCAGGAGGACTCCCCCGACGAGATCGGCAGGGCCATCGCCGCCTGGCTGCCCGGTGCCCGGCAGCGCGGCTGACGCCGACCGCGGACGTCCGGGCCGGGCCGGAGCCGGACCGGGCGCCCGCCGCCCGGCCGGGCGCCCGGCTCAGGCGGGTGCCGCGGCCGGCTGAGGCCGGCTTCTGCCCCTGCCCCGCGGACGCCGACGCCTCGGCGCCGGCGTCCGGCCGTCCGCCGTCTCCCCGTCCGGCGACTGGCCGTTCGCGTGCGGGGCGACGGCCTCCGCGTCGAGGTAGCGCCAGCCGCCCTCGTCCAGCAGGTGGCCGAGGTCCAGCTCCGGGAGGTCCGGGGCGCCCAGCCGGCGAAGCCGCCGCCACCTGAAGCCGTCCTCGGCGCTGACGAACGTCATCGCCCAGCCGCGCCGGCCCATCCGGGCCGTCCTGCCCACCCGGTGGGTCAGCCAGTCCGGCGAGTCAGGGAGCTCGTAGTTCACGACCAGGTCCACGTGTGAGATGTCGAGGCCCCGCGCCGCCACGTTGGTGGCGACCAGCACGTTCACACGGCGCTCGCGAAAGGAGTCCATCGTCCGGTCGCGCGTCACCTGCGGCAGGTCGCCCTGCAGCTCCACCGAGCCGACGCCAAGCCGGCGCAGCTCGCGGTTCAGCGTGCGCACGCCGTCCTTGGTACGGCCGAACACGATGGCGGAGCCGTCCAGCCGCCGCAGGATCGTGGCCAGCGTCCGCGCCTTGGCCGCCCGGTCGACCCGGATCACCGCGTGCTCGAGCAGGTCCTCCTCCTCCTCGCGCTCGACCGTGATCCGCAGCGGTTCCCGCAGGTGACGCTCCACCATCCGGGCCACCCAGGCGGGCATCGTGGCGGACGCCAGCGCCACCTGGGGGTGATACGTGAGGCCCAGGATGCGCTCGACGTCGGGGGCGAACCCGAAGTCGAACATCTCGTCCGCTTCGTCCAGGACCAGGTACTCGACCCGGCTCAGGGACACCAGCTTGCGGCCCACCATGTCCAGGATCCGGCCGGGCGTGCCGATCACGACGTCGACGCCCTCGCTCAGCGCCTGGGTCTGGGTGGCGTAGCCAACGCCTCCGTAGAGAACGGCGACCCGGACTCCGTGGTCGAGGGTATCCAGCACCGTCGCCACCTGCACGGCCAGCTCCCGGGTCGGCGTCACGACCAGAGCCCGGGGGCCCGGTCCGGGCGCGCCCAGGCGCTCGACGAGAGGAAGCAGGAAGGCGAGGGTCTTGCCGGAGCCGGTGGGAGCCTCCATGACGACGTCGTGGCCATCCAGGAGGGCGGGAATGGCGCTGGCCTGGACCGGCACCGGGACGGAGATATTCAGCCGCTCCAGGGCGGCCAGGGTGCGGGCGCTCAGGCCCGCATCAGCAAACGACTCCAAACAACACTCCCATCTCCTCTCTTTGGTCTGGTTCTGCCGCTGCCTCCGAGGGGCGCCGTTGTGGCACGGGGAGAGGAGACCCATGGGAGAGCGGTACCTTACGGATAGTACGCGAATGCCACCGGCGCGCATTCCACCCGGCAGGGCGCGCCCCCGGCGACGGGCCTACACTCGTCGGCTGCCGTCCTGGCGTGCGGCTGCCAGCGTCGCCCCGGTGACCTCCGCCGCCACCTCGACCAGCTCGCGGGGCACGCGAGAGGGACGGCCGTCCGCGAGCCGGACCCACACCCACTGCGAGAGCACCCAGGCGACCGGAACGCCCCCACCAGGACCGGCGCGTGCGATGTGCGTCCGGCGCACGCCGCGGACCCCGTGCACGAGCTCCACGCGGACGGTCAGCTCCAGCTCGTCGCCCAGGACCGCAGGCTGGAGGTACTCGACCTCGTGCCGGCGCACGACCCAGGCGCCGCCGTGCGCCTCGGCCCAGGCTCGTCCGTAGCCGGAGGCCTCGGCGTGCTCGACCGTCAGGGCCTCGGCATAGTTGATGTAGACGGCGTTGTTGACGTGCCCGTTCTGGTCGATCTCGTAGCTGCGGACCCGCCACCGCGCGTGGTAGACGAGGGGGTCGACGCCGGTGCCCACCCGCCCAATTCTGCACGAGACCGTCCGCCCGCCCGGGACGCGTCTCTGGAGGGAGCCCCTGGAGCAGGGTGGTCGCGGCCCGGTTGCATGGCGTCGGAGGAGCCGGTTCATGAGCGTGCTCCAGCATGACGGCTCGCAGATGGCCGACCATTGCGCCGTGAGCCAGTCGTCCGAATCCCCGGAGGCGCCGATCCACTCTGGCGTGACGCTCGGCCGCTACCAGGTCCAGGAGTACCTCGGACAGGGTCCCCACGGGCCTGTCTACCGCGCCTACGACCCCAGCGTCTCGCGGTCGGCCACCGTGGAGGTGCTGGAGGCGCTGCGCGCGCCGGAGGTCAGGCAGCGGCTGGCCCAGGCGGCGGCCTGGCTGGTCCGGGTGCGGCACCCGAACCTGGTCGACGTCTTCGAGCTCGGCGAGCGCGAGAACGTGCCCTACCAGGTGTCGGCCAGGGTGGAGGGGGTCTCGCTCGGGGACGCCATGCGGGGAGGGATCAGCCAGGAGGGCGCCCTGCGCATCCTCCAGGGCGTGGCCAGGGGCGTCGACCACCTCCACGCGGAGGGGATCGTGCACGGGGACATCCGCCCGGCCACGATCGTGCTCGGGCCCGACGGCCGGCCCATGGTCCGCGACGGCGGCCTGATGCCGCTGCTGGACGCAGGCTTCCGCGGCTCCGCGTTCGGCATCCGGGTCGGCTCGCTGCACTACCAGGCTCCCGAGCAGCTCGACCGCGGGGAGGTCAGCGCGGCCACCGATCGCTACGCTTTCGCCACCCTCGCCTACGCGCTCCTCACGAACGCGACCCCACTGCCCGGCCAGACCACGTCCGAGATCCTGACCGCGAAGGAGCGGCTGCAGCCGGTCCCGGCCTCCAGCCGGGAGCCCCGCCTGGGAGCGGCGGTGGACGAGGTCCTGGACAGCGGGCTGGCCAGGGACCCGAGCGCCCGGTGGCACAGCTGCGAGCAGATGGTGGAGGCGCTGGGCCGGGCGCTCGCCGACGACGCGTACCGCGCGCAGGCGGCAGCCTACGCACCCCGATACCCCGCGCCCGCCATGACGCCGGTCGGGCCCTGGGCGGCGGTCGGGCCGCGCCCCCCCGCCCGGCGCTGGCCCTGGGCGGTCGGTGTGCTGGCCGTGCTGGCGGGCCTGGCCCTGATCGGCCTGTTCGTGTTCTTCACGCAGCAGCCGCAGCCCAGCGTGAGCCTGTCGGCGACCAGCGTCGACGCCGGCAGCGCCGTGGTGGTCACAGCCCACAACCTGCCGGCTGGTCAGACCGGGACCATCCAGCTCGAGAGCGACCCGGTGGGGCTG
>DATFRD010000004.1:0-2018 GCA_035263645.1 Candidatus Dormiibacterota bacterium | reverse complement strand
CTGGCCCGGCGCGATCCCGAAGGACACCGAGTTCTTCCGGCGCGCCGCCACGGAACTGGACCTCAAGCACGCGCAGCTCGCCGCGTTCGGCGCGACCCGCCGGCCCGGCGTGAAGGCGGCCGACGACCCCCTGGTCGCCGCGCTGCGCGAATCGGGCGCGCCGGTCGTGACCCTCGTCGCCAAGAGTCACGACCGGCACGTCCTTCTCGCCCTGCGGACCACCCTCGAGGAAAACCTCGCGATGATCGCGGACACGGTCCGCCACCTGCGGGGTAACGGCCAGCGGGTGTTCCTGGACGCCGAGCACTTCTTCGACGGCTACCGGTCCAACCCGGACTACGCCCTCGAGGTGGTCAGGACGGCCGCGCAGGCCGGCGCGGACCTGGTCGCCCTGTGCGACACCAACGGCGGCATGATGCCGAACGAACTCGGCGACGTGGTCGCCGCCGTGGCCGGCGCCACGCAGTCCCGCCTGGGCATCCACTGCCACGACGACACCGCCTGCGGCGTGGCCAACACCCTGGTCGCGGTCGACGCCGGGGTCACCCACGTGCAGGGCACCGCGAACGGGTACGGCGAGCGGGCGGGCAACGCCAACCTGTTCAGCGTGGTGGCCGGCCTCCAGCTGAAGAAGGGGCGCCAGGTCCTGCCGGAAACAGGCCTTCAGGAGATGAGCCGGATCGCGCACGCGATCAGCGAGGTCACCAACGTCGCGCCGGACACCCACCAGCCGTACGTGGGCCTGTCCGCGTTCGCGCACAAGGCCGGCCTGCACGCCTCGGCGGTCAAGGTCGACCCGATGCTGTACCAGCACATCGACCCGGCGCTGGTCGGCAACGACATGCGGATGCTGGTCTCGGACATGGCCGGCCGCGCGTCGGTGGAGCTGAAGGGCCGCGAGCTCGGCTACGACCTGTCCGGCGACAAGGACGCCATCGGCCGGGTCACCGACCGGGTCAAGGACATGGAGGCCCGCGGCTACACGTTCGAGGCCGCCGACGCCAGCTTCGAGCTGCTGCTCCGCGACGAGCTCGGCCAGCGGCACGAGTACTTCGCGGTCGAGTCCTGGCGGGTCATCGTGGAGCGCCACCCGGAGGGCCGGATGACCAGCGAGGCCACCGTCAGGCTGACCGCCAAGGGGGAGCGCCTGGTCGCGGTGGGCGAGGGCAACGGCCCGGTGAACGCGCTGGACAAGGCGCTGCGCGCGGCGCTCGAGCAGATCTACCCGGAGCTGGCCGCGCTCGAGCTGACCGACTACAAGGTGCGGATCCTGGCCGGGACGCACGGCACCGGCGCGGTGACCCGGGTGCTCATCGAGTCCGACGACGGCACCGGCGACACCTGGAGCACGGTCGGCGTGGACGAGAACATCATCGCCGCCTCCTGGCACGCGCTGGAGGAGGCCGTCACCTACGGCCTCCTCCGCTCCGGGCGCGAGCCCAGCTGAGCGATGGGCGGTCAGCCCGGCACCTTGTCCAGGAAGCCGTACACGCTGCCGATCTGGCCGCCCCCGTTCAGGACCGCCACGTCGAACCCGATCACGATGGGCTCGCCCCCGCCGGGGCCCAGGTGCCAGGTGAACCGGGCCTGGTCGTGGTGCGCGTCGACGGGACCGCCGAGCGTGAACACGAAGCCGGGGAACTGCTGCTGCACGGCGCCGATGAGCCCGTCGATCTCCTCCCGCCCGTGCGCGTCGGCCAGCGGGTCGGTGTAGCTGCCGTCCTCGGCCCACAGCTCGTCGACGAGCTTGCGTCGCCGCGAAGCGTCCGTCTCGTTCCACGCGGCGATGTAACGCTCGATCATCTCCTGCATCGGTTTTCCCTCCGTAGATAACGTCCGGCTGCCTCGATCCTGCCGACCACAGGGAAGCGTCGCAATTACCTCCGAGGTAATCCACAAGCCGCACCCTGGCGGCTACACTCGCCAGATGCACGCCGGCGAGCTCCTCCGCGACTGGCGGCAGCGCCGCCGCCTCAGCCAGCTCGACCTGGCCATCGCGGCCAACGTCTCCTCCCGCC
>DATFRD010000003.1:0-4989 GCA_035263645.1 Candidatus Dormiibacterota bacterium | reverse complement strand
CTGGGCCTCTGCCCGGACGGTGAGGCGGAGCGGCTGGTCCGGGAACGGTCCACCTGGCTCGGCGGCCGCCTCCCGGTCAACCCGAGCGGCGGCCTGCTGGCCCGCGGCCACCCCCTGGGCGCGACGGGCGCGGCGCAGGTGGTCGAGCTCGTGTGGCAGCTCGAGGGCCGCTGCGGCGAGCGGCAGGTCGCCTCGCCCATGGTGGCACTGGCCCACTGCGCCGGCGGCTGGGTCGGCACGGACGTCGGCGCCTCCACCGTCCACGTCCTGACGCGCTGACCGCGTAAGCCGGGACTACTTGCGGACGCGGAACCGGAGGATGGTGACGGCGCCCGACCGCGTGCTGCTGACCGGTTCCAGGTCTATCCTGGCGAGGCCCGGGGACGAGAAGCGGATGCCGTCGCCGAGCAGCACCGGCAGTACATACACCAGGATCTCGTCGACGAGACCCCGCCGCAGGCACTGGCCGGCCACGTCGGCGCCGAGGATCTCCAGGTTCTTGCCGCCCGCGGCGCCGCGCGCTGTGGCGACCGCTTGCCCGATGTCACCGGTGAGGAACGTGACCGCCGGGTCCGGCGGGTCCGGTGGCTCGTGGGTCAGGACGAACACGGGTCCGGAGAAGGGGTAGGTTTCGCCGCTCGATGCTGACCCCCGCTCCTTGCCGGCGTCCATCCTGTTGGCTACCTCGTAGGTCCGCCGGCCGATGAGCATGGCGCCAGTGGCCGCCGCGATCTCCGGGAACTCGTCTGGCGCCACGAAGTCGAAGACCCAGTCCATCGCGTGACCGGGACCGGCGATGAAGCCGTCAAGCGACATCGACCTGTTCACGACCACCTTGCCGTTTCCGGTGCTCGTATCGCTCAATCTGTTCCTCCGAAGAGCCTGCACGGGCTCCCACTGCTCACTGGCGATCCCGAGATCCTCGAGCGCCGGGACCTGCCCCGCCAGCTCGTGGACCTGCGGGGCGACGGCCCGACGCGGCACTAGAGGTGCGGAGGGAAGGCTAAGCGGTCGCAGTCGCATAGGGCAATCGGCGGCGCCGCCTTCAGGCGAGCCGTCTCGACCATCCGGGCCACGCCGGGCAGTTCGAGGTAGACCGCGATGCGCAGGTCGGACATCACGGAGTCCGCAGCCGGACGTCCCCGGGCCGGCTCGTGGGCCGGTCACTCTCCCGTTGCGGCGCCTTCCTCGAGGACGACGCGGCCCCAGCGCTCCTCCACGCGCCGGACCCGGTAGATGACCAGGGCTCCAGCCCAGGTCACGACGAAGGCGGCGACGATGACGAACCCGACGGTCTCGAAGTCGAGGTTGTCGACGAAGCCGAGGAGGCCGCCGGCGGCGGTGAGGGTCCGGGAGAGGATCTGGAGGACCTCGACCAGGCCGACGAAGAGCGCCACGAACACCGAGAGCGACGTGATCGTCAGGTTGTAGAAGACCTTGCGGATCGGGTTCGAGAAGGCCCACGCGTAGGCCTTGGACATGAACGCCCCGTCGGTGGTGTCCATGAGGCACATCCCGCCGGCGAAGAGCAGCGGAAGCGAGAGGATGGCCAGGAACGGCAGGCCCCGGGCCGCAGCTCCGGCCGAGACGGCGAGCAACGCGACCTCGGTGGCGGTGTCGAAGCCGAGCCCGAACAGGATCCCGATCGGGTACAGGTGCCAGCTCGCCCGCACGAACCTGAAGAGCCAGCCGAACAGCTTGACGAATGGGCCCCCGGCCTGCAGCTCGGCCTCGAGCCCGCGCCGGTCGTAGTGGCCCCGCTGCATGCGCCGGTAGATGCCCAGGATGTCGAGCAGGACGACCAGGTTCAGCACGCCGATCGCGATCAGGAAGACGCCCGAGACCGAGGTTCCGATCAGGCCGCCGATGTCGTGGAGCTGGCCGTGGTCGCTGACCACGCTCTGGACGATCGTCCTGACGGCCAGGGCGAGCAGCAGCGCGATGACGAAGACGACGGTGGAGTGCCCGAGCGAGAAGAAGAAGCCGACGCCGACCGGCTTCCGCCGCTCCTGCAGGAGCTTTCGCGTGGTGTTGTCGATGGCCGCGATGTGGTCGGCGTCGAAGGCGTGGCGCAGCCCGAAGGTGAAGGCGAGGAAGCCCAGCCCGACGAAGGCCGGATGGCCCCCGCCGTAGGTGAGCAGTCCTCCCCAGCCGAGCAGGTTCAGGAGCAGGATGCAGGCGTAGAAGCCGCCCAGGCGCCGGCGTTCGCCCCGATCGAACGCCGCGCCCAGTGACGCCACCATCGAGGCCATCGCCACCTCCCGTCGAGATTTGCGCTAACGGGAACGTGTCCCGTTAACGACTCTATCACGCCGCGCCATGCCGCTTCATGGTGCGACAGTGTCTCAATAGGGCCCGGAGGGCGCAGCCGCCGAGGCGCCGGTGGCCGACAATGGGCGGGCAGAGGAGGACCCCGAGGCCATGGATTTCGCGCTGACCGAACTGCAGGAGGCGCTCCACGAGGAGGTGCTGGCCCTGGCCCGCGGCTTCCCGCCGGAGTACTGGCTGGAGCACGATCGCTCGGCGGAGTACCCGTGGGAGTTCGTCCGGGCCTTCGCGAAGCGGGGCTGGCTGGGCACCATCATCCCCGAGGAGTACGGGGGAGCCGGGCTCGGCGTCACCGAGGCCGCCGTCGTGATGCACGCCGTCTGCCTCTCCGGCGCCGGGACCAGCGGCGCCTCTCCGGTCCACTTCTCCATGTTCCCTCCGGCCCCGATCGTCCACTTCGGCTCCGAGCGCATGAAGCGGGACTGCCTGCCCGCCATCGCGGCCGGAGAGCTGCTGCTGGCGTTCGGCGTGACGGAGCCGACGGCCGGCTCGGACACGTCGCGGATCACGACGTGGGCCGAGCGGCGCGGCGATGGCTGGGTCGTCAACGGACAGAAAGTCTGGACGACCAACGCCCAGCAGGCCGCCAAGATCCTGCTCCTTGCCCGGACCGCGCCGCGCGACGACCGGAGGCCGTTCGACGGCATGACGCTGTTCTTCACAGACCTCGATCGCCGGGCGTGCACGATCCGCCGCATCGACAAGCTGGGCAGGGCAGCCGTCGACTCCAACGAGCTGTTCATCGAGGGCCTGGAGGTCCCCGACGAGGACGTGGTGGGCGAGGTGGGCCGGGGCTTCTTCCACCTCATCGACAGCCTGAACCCGGAGCGAATCGTCACGGCGATCGAGGCGGTGGGGATCGGACGCTCTGCGCTGGCGATCGCCACGCGTTACGCAGGCGAGCGGGTGGTGTTCGACCGGCCGATCGGCCGGAACCAGGCGGTCGCCCACCCGCTGGCGCGCGCCTGGGCGAGGCTCGGCGCCGCCGAGCTGCTGACGATGAAGGCGGCCTGGCTGTACGATCGCGGCCGGCCGTGCGGGGCCGAGACCAACGCGGCCAAATACCTCGCAGCCGAAGCGGGGTTCGAGGCCTGCGACGCAGCCCTGCAGACGCTGGGCGGCTTCGGCTACGCCCGTGAGTACCACGTGGAACGGCTCTGGCGCGAGGTCCGGCTCTATCGCATCGCTCCGATCTCGCAGGAGATGGCGCTCAACTACCTGAGCCAGCACGTGCTGGGCCTGCCCCGCTCGTACTAGGCAGCTCGCTCGGATGGCAATCTGCCTGGAGGATCGTCTGCTCGCGCGGCGGAATCCGGCTGGGCCAAACTTGTCCGACCGATGAGGAACTCCACGCCGATGACCTTCACCCCCTCCCGCATGGTCCGCGATCTCACCGATCGCTCCCGGCGGTCCGCGACGAGGCCCGGCCCGGCGGTGATCTCGCTCGCCCTCGGGGACCCCGACTTTCCCACCCCGGAGCACGTGAGCCAGGCGCTGGCCGACGCCGTCGCCGCCGGGGAGACGCACTATGTGGACCAGCAGGGCGAGCCGGCGCTGCGGGCGGCGCTCGCGGAGCAGCTGGCGGAGGTCGCCAACCGGCGCTACGACCCCGGCCAGGTGCTGATCACGCATGGCGGCACCGCGGCGCTCGCCGCCTCCATCCTGGCCACGATCGAACCCGGCGCGCGGGTCATCGTCCCGGAGCCGACCTACTCCCTCTACGCCGACCTGACCTGGATGGCCGGCGGAGAGGTCTCGTTCGTGGGCCACCGGGACGACCTGCACCTGGACCTGGACGGGATCGCGGCAGCGGCGCCGGGGGCCCGGATGGTCGTGATCTGTAACCCCTGCAACCCGACCGGCGCGGTATACGGCCCCGGCGAGCTGGAGGCGCTGGCCGCGATCGCAGAGGAGCACCACCTGCTCGTCCTCTGCGACGAGGCGTACGACCAGCTCGTGTTCGACGGGGTCCGGTTCACCTCCGCCCTGGAGATCGACGCACTGGCAGAGCGGCTCCTGTACGTCCAGACCTTCTCCAAGACGTACGCGATGACCGGCTGGCGCGTCGGCTACCTGGCGGGCCCCGCGCCGGTGGTTGATGCGGCGGCGGCGGTGCACCGCACGTTCAACGGTCCGCTGAACGCCGCCGTGCAGCGGGCGGCGCTGGTCGCGGTCACCGAGCCCAGCGACGAGCCTGCCCGGATGCGCCGGGAGTACCAGGCGCGGCGCGACATCGTCTGCCGGATGGTGGCGGGCGTGCCGGGCCTCAGCCTCGTCGAGCCGCAGGGCTCCTTCTACGCCTTCGTCCGCTACGGCTCGGACCTCGGCTCCCTGGAGGTCCGGAGGCGGGCGCTCGACGCCGGAGTGGCCATCCGGCCTGGCGTCGAGTTCGGGCCCAGCGGCGAGGGCTTCGTGCGCATCGCATTCTCGACGGGCCGCGACCTGCTGGTCGAGGGGATGGAGCGCCTGCTGGAGGTGCTGGAGGAGGTGGCGGCGCCGGAGTAGATGCAAGGGGGGGCGGGCCCCCCCTTCCGGAACCCCCCCTCTCCCTAGGACTTTTGGGGCACCTTCGGCGCATCCCTTCGGGGCTACTTGAGGTGTCCTCGGCGTCGGGATCACGGACTCACACGCAGGGCGGAGCCCTTGCTTACGCTGCCGCTG
>DATFRD010000002.1:0-21711 GCA_035263645.1 Candidatus Dormiibacterota bacterium | reverse complement strand
CTCGCCGAGAAGGGCGAGCTCGATTACCTCTGCTTCGACCACCTGTCGGAGCTGACGCTCGCGGTCCTACAGCGCCAGAAATCCAAGGACCCCGACGAGGGATACATCCACGACATCGAGCCGTGGATGGAGGCGACGCTGCCCTTCGCGCGCAAGCAGGGATTCAAGATGGTCACCAACGCCGGCGGCGCCAACCCGGTCGCGGCCGCCCAGAAGGTGATCGAGGTGGCGGGCCGCCTCGGCCTGGGGCCGCTCAAGATCGGCGTCGTCACCGGCGACGACATCTTCCCCGACCTCGACGAGCTGCGCTCGCTGGGCGTGAAGTTCACGAACCTGGACACCGGGGAGGAGGACATCGACCGCATCCGGGGCGACATCGTGGCCGCCAACGCCTACATCGGGGCCGATGTGATCGCCGAGAGCCTGGCCCAGGGCGCGGATGTCGTCGTCACGGGCCGCGTCTCGGACACGGCGCTGTACATCGGGCCGATGATGCACGAGCTGGGCTGGAGCTACCGCCCGCAGGACCGGGACCGGATGGGGGCGGCGATCACTATCGGGCACGTGGTGGAGTGCGCGGCGCTGGCCAACGGCGCCCTGTCCAACTTCTGGCGCGAGGCGAAGGACGCGTGGCGCATCGGGTATCCGATCGCGGAGGTCGCGGAGGACGGCACCGCGGTGATCACCAAGGTGCCGGGATCCGGCGGCGTCCTCAACGAATGGACGGTCAAGGAGCAGCTGGTCTACGAGATCGGCGACCCGGCCAACTACGTCATGCCGGACGGCATCGCGGACTTCACCACCGTGCAGGTCGAAGGGGTCGGACCCGAGCGGGTGAGGCTCTCCGGCATGACGGGCAAGGGCCTGCCGGAGCAGCTCAAGGTGTGCATCGGCTACCGCGACGGCTGGGTGGGCGAGGGCATGCTCCTCTTCAGCTGGCCCGACGCGCTGGAGAAGGCGCGCCGCGGCGAGCAGATCATCCGCGAGCGGCTGAGGCTGCTGGGGGTCGAGGCGCTCGAGCTCGACTTCGGGTACGTGGGGGTCAACGCCCTGCACGGGCCGGCGGCGCCCCAGCCGGGCGAGCTGAACGAGGTCGGCCTGCGGGTCGCGGGCAGGTGCCGGACCCGCGACGAGGCCGACGCCATCAAGCGGGAGGCCACGCACCTCTGGACGCTCGGCGGCATCGGGACGGGCTACTCTGCGCCGTCGCAGCCGCGGCAGTCGGTCGCCCTGTGGCCCACCCTGGTGCCCAGGGAGCACGTCCACGTGCGCAGCTCGATCGTCGAAGCGTGAGAGATGCAAGGGGAGGCAGGCCTCCCCTTCCGAAACCCCTCCTCTTTCCGGGATCTGGGGGGCGCCTTCGGCGCATCCCTTCGGGTCTGCCCGGGGTGTCGGCGGCGTCGGGAAGACGGACTCATACGCAGGGCGAAGCCCATGGTTACGCTCCCGCTGGGTCTATTCCTCCACTGGGGTGAAGGTCGGGCTGGGCGTCTACAGCGGCGAATGGGTGCCGGAGGAGGGCATCAGCCCGCACCAGGTCTATCGGAACGATCTCGCGCAGGCCGGCCTGGCGGAGAAGGTCGGGCTGGACTCGATCTGGTACACGGAGCACCACTTCCTGCCGGAGACGCAGTACAACCCGAACGTCATGGGGATGTGCGCGGCAGTTTCGGCGGTCACCTCGCGCATCACCCTGGGCCCGTCGGTCGTGCTGGGGCCGCTCTATCATCCGATCCGCCTCGCGGAGGACTGCGCGATGGTGGACCAGCTCTCCGGCGGGCGGCTGGTGGTCGGCATCGGTCTCGGCTACCGCGACGAGGAGTACCGGGGGATCGGGGTCCAGCGCCGGCACCGGGCGCCCATGACCGAGGAGCTGATCGAGGTCCTGCGCCGGGCCTGGTCCGGGCAGCCGGTCGACTTCCACGGCCGGCACTTCGACTTCGAGGACGTGGGGGTCTCCCCCGCGCCCTGCCGGCCGGGCGGCCCGCCGATCTGGATCGCCGGCTATCGCGACGTGACGCTGGAACGGGTGGCCCGCCTGGGCGACGGCTTCATCATGGACGGCGGCACCGACTCGACGAAGTTCGAGTCGGCCGGCGGCTACAACCGGGACATCTTCACGCGCGTCGAGGAGATGGTCGCGCTGCTGCGGCAGGCACTGCTCCGGCACGGCCGCCGCTACGACGACGTGGAGTTCGCAATGACCATGGGCGGCTTCCTCTCCGAGCGGGGCGCCGACGACGCCTGGCAGCAGGTCCAGGACGGCTACATGCGCACGCGCCGCGTCTACGGCAGCTGGTACGGCATCCCCGAATCGGAGACCAGCCGCTGGTACCCGAGGCTGATGACGCCCGCCCAGCACGCCGCCCGGCGCAGCGAGATCTGGCTGGGCAGCCCGGAAGGGGTGCTGCCGCTGTTCGAGCGCCTGCGGGCGATCGTCGGCGAGCGCCTGCACGTGATGTTTCGGTGCAGGTACCCCGGCGTCCCCCATGAGCGGACCTGCGCCTCCATCCGGCTGCTGGGACAGGTCCGCGACCGGCTGGTCGCCACCGGTTCGTGAGCGGGATCGAGGAACCCGTCGGGCTGGCGAGGTTCCTGGGGATCCAGGTCGTGGAGGCCGGGCCGGGCCGGGCCGTCTGCCGGCTGGAGATCCTGCCCCACCACCTGATGTCCGGCGGCTCCGTCCACGCCGGCACCATGGTGGCGCTGGCCGACTCCGCATGTGGCTACGGCTGCCGGGCCACCCTTCCGGCCGGCCTGGCCTTCACGACCGTCGAGCTCAAGGCGAACTTCGTCGGCAACGTGCGGGCGGGCACCCTGGTCTGCCACGCGAGCCTCGTCCACGCGGGGCGCGCGACCCAGGTCTGGGACGCGACCGTGATGCCAGAGGGCTCGGAGCAGCCGCTGGCGCTGTTTCGGTGCACCCAGGTGACGGTCGGTCGCAGCGACCAGCAGGCTCCAGTCGCCTGAGCGGCCAGCCTTGCAGGCCTTTGAAGGCCGGGGGTGACTGCCAAACTTGACTGCAGTTCACGTAGACTGCGGCCCATGAGGCGGCGCGGCGAGGGAACAGTGTATCGGAGGCGCGACGGCCGCTGGAGTGGCCAGGTCCGGCGCCCTGACGGCGTGAGGCAGACCGTGTACGGCCGCACGGAGGAGGAGGCTCGCGAGCGCCTCGCAGCCGCACGCGGCGCGATCGGCAGGGAGTCGGCCGACCCCGGCGCCGTTGGGTTGGACCTGGGGGAGCTCAGGCGCCACCGGGCGGCAATCCGGCGCCTGGCCCGCGGCGAGCGGGCCTCCAACGTCCGCGTCTTCGGCTCGGTGGCCAGGGGCGACGCCAGCGCCGCGAGCGACTATGACCTCGTGGTCGACCTCGATCCTGAGGTTCGTGGGTTCGAGGCCTTCGATCGCCTCGATCGGCTCGAGCGCTTGCTGACACAGCTTCTCCGCCGGCCCGTTCACGTGGTCACGGCGCGGCACGATTCCGACTTCACCAGGCGGGTGCTCCGCGATGCCGTCGGGCTCTGAGATTGAGCAGCCGGCACGATTACCCCTATCTGGAGCACATCCTCCACGCTGTTGAGGCCATTCGGCGGTCCGCAGCCGGCGGACAGGAGCGCTTCCTGGCCAATGAGGACGCGTTCGACGCCGGCCTCCGCCGCCTGCACACGATCGCCGAATCGACCCAGCGCCTGTCGGTCGAGCTGAAGGAGCGACACCCAGAGATCGCATGGGCGCGGATCGCCGGGTTCCGAAATCGCCTCGTCCACGCCTATGTGGACGTCGACCCCGACCTCATCTGGAGTGTCATCCAGGATGAGCTGCCCGCGCTGGCCAGGCTGGCCAGCAGCGAACTCGGCCGATCGTGAGGCGGTCATCAGCTTCACACCCGCGGGGCCGCCGGCCGGCACACTAGTCCAGGTGAGGGATTCGGCGCGGCGAGCCGGACCGGGGGTGACCAGCGTCGCGGTGCGGCGCCTCGGCGCGCAGCGGCTGACCGGCGAGCCCTTCTCGACCCCGGTGGAGGCGGTGAGGTGGCTGGGTGCCGTGCAGTCGCAGGACTATGCCGGAGCCAAGTGGGCGCTGGGCCAGCGCACGCGCGCCGCCCGGGACGCGGACCTGGACCGGCTCTTCGACGAGGGGACCATCCTCCGCACCCACGTCATGCGGCCGACCTGGCACTTCGTGCTCCCCGCCGATGTCCGCTGGCTCCTGGAGCTGACCGCCCCCCGCGTCAGGGCCGCTCTGGCGCACTACGACCGCCAGCTCGAGCTCGACCGGTCGGTGCTGAGGCGGAGCCACCGGGTCCTGGAGTCCGTGCTGGGCGGGGGCTCGCACCTGACCCGCGGCGAGCTCGCGGCCGCGCTCGCAGGGTCGGGGATCCCCGCCGCCGGCCAGCGCCTCGGCCACCTCCTGATGCACGCGGAGCTGGATGCCGTCGTGGTCAGCGGCCCGCGGCGCGGCAGGCAGTTCACATACGCCCTGCTCGACGAGCGCGCGCCGGGCGCGCGCCGGCTCGACCGCGACGAGGCGCTCGGGGAGCTCACGCTGCGCTACTTCTCCGGCCATGGCCCGGCGCAGGCGCCGGATTTCGCGTGGTGGTCGGGCCTCACCGTGGCCGACGCGAGGCGCGGCCTCGCGCTGGCCGGGTCCGCCCTCGTGCACGAGGTGATCGACGGCAGGTCCTACTGGAGCTCGCCCGGGGCACCGCCGGCAGTTGAGGGCGGCCCCGTGGGGCACCTTCTCCCGAACTACGACGAGTTCCTGGTCGCCTACCGGGACCGCACCGCCGCGCTCGACCCTGAGCGGCCCCTCGACACGACCCCCTTCCCCGGTGGCAGCATCCTCGCCCACGTGGTGGCGCTGGACGGGCAGGTCCGGGGCGGCTGGAAGCGCCGCCTCCACCGCGGGCAGGTGGTCGTCGAGCTGGGACCGCTCGACGCGCTGGAGGCGGCGGAGGCCGCGGCGCTGCACCGGGCGGCCGCCGGCCTGGCGCGCTTCCTCGACCTCCCGGTGACCGTCGCGGGCGCTCCGGGTGCCGGGCCATGATGTTTGTAGAAGAGCGCCGGGTCTGTTGGTCTCAGGGGAGGGCTGGATGCAGGCGGTCGACCACATCGTGTACGGCGTCCGGGACCTCGACACCGGCGTCGCTGACCTGGAGCGGCGCCTCGGCGTGCGCGCCACGGACGGCGGCAAGCACGTGGGCCGCGGCACCCACAACGCCCTGCTCGGGCTCGGCGGCCGCAGCTACCTGGAGATCATCGCCCCGGACCCCGACCGGGAGCAGCCGGCGGCGCTTCCATTCGGGCTGGAGAGCCTGGCTACCCCGCGCCTGGCGGGCTGGGCGATCGCCAGCGGGAGCCTCGCCGAGACGGTGAACCGCGCGCGCGGTGCCGGCTACGACCCCGGCCGCGTCCGCGACATGACGCGCATGCGCCCCGACGGCGTGCTCCTCCGCTGGCGGCTGACCGCAGACCCGCCCGCCTCACCCGGCTTCCTGGTGCCGTTCCTGATCGACTGGCTGGGCTCGCCGCACCCCTCGGAGTCGGCTCCCCACGGGGTGCGGCTGGTCCGACTCTCGGCGGAGCACCCGGATCCGGCCGCCGTGCAGCCGGCACTGGACGCGCTGGGGGCCGGCCTGACCGTCGTCACCGGACCGGAGCCGGCGCTGGTGGCGCTGCTGGACACGCCCAGCGGCCAGGTGGAGCTGCACTGACGACGACTGCCCCTCCCCCCCTTGCTGCCACGGTACCCCGTGGCACGGCGGCCGGCGATGAATCCGGCTAAGCTAGCCTGCCGGATGGAAGGGGCACCCCGGCAGGAGCCGGAACGGTACCGACCCGGCTCCGTCGAGGACTTCGACCGCCTCTACGAGGCGACCTACCAGCGGCTGTTCGCGACCGTCGTCACGCTGCTCCGCGATGGTCCGGCGGCCGAGGACTGCGTCCAGGAGGCATACCTGCGGGCGTTCAGGGCCTGGCCGCGCTGGAAGCCGGATGCGCCCGTGGAGGCCTGGCTGCACCGGATCGCAATCAACGTCGCCGTCTCCCACCGCCGCCGCGAGCGCCTCCGCGAGGTCGGGGAGGTCATCCGCCGCCTGGGCGTGCCGGCGGACGCCGATCCGACCGACTCGGCTCGACCCGAGCTCCTGCAGGGACTGCGCGCGCTGCCCCCGAAGCAGGCCGCCGCGCTGGTGCTGCGCCACGTCCACGGCTACTCCAACCGCGAGATCGCCCAGGCCCTCGACGTTCCGGAGCGGACGATCGCGTCCCGGCTCGCGGCCGGCCGCGCGCGGCTGCGGAGCCACCTCGGCGACCGGCTCGGAGTGGCGGCTGGTCCCTGGCTGACCCGCCGGGTTCCCTCGGACGAACGAGGCCCATGAGAGACGACGGCGACTTCGACCGCTGGCTGGACCAGGAGCTCAGGCGCACCATGGCGTCCGTGCGCGGGCCCAGCCCTCGGGCATCGCAGGCCGCCTATCGCGCCGCCGCCGGCCCGCGAGGGAGACCGGCGGCGGCCAGGCCGGCGCTGCTCGGCAGGGGCGCCTTCGGCCTCATGGTGGCCGCGCTGGCGCTCGGCGCGGCCTCGGCCGTGGCGGCGGGCACCGGCAGCCAGATCCCCGCGGAGCTGGCCCGGAGCGCCTCGCAGATCGTGCACGGCTGCTGGGCCGGCGAGGGCGCGGGAGGCCAGACGGCCAGCCGCGCCGGCGCCTGCGCGGCCTCCCCGCTCGATCACGACCAGGGCGCCACGGGCCAGAAGCCGGGTGGCGGCAGCGACACCGGCTCGGAGGCCGGCCGGGCAGGCCCGCCCGCCGCGCACGGCAGCCGCGGCCAGGGCGGCGGCTCGACCGGCCCTCCAGGCCAGGGGCACGGCGGAGGCAGCGGCGCGGGCACCGGGCAGGCAGGCAGGCCCAGCCCCGAGCCGAGCGACCACGGTCACCACCCGTCGGATGGCGCCAGGACAACGCGCTGACGGCCGCAGAGCCTCCCGCAAGGGGAGGGGGGCCACTAAGAGGGCCCGGCCCCTCGCAGGGTTGCCAGGTAAGCAAGGGCTTGGCCCGAGCGTGTGAGTCCCTCTCCACGCCTCCCCCACGGGTCCCCCCAGACCCGAAGGGCAGCACCGGAGGTGCCCCGGAAATCGCCAGAAAGAGGGGGGTTCCGGAAGGGGGGGCCCGCCCCCCTTGCATCGAGAGGGGGGGTTCCGGAAGGGGGGGCCCGCCCCCCCTTGCATCTAGATATCGCCCCGCCGCCCCTGACGGTCCCTGTGCTCGATCACCCAGGCGCCGTACGCCCAGCCGTCCAGGGTCGGCGGGACGACGCCCACCGAGCTCAGCGCCACGCAGATCTCGGCGCGGTGGTGGTTGCCGTGGTGGACGACCTGGGCCAGGACGCTCCCGAGCCGCACGAGCCGCCCTTCCCCACCGCGGCGGTCTCGCTCCACGAGGCGCTCGGCATGCATGGGGAGCCCGAGTAGGCGCTCCCACCGGTCCGACAGCCGGCGAGCGCGTTCCTGCAGGTCGTCGAGCGACGTGAACCGCGGCTGCGGCTGGTCGACCGGAGATCCCTCGACCATCGCCGCCAGGCTCTCCTCGCTCGCGATCAGGTGGGCCAGCGTCTCCTTGATCGAGCCGTAGGTGCCCGGCACGGCCGCGTCCAGCACGGCGGGATCCAGGTCACGACAGAAGTCGAGCAGCCGCTGCCTCGCCCAGGAGTTGTGACGGTAGGGCTCACTCGTCATCCCCACTGCATTATTGACGCTTCCCGGAGTCGCTGTAGCGACCGGCCGGCCCCCGCGCATGCGCCTCCGCCAGCAGCTCACCCAGGCGCTTCGCGTTGGCGGCCGCCCAGTTCGAGTAGTTGTTGTTCATGATGGCGTGGACCTCCTGCGCCTGCTGGGCCAGCGCCTCGATCCTCGGCACCCACTCCAGGAGCTCCGCGTCACGGTAGTTGTGCTGGAACCGCACGCTCGGCGGCGCGCCGCTGATGTTCCAGTTGTCGCGGTTCCGCCCGTGGAAGCGGACGACCGCCAGCCGCGACGACGTGGCCTCGGCGACCGGCGGCAGGCTGCTCTCGAAGCCCTGCGGCGTGTCCACCGTGACGTACGGGATGTCCCTCGCCCGAAGGAAGGCCATCGTTCCCGCCCCGTGGCGCTCGTCCAGCCACGCGCCGCGCCGGAACTCGACCGCGATCGGAAAGCCGTGCATCCGTTCCTGGCACTCCTCGATGTGGGCGAGGCTCTTCGTCGTAGGCAGGAACCAGGGCGGGAACTGGAAGAACACCGCCCCCAGCTTGCCCGCCGCCTGCAGCGGTTCCAGCGCGTCGCGAAACGCGTCCCAGGCCGCGTCCACCACGTCTGGCGGCAGCCGCTCCAGGTACACGCTGCTCCGCTCGCGAAGCGCCGCGGGCAGTTCGGCCCGGATGTCCGGCGGCAGGGCCTTCGGGCTGGCCCCATGCAGCGTGAACAGCGAGAACGACTTGACATCGAACGTGAAGCCGGCGGGCGTCCGCGCCACCCAGAGGTCCGAGTTCCTGCGTGCCGGCATCCCGTAGTAGCTGCTGTCCACCTCGACGAGGGGAAACCGGGTCGAATAGTAGTTGAGCCTCTGCTCCGAGCTGCTCACGCCGCGCGGATAGAACAGCCGGGACGCGATCAGGCTCCTATCGACCCACCCGGCGATGCCGCACTTGACCACGCGATGAGCATGCCGCAGGCGGCCCCCCCGCGAATGACGGCAACGCCCGGAGCCACGCGGCGCAGTTGGCGTTTCGTCGTGCCGAACCCGATAATGCTTGGGCCAGCCACACCGAAATTCTGGAGGCGCAACATGCAGAATCCGCCCCCCGGTCCGCCCCCCGGCGGACAGCCGCCGCGCTATCCGCCGCAGGGTGGGCAGCAACCGGGATATCCGCCCCCTGGTGGGCAGCAGCCGGGCTATCCGCCGCAGGGCGGGCAGCAGCCGGGATCGTATCCGCCGCCCGGCTACCAGCCGCCCGGTTATCAGCAGCAGCCGTCCGGGGCGCCCGCGATCGACAAGAAGACCGGGGCCGTCCTCGCGTACCTGCTGTGGTGGGTCAGCGGGATCATCTTCCTGTACGTCGGGCGAGCTGACCCCGACGTGAAGTTCCACGCGGCGCAGTCGACGATCTTCTTCGGGGCGATCACGGTCATCGGGGCCTTCCTCGCGATTCTCCCGTTCCGCCTGCTGGGCTTCGTCTCCTTCCTGCTCCTGCTCTTCGGGGTCGTCGTCTGGGTCATGTGCCTTTCGCGGGCCAGCAACGCCGGCGGCGCGCGGTTCGACCTGCCCTGGGTCGGCGGTGTCGTAACCCCCTACGCCGAGCAGCTCGCCAACGCCGTCAACTGACGGACCGCCGGGATCACAGGTCTCGCGCTGGGGGCTGCAGCCCCTAGCGCGGGGCCTGTTCCTTTTCTGCCCGGTCCTGGATCGCGTCGACCACCTCGGCGACGGCTCTCTCGAGGAGGTCGAGCTCGGCACGGACGGCGGCCAGCTCGTCCCTGAGCGCCCGGTTGTCCATCTCGAGCACCCTGAGCCGGGGATCCTCGCGGGCGCCATGGCCGCGCAGCTCGTCCAGCTCCATGCGCAGCCGTTCGTTCGCGATCATCAGCTCACGGCGCTCGGCGAGCACCTGCTGGACGATGCCCGCGCCGGGCGCGGCCGTTGGGCCCGCGCTCCGCTCAGGCGGTGCCGGCCTGCTCGCGCGGGCGCACATAGCGGCACAGTCCCGGCTGGAACTCACGCAGTCGAAGGTGATCCATCTCGCCCTTCAGGTAGCGGGCCTTCGTGGCCAGCGCCCTGATGCCCCTCAGGTTCTCGAAGGGGAAGCGGAAGAGGTAGCCGGAGTCGACCAGGAGGCACAGCGCAACCCGCTCGCCATCCGGCTCGATGACGTGCTTGTAGCACGGCACGGTGCGGCGTGCGATCTCGATCTTCGTGAAGCCGTTGACGCGACCCTTCAGGAGGTCGATGGGAGTGCGCATCGAGCAGCATCATAGTCTCAGGCCCGGCCCCCCTCACCCGGCGGGGAGAAGCGACAGCTGCAGCGGCGCTGGACGGGCCGGCGCAGGCCGGGCCGGCGGGGGCTGCAGGAACGGCCGGGGGCGTCCACGCACGCCGAACCTGGCGCTCATCTCGGCCACCGTGCGCTGGACCGGTGCCGTCCTGGCGGCAGGCAGGTAAGGTCCGGAGCGGTAGTCGGCGAGGTATCGCGGCAGCAGCTCCGGCCAGTACCGGGCCAGCGTCTCCAGGAAGTGCTGCCGGGTGCCGTCGCGCAGGTGCAGCACGCCGGTCCAGATCGAGCTCGCCCCGGCCTCTCGCGCCGCCCGCACGACGGCCTCCAGCTGCTCGGGCGCGTCGCTCAGGCCCGGCAGGATCGGCGCCATGCCCACGCCTACCCGCAGGCCGGCGCCGGCCAGCCGCTCGACCGCGCGCAGGCGCTGCCGCGGATGGGCCGTGCCCGGCTCGGTCCTTCGCCACACGTCATCGTCCAGGGTGGGAATGCTGAACGTCACCGACAGATCGGCACGCAGGGCCAGCGCGGTCAGCACGTCCAGGTCCCGCACGATCATCGGTCCCCTCGTGATCAGCCCGGCGGGGTTGGCGAAGTCGACGAACGCCTGCAGGCACGCGCGGGTCAGCCGATACCGGCCCTCGGCCGGCTGGTACGGGTCGGTGGCGGCTCCGACCACCACGGTGTCCGGCGTCCAGGCCGGGCGGGCCAGCTCGCGCCGGAGCACCTCGGCGACGTTGGTCTTGACCCGGATCGCCCGTCCGTAGGCGCTGCCGGAGGGACGGTCGGCCCGCTTCTCGTACGCCCGGACGTAGCAGAACGTGCACCGGTGCTCGCAGCCCATGTACGGGTTCAGCGACCACCGGAACCCCATGCCCTTGACCGGGTTCAGGGCGGTCTTGCACGGCTGCTCCAGGTACTCGACCGGGGCGCGCCGCGGTTCCGCTTCGACCATCTCCCCCAGTATAGAACAGATGTTCGCCCATTGCCCCTCCCCCCTCGCGGGGGAGGTGGCCCGGAGGGCCGGAGGGGGCTCTGCGACTCCCCCCTCGCGGGGGAGGTGGCCCCGCCGGGGGCCGGAGGGGGCCGATCTGAGCTCCCCCTCCCCCAACCCCTCCCGCGAGGGGAGGGGGCCGCCGTATGTCAGGGCGGCTTCACGAGCGAGGACGGGCAGTAGTCGTTGAGCACGCATTCCTCGCAGCGGGGCCGGCGCGCCTCGCAGACCCGGCGGCCGTGCAGGATCAGGCGCAGCGACAGTCCGGTCCACTCGACCGGCGGCACCATCCGCGTGACCAGTGCCTCGATCTTCTCGGGCTCCGACGTCGCGACCAGCCCCAGCCGTTTCGTGAGCCGGGTGACGTGCGTATCCACGGCGAAGCCGGGGACGTCGAACGCAACGCCCAGGATGACGTTGGCCGTCTTGCGGCCGATCCCCGGCAGCGTGACCAAGTCTTCCATCCGGTTCGGCACCTCGCCTCCGAACCGCTCGACCATGGCCCTGGCGCAGGCCACGATCGCCCGGGCCTTGTTCCGGAAGAAGCCGGTGGGCATCACCAGCCGCTCGACGTCGGCCAGGTCGGCGGCCGCCAGGTCGGCGGCTGTCGGATAGAGCCGGAACAGCTCGGGCGTCACCGAGTTCACCAGCCTGTCCGTCGTCTGCGCGGACAGGATCGTGGCGATCGTCAGCTCGAACGCGTTCCGGTGGTCCAGCTCGCAGGCCGCGGGGTACAGGGCGGCGAGCCGTTCGACCGTGAGCAGGGCTCGGGCGCGGGCACCGCGCGGCGCCCGCGGCAGCGCCGGGCGACGGCGCCGGGCCGGTTTCGTGCTCGCCGGTTTCGTCCTGGCCGGCTTCGTCCTGGCCGGCCGCGCCGTCTCAGCCAAGGAGCCTCCGCGCCGCCGCCGCGATGCGGCCGCCCTCGGCACGACCGGCCAGCCGGGCGCTGGCCACCCGCATCACGGTCCCGAAGTCGCGAGGGCCCTGGGGCCGCACCTCCGCGACGACCGCGCGCACCTCTGCCTCCAGCTCCTCGTCGCTGAGCTGGGCCGGCAGATAAGCGCGCAGGACCTCGGCCTCGGCCTCCTCCTTGCCCGCCGCGTCCGGCCGGCCTGCAGCGGTGTACACGTGGGCGGCCTCCTCGCGCCGGTTGAGCTCCTTGCGGATCACGCGGCGCACCAGCTCGTCGTCGGCGACACTGCTGGAGCCCGGCGCCTTGACGGCCCTGACCACCTCCGTCTTCAGCAGGCCGAGGGTCACCAGGCGGACCTGGTCGCGCTCCTTCCGCGCCGTGACCAGGTCCCGGTCGATGTCCTCGAACAGGCCCATGCTAGGGCGACTCGTGGCGCGGCGCGATCTCGTCGCAGGTCATGAGCCGTGATGATAGGCAGACTGGCCCGGGCAGGCGGGCGCCGGCCGCCGGCGTCACGCGACCTGGTCGAAGAGCTCGAGGATCTGGTAGGTCGTGCTGCGCTGGGCGGGGACCCGGCCGATCGAGCGGATCGTGCTCCGCATCTCCTCGGGCGTCACCTCCTGCCCGTGGGAGGCGCCCGCCGCCCGCGAGATCGACTCGTTCATGAGGGTTCCCCCCAGGTCGTTCGCGCCCGAGCCCAGGATGATCCGACAGCCGTCCAGCCCGCACTTCACCCAGCTCACCTGGATGTTGTCGATCGAGCCCCGCAGCGCCAGCCTGGCCACCGCGTGCATCTTGACGACCTCCTCCCAGGTGGGCCCCCGGCGGGCCCGGCCCTTGCGGTAGATCGGCGCCTCCATGTGCACGAACGGCAGCGGGACGAACTCCGTGAAGCCGCCGGTCTCGTCCTGGAGGTCGCGCAGCACCACCAGGTGCCGCGCCCAGTGCTCGGGCCCCTCGATCGAGCCGAACATGATGGTGCTGGTGCTCCGCAGCCCCTGCCGGTGGGCCTCCCTGACCACGTCCACCCACTGCTGGGTGCTGATCTTGTCGGGGCAGAGGTACCTCCGGATGCGGTCGTCCAGGACCTCCGCGGCGGTGCCGGGCAGCGTCCCGAGGCCCGCCTCCCGCAGCAGCCGGAGCTGCTCGGCCACGCTCCGGCCGGCGGTCGCCGCTCCCTGATGGACCTCGAGCGGGGAGAACGCGTGCACGTGCAGCGACGGCAGCTCCTCCTTCACCGCCCGAAGCAGGTCGACGTAGAAGTCGCCGGTGAAGCTCGGGTGGATGCCGCCCTGCATGCACACCTCGGTCGCGCCCCGCGCCACCGCCTCGTGGCAGCGGTCGACGACCTCACGCACCGACAGCAGCTCCGGCTTGCCACGCAGGTTCTCCGACATCTTGCCCTTGCTGAACGCGCAGAACTGGCACCGGAAGTAGCAGATGTTGGTGTAGTTGATGTTCCGCGTGACCACGTATGTGACGACGTCGCCGCAGACCTCCCTGCGCACGTCGTCGGCCAGCCGGGCCAGGGCGCGCACCTCGTCGCCCCGGGCGGTGAACAGCGTCTCCACCTCCCGCTCCTCCAGCCGCTCTCCCCGCTCGGCGCGGTCCAGCGCCGCCGCGATCGGGTGCCGGATCGGGCTCGGCGTGAACGTGGCCGGCGGGGTCAGCTGGTCGGCCGGCCACCAGTGCCCGGTGCGGGCCAGTCCCTCTCCGTCGGCCGCCGCCAGGACGCGTCTCAGCACCGCCGGGTCGAGCCAGCGCAGCGCCCGGTCGTGGTCCCGGACGTATTCCGGGTAGACGCAGAGCCGCGCCACGAGCTGGGAGCCGCTGGCGCGGGTGGCCGCCTCCAGGAAGCGGAGCTGCGGCCACGGGGCCTCCGGGTTGACGTAGTCCATCGTGAGCGGCGAGATGCCGCCCCAGTCGTTGATCCCGGCCCCGGCCAGCAGCAGGTAGTCGTCCGGCGCCAGGTTGGGCGGCGCCTGCACGTTGGGCCCCGGCCCGCACGCGAGCCGGGTCACGGCCACCGCGCGCAGCAGGTCGTCCATGGTCGGCTCGGGCGCGTCCGCCATCCGGGTCTCCGGCTTGGCCCGGAAGTTCTGGACGATCAGCTCCTGGACGTGCTCCTGCTGCGCCAGGCCGGCCAGCAGCGCGATGGTGGCCGCGCGCTCGTCCAGGGTCTCGCCGATCCCGATCAGCAGGCCGGTGGTGAACGGGACGTCGAGCTCGCCGGCCAGCCTGATGGTCTCGAGCCGGGCCTCCGGCCGCTTGTCCGGGCTGGCCCAGTGGGCCTCCCCGCGGGCCAGCAGGCGCGAGGAGGCCTGCTCCAGCATCAGTCCCTGGCTGCCGCTCACCCGCCGCAGCAGCGCGATCTCGTCGCGGCTCAGGACCCCCGGGTTGGCGTGCGGGATCAGGCCGGTGTCCTCGAGGACCCGGCCGGCGACGTGGCCCAGGTACTCGACCGTGGTCTCGAAGCCCATCTCGCGCAGCTCGTCCCTGGCCACCCGATAGCGGCGCTCTGGCCTGTCCCCGAGCGTGAACAGGGCCTCGCGGCACCCGGCCTGCGCCGCCGCGCGGGCCAGCCCGAGGATCTCGTCCGCCGTCATGTAGGCGCGGGCCCCGCGCCTGGGCGGCTTGGCGAACGTGCAGTAGCCGCAGTTGTCGCGACAGAGCTGCGTCAGGGGCAGGAACGCCTTGGGCGAGTACGAGATGCGCTGCCCGTGGCCCTCCAGCCGGACCCGGTGCGCGGCCCCGAGCAGCGGCTCCAGCGGCTGCTCGGGGCTCAGCAGGCGGGCAAGGTATTCGGGATCTCGCGTTGCCGCGAGCTTGACGATCTTGTTCACCGCAACTCCCCGAACTGCAGGATCGCCGCCGCCAGGCGGCGGGCCCCCTCGACGCCGTCCATGACCGTGTCGGTGACCAGCGCCCGGTAGCCGAGCGCCTCGATCGGCCCTACCTCGCTCTGGTCGAGGTCATCGAGTACGTACCTGCCGGCTGCCCAGCGGTATTCCTGGGCCACGCGGGTTGCACTCGCCTCGCCGAGCATCGTCCGCATCATCTCAGCAGTGGGCCCCTTGAGGGCCCGGCCGCCGACGATGGGGCTCACCGCCAGCGTGCGCTCGGGCCGCAGGGCGCCCCGGACCAGGGCGGTTATGGGCGCGATGCTGACCAGCGGGTTCGACGGGCCGATCACCACCAGGTCGGCCTCCTCGACCGCAGCGAGCGCCTCCGGGGCGGGCCGGGCGGCGGCCAGCCCCTCCACCTCGATCGCGACCAGCCGTGGGCGCAGCCGCTCCCGGACGTAGTACTCCTGGAAGCCGAGCCGGCCCTGGTCGGTCTGGAAGCAGGTCCTCACGTCGTCGTCCGACATGGGGAGCACCCGTGTGGCCACGCCGAGGCGCCTGCCCAGCTCCAGCGCCGTCTCGGTCAGCCGGGCGCCACGCCGCAGCAGGTCCGTTCGCACGAGGTGAACGGCGAGGTCACGGTCGCCGAGCCAGAACCAGTCCGGCTCGCCCAGCCGCCGCATCTGGCCATGGACCCCGAACGTCTCCTCCGCGACGCCGAACCCGGCCTCCTCGTTGAACACGCCGGCCAGGCGGTAGAGGACCGCGTCCGTGTCGGGGCAGACGCGCAGCCCCCAGAACTCCACGTCGTCCGCGGTGTTCGTGACCACGCTCAGCTCACCGGGGGCGAGCTCCGCCTGCAGCCCGACCGCCAGCCTGGCGGCGCCGGTCCCCCCGGCGAGCAGGGCGACTCTCACCTGCTCATCTTGGCCGGTCGGGCCCCGGCGAGGCAGGCCGGCGGCCGCCTGCCCGCCGGGGCCGGTCTTCAGCGGAACAGGTCGAGCTCGGGGGGGCGGACCAGGTCGCGGCCCGTGCCGGGCGGCGCCTCGGGGTGCCAGCCGCGCACCACCGCCACGGGCACACGCTCCGTCTTGCCCATGACGAGCTCCGCGGCGGCTGCCAGCTCGTCCGCCACGGCGACCACCGTGGCCCGCAGCTCCTCGCCGTAGTCGTCGGGCCGGCCCCGGTAGTCGAGGAGCGCCGGCAGGCCGGCCACGCCCAGGGCCACGTTCGCGATGCCCATGCGCCAGGGCCTGCCGAACGTATCGGAGACGATGAGCGCGACGTCCCGCCCGGTCAGGTCCCTCAGGCGGTCGCGGAGCGCCGCGGCGCTGCGATCGCAGTCCTCCGGCAGCAGGGTCACCAGGTCGGCGCCGGGCACGTTGGAGTGGTCGACCCCGGCGTTGGCGCAGACGAAGCCGTGGCGCGTCTCGGCGATCAGGACGCGCTCGTCGCGCACGATCCGCACGCTCTCGTCCAGGACCACCTGCACGAAGCGCGGGTCGGCGTCCAGGCGGGCCGCGAACTCCAGCGCCCGGGGGCCGGGGCGGACCTCGCGCAGGTCACGCATCCGTCCCTCGGCCTTGGACACGACCTTCTGGGCGACGACGACGACGTCTCCGTCGCGCAGCTGCGCCAGGTCGGCGATCAGCCGGCCCAGGTCGTCCCCCGGTCGGACCTCGGGCAGGCCCGGCACCGCCGTGAGCCGGATCACGCCAGCCGCCGCAGCTCCTCCAGGTCCGATGGCTCGTCGAGGTCGAGGGCCAGCCTCGGCGATTCGTGCAGCACGAACGCCACGCCCCGGCCGGCGGCGTCCCGCTCGAACTTCGCCAGCGAGTCGTCGCCGAAGTGCAGGCCGATCGCGTCCGGCGGACACAGGTAGAGCGCGTTGGTCCCGCCGCGGCCTGTGGCCGGGGCCGCCACCACGGCCGGGCGGCCGAGGCGACGCGCCCTCACCAGCAGGCCGGCGATGCTCCGCCGGTTCACCAGTGGCAGGTCGCTGGACAGCAGCAGGACCGCCTCGGCCCCGGCGGCGCGCGCGTGGGCGATCCCCAGGCGCGCGGCCGGGTTCTGGCCGGACGGCTCGCGCTCCTGCAGCACCTCGGCGCCCGTGGCGGCGGCCAGCGAGGCGGCTGCCTCGCCGCCGCACACGGCGAGCACCCGGTCCCCGGCCCGGGCGGCGGCCAGCGCCAGCCGAGCGTTCTCGCGGGCCAGCTCACTGCGCTGGCCGGCGTCCATGACCGGCCGGAGCCGCTGCTTGGCCCGGTCGAAGTCCTTGACGAGCACCACGACCCAGACGGGGCCCGGCCCGAGGACGGTCATCCCCAGCGCTCGCGGATCCGGGGCAGCACCTGCTCGGCGTACAGCCGGAGGAAGCGCGCCTGGTCGTCGCCCGGATGGTGGAAGACCAGGTGCCGGAACCCGAGCTCCAGGTAGGGCGCGAGCTGCTCCACGTGCTCGTCGGGGTCGCAGGACACGAGCCAGCGGCGCTCCGGGTTGGCCACGTTCCTGGCGCGCTCCTCCATCTCCTTCGGGTTGTGCACGCCTACCTTCTCCTCCGCAGTCAGCGCGAGCGCCGCCCAGATGCGGGTGTCGGCAAGGGCGCGCCCGCGGTCGGTGTCGTAGGAGACCTTGAGCTCGATCATCTTGTCGATGGAGTCGTAGTCGCGGCCAGCCGCCTCGGCCCCCTCGCGCACGGCGGGCAGCAGCGTGTCCCGGTACAGGTCCATGCCCTTGCCCGAGGTGCAGATGAAGCCGTCGCCCTGGCGCCCGGCGAACCGGGCGGCCACCTGGCCGGTAGCGGCGACGTAGATCGGCACCTGACGGGCGGGGCGGTCGTACACGGTGGCGCCGTGGACGTGGTAGTACTCGCCGTCGAACTGGACGAACTCCTCCGTCCAGAGCGTCCGGATGAGCTTCACTGCCTCGCTGAGGCGCCGGAAGCGCTCGCGGGACTCCGGCCACTCGATCCCCGTGACCGGGCTCTCGTTCATCGCCTCGCCCGTCCCGACGCCCAGGATGATCCTGTCCGGGTCCATGACGGCCAGCGTCGCGAACGCGTGGGCGACGACAGCGGGGTGGTAGCGGAACGTCGGTGTGAGCACGCTCGTGCCGAGGATCATCCGGCGCGTGCGCTCGCCGGCGGCGGCCAGCCAGGCCATGGAGAACGGGGCGTGGCCGTCGGTGTGGCGCCACGGCTGGTAGTGGTCGCTGATCCAGGCGCTCTCGAAGCCGAGGTCCTCGGCCAGCACCGCGAAGTCGAGGAGCAGCCGCGGCGCGAACTGCTCTGCCGAGGCCTTCCATCCGAGCCTGAGTGGGTGTCTCATCGCCTCCGTGGAAAGTATCTGCGGTAGCTGAAGGCGGCCCCGGCCACGGCCGCCGCGACGAGCACGACGAGCAGCGCGACGAGACTGCCCCTGTTGAACGTGCCGATCCCGTAAAGGGTCATGGCCCCCACCAGCAGCAGCGCGAGCACGATCATGACGACCAGCGTGACCGCGCGATAGACCTTCACGGATGAAAAGTCCCGGGGGCAGCGTAAGCAAGGGCTTGGCCCGAGCGTGTGAGCCCGTCTTCCCGACGCCCCCGACCCCACAGATAGCCCCGAAGGGATGCACCGAAGGTGCCCCGTAAACCCCGAGAGAGGGGGGGTTCCGGAAGGGGGGGCCTGCCCCCCCTTGCATGAATCATCGCCTGGGGAGCCGCGTGCGGTAGAAGTCCTCGCGGCTGTGGTGCCGCTGCCAGTCGGGGTACGGGCCGGAGATCTGGTCGAGGTCGGCCTCGGCCCAGCCGTCGATGCGGCGCACGGCGTCCCGCAGCATCGCCTCCAGGTCGGCCAGCGGGCGGTCCCTCGTGAACACGCCGACCTCCTCCAGGCGCGAGCGGCGCATGGTCGTGTCGTAGTCGTCCACCCACCAGGCGGCCGTGACGAGGTACTCCTCGGGCCGGTCCTCTGTCCACGCCACGTCGACCACGGCCTCGCCGCCGGCTGCGCGGGCGAAGTCCAGGCGCCAGACGGGGTCGTCGCGGAAGAACTCGTGCAGCTTCAGCCCCTCGTCTCGGGCCACGACGCGCAGCGCAGGAGCGACCAGGTCGAAGGCCGCGTCCATCTGCCCCAGCCTGTCCCAGGAGGTGCCGGCCATCGTGTCCTACCATACTCGGGCGGTGGAGGTCATCCGGGTCGGCTCGGTCCCCTCGACCCAGGACGCGGCGCGACGGCTGCCGATCGGCTCGGTCGTCGTCGCGGAGCACCAGACGGCAGGCCGGGGGCGGCTGGACCGGCGCTGGGAGGCGCCGCCAGGCACGGCGCTGCTGGCCTCCTGGGTCATGCCCCCGCACGGGCTGGCGTCGCTGGCCGCCGGGGTGGCGGCCGCGCACGCGTGCGGCGAGTCCGTTCGTCTGAAGTGGCCGAACGACCTGCTGCTGGGCGGCCGGAAGCTGGGCGGCATCCTGGTCGAGCGCACCGCCGACGCCTGCATCGTCGGGACCGGGATCAACCTGCGCTGGGCGCCGGACGGGGCCGCGATGCTGGACCAGGATCGCGACGAGCTGGTCGAGCGGATGGCGGCCGAGATGACGCGGTGGTTCGCCGCCACCGAGGACCAGGTGCTCGCAGGCTGGCGAGAGCGGTCCGACACGCTGGGCCGGCGGGTTCGCGTGCACCTGCAGGACGAGACCTTCGAGGGGGTGGCCGAGGACATCGCCCCAGACGGCTGCCTCGAGGTCGCCGGGCGGAAGGTGAGCGCCGGCGACGTCATCCACCTCAGGTCCGATGGCGATTGATCCCGGGCTGCCGGCCGCCCGGGCCCGGCCGAAGCGGAGATGCAGTCGGGTGCGAATCAGGAGGGGGAGGCCTGCCTGCCGCTGGCGCGGGCCCGGACGAGCCGCACCAGCTCCGGCAGCACCTCGCCCGACCGGCCCCTGACCACGGCCGCCGCCGCCACGTCGAGCGGGGTCGGCTCGTCGTTCACGATGACCAGCGGCGTCCCCCGGCGGACGGCGACCTCCGGCACGTCCGCGGCGGGGTAGACCTGCAACGAGCTGCCCACCACGAGCATCAGGTCGGCGTCCTCCGCCAGGCGCATCGCGTCGCTGATGGCGCCGGGGGGGAGCGCCTCGCCGAAGAACACGACCGCCGGCTTGATGTGGGCGCCGCCGCACACGGCGCAGCGCGGCGGCAGCTCGTGAGCCAGGCGCGCCTGCACCTGCGGCCGGGGCTCGCTCGCCCCGCAGTCCAGGCAGCGGACGGTGCGCCCGTTGCCGTGCAGCTCGACGAGCCTGGCGGTGCCGGCGTCCCGGTGCAGGCCATCGGTGTTCTGGGTGACCACGCCGGCCAGGTGCCCGTCCTGCTCGAGCGCCGCCAGCGCCAGGTGGCCGGCGTTGGGCTCGGCCTGCTGGTACCGTCGCCAGCCCTCGCGGGCCACGCGCCAGTACTCCGAGGGGTCGCGGCGAAAGTGGTCGATCGACGCCACCCGGTAGGGGTCGTACTGCTTCCACAGGCCGTCCTGGCCCCGAAACGTGCGGATGCCGCTCTCCGCGGAGACGCCGGCTCCGGTGAACGCCACACCGCGGCGGGCGGCCAGGACCAGCCCCGCCGCGCGCGCCAGGGCCGCCGCAGGAGTGGGAATCGGCGCCGGCACTGAACGGTATCTTACCCTCGAAGGTGACCCCCGCCAGGAAGTCGACCCTGCCCATCTACCTGTCGGCGGGGTGCATCTTCATGGCGCTGGCCGTTCGCAGCTTCATCCTGCCGCTGCGCGTCGACCAGCTGGGCGGCGACAAGGTCGTCGTCGGGGTCCTCTTCAGCGTCGGGACCGTGACCGGGGCCGGCCTCTCGCTGCCGGCCGGATTCCTGGCCGACCGCGTCGGCAAGCGCGCGCTGCTCATCGGCGCGATCGTGGTCGGCGGCATCTCCCAGCTGGGCCTGGGCCTGGCGGGCTCGGTGCCGCCGCTGTTTCCGTGGCAGGCCGTCGCCGGGATGGGCGCGGCGGGCGCCCAGGCGGCGCTCATGTCGGCCCTGGTGGACATCGTGCCGCGCAGCCGCCTGGGTCGGGCCATGGGCTGGCTCACCCTCGCCTTCCAGCTCGGCTTCCTGGCCGGCCCCGCCGCCGCCGGCGTGGCGCTGCAGTGGCTGAGCCTCCAGGAGGTGCTGACGGCCGCGACCGCGCTGTTCGGGGTCGCGCTGGTGCTGGCGGCCGTCGGCGTCCGGGCAGGTCGCGGGACGGGCGCGGGCTGGAACATCGCGGGGCCTCTGCGCGAGATCGCCCGCCGGCGGGCCTTCCTGGTCGCGGCTGCGGCGATGCTGGGGGCCACGGTGGTGTGGGGCACGCTGCAGGCGTACCTGCCGCTGTTCGGCAAGGAGCACCTGCGGCTGCCGGAGACGCAGATCGGCTACATGATCGCGATCCAGGCGGTCGCCAACGGGCTGGCCCGCATCCCGGGCGGGCTCCTGGTCGACCGGGTGCGGCGGCGCGGGCTCCTCGTGATCGGCGGGCTGGCCGCCTACTCCGTGTCGCTCGCGCTGCTGCCCCACCTGGACGGCTTCTGGCCGGCCACCGCCCTCCTGGCGCTGACCGTGCCCATCCTGGCCACGGTCTATCTCGCGCTCGGCGTCGTCTTCGGCGACCTGTCGACCCCGGAGACGCGCGGCGTCGCGATGGGCGTGTACGGCACCATCCTCTACCTGGGCCTCGGCTTCGGGCCGGCCGCGTTCGGGCCCGTGATCGAGCGGGGCGGCTACGTGGTCGGCTTCACGGCGTGTGCCGTCGCCGGCGTGGCACTGGCCGTCGCCGCGGCCGCGCTGCAAAGCGAGCGGCTGCGACCCCGGCGCGGCGAGGCGGCGGCCGCCTAGGAGCGCCGGGCGGGCGCGTCCTGGAGCTGTGGTCAGCGGTCGCGGCCGGCCATCTCGTCGAGCCGGCGAATGCGCTCCTCCAGCGGCGG
>DATFRD010000001.1:0-2889 GCA_035263645.1 Candidatus Dormiibacterota bacterium | reverse complement strand
GTCCGACCAGGTGCAACTCGTTCGAGCGGCCCCCATCCGGTCGCCGGGGCGACCTCCTCCCCGCGAGGGGGGAGGGGCTCTGGGCTGTCAGCCCCCGCGAGGTTCAGGCGTCCAGCACCTCGCTGGCAACCCGGAACGCGGTGTTGGCCGCCGGCACCCCGCAGTACACCGCCGTCTGCAGCAGGACCTCCTTCAGCTCGTCCACGGTGACGCCGTTGGTCAGCGCCGCACGCAGGTGCATGGCCAGCTCCTCGGTGCGGTTGAGGGCGACCAGCATCGCCACCGTGATGCAGCTGCGGGTGCGCCTGTCGAGGCCGGGCCGCGTCCAGATCTCGCCCCACGCGCAGCGCGTGATGTAGTCCTGGAAGTCGGACGTCAGCGGGCTGCGCCTCGCCTCCGCGCGGTCCACGTGCGCGTCGCCCAGGACCGCGCGCCGCACCGCCATCCCGCGCTCGTACGCGTCTTCGCTCATGTGCTCCGACTCCTCGTCCGTTTCCGATGGGCCGCGAGCGCCCGCTCGATGAGCGCCGGCGTCGATCCGAGATAGCCGCCGGGTTCCAGCGCCGCGTCCAGCTCGGCCGTGGTCAGGTGGGCCGTCACCTCCGGGTCGGCCAGCAGCTCCTCGCGGAACGGCCGGCCGCCGCCCGACGCCCGGCCCGCGGCGGCCTGGACCACCCGCTGCGCGGCCGAGCGGCCGACGCGCGAGGCCAGGACCATCGCCACGTGCTCGGCCAGCATGAGCCCGCCGCTCATGTCCAGGTTCGCGCGCATCCGCGCGGAGTCCACGCGCAGCTGCTCGACCACGACCCGAGCCCGCCCGCAGGCGCCCCCGGCAAGGCGCAGCGCCTCGCTCAGCGCCGGCCACTCCGCCTGCCAGGCGCCGGCCGCCCGCTCGTGCTCGACGCGCTGCGAGGCGACCAGCACGGCCACCTGGGCCTGCAGCCCGCGGAAGCAGGCGTCGACCTCGACCGCCCCGACCGGATTGCGCTTCTGGGGCAGGGCCGACGAGCCGCCGGGCGCGCCCTCGGCGACCTCACCGACCTCGGTCTGCATCAGCAGGGCCACGTCGAGTGCGACCTTGGCGGCGGCGCCGCCGGAAGCGGCGAGCGCCAGCGCGAGCTCCACGACCCGGCCGCGGGTCGCGTGCCACGGCACCAGCGGCTCGGCCAGGTCCAGCTCGGCGGCCAGGCGCGCCAGCACGTCGAGCCCGTGGTCGCCCAGCGAGGCCAGCGTGCCGCTGGCGCCGCCGAACTGCACGGCCAGGCGCCGCAGGCGGACCGCGCGCACCACCTCGGCCGCCTCCATCGCCGCCACCAGCCACCCGGCCGCCTTGAGCCCGAACGTGATGGGCAGCGCCTGCTGCAGCAGCGTCCGACCCGGCATCAGCGTCGTCCGGTGGCGCTCCGCCAGCGCGGCGCACGCGTCCGCCAGGCCGTCCATCTCCGCCAGCAGCACGTCGAGCCCGCGCCGCGCCACCAGCATCATCGCCGTGTCGATCACGTCCTGGCTGGTCGCGCCCCAGTGCACGTAGTTGGCCGCGTCGCCCGCCACGGCGGCCGTCAGCGCCCGGGCCAGCGGCACGACCGGGGTCGCCGATGCGGCCGCGTCCTCGCCCAGCCGCCCCAGGTCGATCCTGACCTCCGCACAGGCGGCACGGATCGCGTCTGCGGCCGCGGGGGGGATGACCCCGGCCGCGGCCTCGGCCGCGGCGATCGCCGCCTCGACGTCCAGCATCGCGCGCAGCCACGACTCGTCGGACACCGCCTCCGCCATCGCCGGGATGGTGAGGGTCGGCCCGAAGAGCCGGTCAGACGGCATTGAGCGACCGTTCAGCCGAAGTCGGGACCAGCAAAGGGGTCGCCGTAAGACAGGGCTTCGCCCGGCGTGTGAGTCCGTCTTCCCGGGATCGCCCAAACGTGGGCTTCAGACCCGGAGGGATGCGCCGCAGGCGCCCCGAATGTCCCGGACAAGCGGGGGGGTTCCGGAAGGGGGGGCCTGCCCCCCCTTGCCCTTCAGACGGCAAAGAAGACGGTCTCCCCCTCGCCCTGCAGGTGGACGTCCCAGCGCAGCACGCCGCCGTCGTCGCGGGCGACCAGCGTGCCCCGCCGGTCCGGGTCCACCAGGCCCAGCACCGGGTCGGACCCGTTGGCGGAGCCCTCGTCCGGGAAGTAGACCCGTGTGGTCAGGTGCCGGAGGAGGCCGCGGGCGAAGACGGTGACGTTCAGGTGCGGCGCCTGGCCGTCGGGCCCGGCCGGAGGCTTCCTGACCAGGAAGTGGAACACGCCCTCGGGGTCCGTGCCCGAGCGGGCGAACTGGTCGCCCTGCCACACCTCGACGAGGCCGTCCGGCACCGGCGCGCCCGCGCCGTCCAGCAGCTGCCCCTCGACCCGCACCGCCCCCGGGGTGCCGGCCGGGACGGCGCACCGGTCGTCCGGGAACGGCAGGGCGAAGCCGAAGAACGGCCCAACGGTCTGCGACGGCGTCGGGACGGAGGGGAAAGACGCGGTCTCCTCCACGCCGCTCCCCCCCACCCTGCCCTCCCCCTCCGGGGGGGAGGGATGAACGGATGAGCCTTCCATGGGGCTACGCCTCCATCGGGGTGGCGTCCCGGCCTCGCAGGACGACGTCCCACTGGTAGCCGAGCGCCCATTCGGGCTCGGTCGTGTCCAGGTCGAAGCGGGCGACCAGGCGCTCGCGGCCGCGCGGATCCGCGATCGCCTTCAGGATCGGGTCGTGCGCCATCAGCGGGTCGCCCGGGAAGTACATCTGGGTGACCAGCCGGCTGCTCAGCTCGGGACCGAACAGCGAGAAGTGGATGTGGGCCGGCCGCCACGCGTTGGGGTGGTTGCGCCACGGATAGGCGCCGGGCTTGACGGTGAGGAACCGGTA